>DASYCK010000047.1:0-42882 GCA_036500205.1 Polyangia bacterium | reverse complement strand
TCGTCAACAACTTCCTCTACGACCTCTCGGAGATTCCCATCCCCACCGATGCCGTCGACGACGACTTCATCAGCCGGCCGCGTCGCTGGGACATGACGTTCATTCGCCGCTTCATGATGGTGATCGGGCCGGTCAGCTCGGCCTTCGATTTCCTGACCTTCTTCATCCTGAGGCGGCTGCTCCATGCCCCGGAGGCGCTGTTCCAGACCGGCTGGTTCGTCGAGTCACTGGCCACCCAGGCGCTGGTGATCTTCGTGATCCGTACCCGCGGCAACCCTTTGCGAAATCGTCCCAGCAGACCGCTGATCGCGACGTCCTTGCTGGTGGTGGCGCTCGGGGTCGCCCTCCCCTTCTCCCCGCTGGCGGCCACCCTCGGCTTCGTCCGCCTTCCCCCCCTCTTCTTCGTGGCCCTGGGCGGGACCGTCGTCGTTTACCTGTTCACCGTCGAGCTGGTGAAGCGCTGGTTCTACGCACGGCATGCGAGCGGCCAGCGCCGCCCAGCCACGCCATCGTCCGGCACGATTGGTGCACGGCTCTCGTGATGACCTCGACGACATCGCAACTCAACGGACGGAGACGAACCCCATGGACGAACGCGCAGTCTGGCTCGACAGTCACGAAGCCCGGATCTTTCACATCGACGGCGAGCGATTCGACGAGACGACCCTGCACTCGCCGGCCCGGCACCTCCACCGCCACCCGAAGAAGCAGGAGCTCGGTGCGCACGACCACCCCGATGACGAGCGCCATTTTTTCGAGGAGGTCGCCGGGGCGCTGACCGGCACCGGTCCGATCCTCATCCTCGGCCCCTCGATGGCGAAGCTCCATCTGCTGCGGTATCTGCAGAAGCACGCCCCCACGCTCGAGTCTCGCGTCGTCGGTGTCGAGACGGTCGACCATCCCAGCGATCGGCAGATCGTCGCGCACGTGCGTCACTATTTCCATGCCCTGGAGCAGGTCCCGGCAGCGCGATGATGGGCCGAGCTGAAGCAACGACGAACGGGCATCCGCGAAGCCCGGCTTGCATTTTCAGCGTGGAGGGATCAGGAGAAGACGTATGAAAAGATGGATTCCGCTCGCGCTCATCGCGCTGGCCGTTTTGGTGGGGATCTCGGGCGTGGGGACGTACAACAGCCTCGTCCAGCTCGATCAGGGCGTTCGAGCCCAGTGGGGCCAGGTCCAGAACGTCTATCAACGCCGCGCCGACCTGGTCCCGAACCTCGTCGCGACGGTGAAAGGGGCCGCCGCGTTCGAAAAGGACACGTACACGGCCGTCGCCGCCGCGCGCGCTCAGGTGGGTCAGGTGGCGGCCAGCGCCAGCCAGGCTCCCTCCGATCCGGATTCTCTGAAGCGCTACCAGCAGGCGCAGGACGGTCTCTCGTCGGCGCTGTCGCGGCTGCTGGTCGTCGCCGAGCGCTACCCTGACCTGAAGGCCACGGCGGCCTTCCGTGATCTGCAGGCCCAGCTCGAGGGCACCGAGAACCGCATCGCCGTCGAGCGCATGCGCTTCAATGAAGCGGCGCAGGGCTTCAACACCAAGCGCCAGTCATTCCCCACCGTCGTGCTCGCGGGCTTCTTCGGCAGCCGCTTCGCGGAGAAGCCTTACTTCGAGGCGTCCGCGGCGGCGGCGACGCCTCCCCAGGTCAAGTTTTGACGTGCGGAAGTCCGTTCCCCACCGTCTGAGCCTGGCCCTGCTGGTCGCCCTCGCCGCCGCGGGGGCTTGGCCCGCGCGGGCCGCGTCCCCCGCCCCGCCGCCGTCCCCGACTGATTTCGTGACGGACCAGGCGGGTTTTCTGTCGGCTCCCGTCGTTGCCGAGCTGGAGCAACGCCTCGCTGCCTACGAGCTCGCCTCGGGACACCAGGTGCTGCTGTGGATCGGACACACGACGGGCGGGGAGCCGCTCGAGACGTGGGCCGTGCGGACGTTCGCCGCATGGCACGTGGGACGCAAGGGCCTCGATGACGGCGTGGTGCTGTTCGTGCTCGCCGACGATCGCAAGCTGCGCATCGAGGTCGGCTACGGGCTCGAGGCTCGCTTGCCCGACGTGCGCGCCGCGCGGATCATCCGCGAGCAGATCGCGCCCCGGCTACAGGCCGGCGATCGTGATGGCGCGGCCCGGGCGGGCATCACGGCGATCGTCGACGTGCTCGGTGGTGGACCCAATCCCACGGCCGACATCCCGGAACGAGGCAGGCCGAGCCTGGGGCTCGGTCAGCTGATTCTGCTGGGGATCGTGGGACTCTTGCTCGTGGGGTTCGTCGCCACCCACCCGGGGCTGGCGCTGTTGATGCTGACGAACATCGGCGGGTCCGGCGGACGCCGTTCGGGAAGCCGTGACGGCTGGGGAGGCGGCGGCTTCGGAGGCGGCGGTGGGTTCAGCGGCGGTGGCGGCCGCTCGGGCGGCGGGGGCGCGTCAGGGTCATGGTGACCACCGCCAGGGGCGCCTTCCTGAAGGCCCTCGACCTTCCGTCCATCGAGCAGGCCATTCGGCGCGCCGAGGCCCACACGTCGGGCGAGATCCGCCTTTCCATCGCGGGTTACTTTCGCGGCGATCCGCACCGGCTGGCGACCCGCGCCTTTCACCGGCTGCGCATGAACGCCACCCACCACCGCAACGGCGTCCTCATCCTGATAGCGCCCGCGCGGCGGCAGGTGGTGGTGCTGGGCGACCAAGGGATCCACGCGCGCGTGGGGGATGCCTTCTGGCGCGACACCGCCGCGCTCCTGACCGGGCTGCTGCGTGAGGGCGAGCCGAATCGCGCCGTGTTGCGGGCCATCGAGACCGTCGGTGACGAGCTGGCTCGCCACTTTCCCCTCGATGCCGCCGCGAACCCGAACGAGCTACCCGACGCGATCGATCTGTCGCCCGGCTGACGGGTGGAGCAGCGGCGGCCTTACCTGCCATGGCCCCCTGCCCCCGCGACTCGGTATTTCCCCAGGTTGCCGGGTAGTTCTGCGTTGAAACGTTGATCGGTCCGCGGGCGATCATGTTACGTTAACTGACCACTGGCCGCGGGCCAGGCATCGCGATGGTTTGAGGGCTCTTGAAGAGGGCGGGGCAGCGTGGGAGTCAGCAATTTGCGGGGCGATAGAACGTTGGCGCGCCACCGAGCTCATCCGGTCGGCGGAGCGAACGCATTGACGCCGCCTCCGCGGGCGCAGCCGAGCCGCCCCGGCGCCCATCGGGCGCCCGTTCACTCCACTGGTTCAGCTCGGCGGTCCAGGCGGGAAGAAGCGGCAACGACATGGTGAATGTCGCGGAAGGGAGTGAGTGGACCGCGGAGCTGCTGCGCACGACCCGGGCGCTGGAGGCGGAGGTCGCGGAGCGCCGGCGCACCCAGGAAGCGCTGGAAGCCAGCGAGGAAGATCTGCGGATCACCCTGCAGAGCCTGGCCGAGGCGGTGATCGCCACCGATTCGTCGGGACGGATCAGCCGCATGAATCCGGCCGCCGAGGAGCTGACCGGCTGGTCCGCCACGAACGCCGCGGGCAGGAACCTCACCGACGTCTATCACGTCATCGACGCGGGCACGCGCCAGCCAGTGGCCGGCCCCCTCGATCGCGTCTTGCGTGACGGGGCGGTCGCCCTGGTCGGCCACACCCTCCTCGTCTGCCGCGACGGGAGCGAGCGCGCCATCTCCGAGAGCGGCGCGCCCATCCGGGACGCCGCCGGGCGCCTGCGTGGCGTGGTGATCATCTTTCGCGACTTGACCAGGGAGATGACGGCGGCGCGGGCGCTGAAGAGAGGCCAGGACCGGCTGGACCAGTCCCAGGCCCGCCTCACGGCGCTGTACGAGGCGGGGATCATCGGCGTCGTCGTGGGCACGCTCGATGGGCGCATCATCGAGGTGAACGACGCGCTCCTGGACGCGCTTGGATATTCCCGCGACGAGATCCTCTCGGGGCGCGTGCCCTGGTCCTCGCTGACCCCCGCGGAGTGGCGGGAGGCCGACCTTCGCGCGATCGGCGACCTGCGCGCGGCGGGGATCATCGCGCTCCGAGAAATGGAGTACCTCCACAAGGACGGCCACCGCGTTCCGGTGATGATCGGCAGCGCGCTGCTGGCGGGCCCGGAGAACGAAACCATCTCCTTCGTGCTGGATCTGACGCAGAACAAGCAGGCGGCCGCGGCCGTCGCGCATCTGCGCCAGGTGAGCGCCTCGGAGGCGCAGTTCCGCGCCCTGCTCGAGGCGGCCCCCGACGCGGTCGTCATCGCCACGACGGACGGAAAGATCGCGCTGGTGAACGGCCAGGCGGAGAACCTGTTCGGGTACGACCGGGCGGAGTTGATCGGAAAACCGGTCGAGATCCTGCTCCCGGAGCGCTACCGAGCCATCCACCCGCGGCATCGCCAGGACTACGCGGCCGCGCCCCAGGTGCGCGCGATGGGCGCCACGCGAGAGCTCTACGGTCGGCGCAAGGACGGCACCGAGGTGCCTGTCGAGGTCAGCCTGAGCCCCCTGCAGACGGAGCAAGGCCCCCTGGTGAACAGCGCCATCCGGGACATCAGCGAGCGCAAGCGGTCCGACGAGCAACGCTTCCGCCTGGCCGCCATCGTCGAGTCGTCCGGAGACGCCATCATCGGCAAGACGCTGGACGGTGTGGTGACCAGCTGGAACCAGGCGGCCGAGCGCATCTTCGGGTACGCCGCCGACGAGATCATCGGCAAGTCGATCACGACGCTGATCCCCGCGGGGCGCGAGCACGAGGAGAAGGAGATCCTGGCCAAGCTGGCGAAGGGCGAGCGCATCGAGCAGTTCGACACCGTTCGCCTGCGCAAGGACGGCAGCGAGCTGCACGTGTCCCTCACCAGCTCGCCGGTGCGCGACGCGAACGGCCACCTCATCGGCGCGTCGAAGATCGTCCGAGACATCACCCAGCGCCGCCTGGCCGAAGGCGCCCTGGCGCAAGCGAAGGATCAGGCCGAGACCGCCAGCCGTGAGCTGGAGGCGTTCAGCTATTCCGTCGCTCACGATCTGCGGGCCCCCCTGCGGGGCATGAACGGGTTCGCCCACGTGCTGCTCGAGACGTACCGGGACAAGCTGGACGCCGAGGGGCAGGACTGGCTGCAGGAGATCGTCCTCAACGCCAAGAAGATGGGCGAGCTGATCGACGCCCTGCTATCGCTGGCGCGCGTGACCCGCAGCGAGCTGAAGGCGGAGCGAATCAACCTCTCGACGGTGGCGCGCGAAGTGATCGAGCAACTGCGCAAGCTCGAGCCCGACCGGGCGGTGGAGGTGCACATCGACGAGAACCTGTTCGCCGAGGTGGACGGGCGGCTGGCGCGCGCGCTGCTCGACAACTTGCTCGGCAATGCCTGGAAGTTCACCGGCCAGGTTCCCGGGGCGCACATCGACTTCGGCGCCCAGACGACGGCCGAAGCGACCACCTTCTTCGTCCGCGACGACGGGGCCGGTTTCGACATGAAGTTCGCCAGCAAGCTGTTCGCGCCCTTTCAGCGGCTGCACACCAACGCCGAGTTCGCGGGGACGGGGATCGGGCTGGCCACCGCCCAGCGCATCGTTCATCGGCACGGCGGCCGCATCTGGACCGAAGGGGCCGTGGGCCGGGGCGCCACCTTCTATTTCACCTTGCCTGTACGAGCCGGGAGACGACCATGAGCAAGACCATTCTTCTCGTCGAGGACAACGCCAGCGACGAGAAGCTGACCCTGTTGGCATTCAAGAACTGCGGCATCTCCAACGAGGTTTGCGTGGTGCGCGACGGGGCGGCGGCGCTCGACTACCTCTTCGTCGAAGGCGAATATGCCGACCGCGACGCAGGTGCGGTCCCCACCGTGATCCTCCTCGACCTCAAGCTCCCCAAGATCGACGGTCTGGAGGTCCTGCGGCGCATCCGCGGCGACCAGCGGACCAGGCTGCTGCCGGTCATCATCCTCACCGCCTCGCGCGAGGACGAGGACGTGCTGCGCGGCTACGCGCTGGGGGCGAACGCCTATGTTCGCAAGCCGGTGGAGTTCTCCGAGTTCGTGCAGGCGGCCAAGACCCTCGGGCTGTTCTGGCTGCTGCTGAACGAGCCGGCGCCCGCACCGAGGGAGTCGTGACGGGCACGCTTCGGATCCTCATGGTCGAGGACTCGCCGAGCGACGCGAAGCTGGTGGTCCAGGCGCTGCGCGGTCTGAGGCGGCCGATCGAGGTGGAGCGCGTCGACACCCCCGAGGCGATGACCGCCTGCCTGGACCGGGCCTCCTGGGACGTGGTGCTGTCCGACTGGTCGATGCCGAAATTCAGCGCCCTGGCTGCCTTGGCGTTGCTACGCGAAAGGGAACCAGACCTTCCCTTCATCATCGTGTCGGGAACGATCGGCGAGGAGACCGCGGTCGATGCGATGCGCGCCGGCGCGCAGGACTACGTCCTCAAGGACAAGCTGGGGCGGTTGACGGCGGCGATCGAACGAGAGCTGCGCGAGCATGCGCAGCGGCTCGCCGGTCGGGAGGCCGAAGCGGGACGCGCGCGCGCCGAGCAGGCCCTCCGTCTGAGTGAAGAGCAGCTGAGGCAAGCGCAGAAGATGGAGGCGATCGGCCGCCTGGCCGGCGGCGTGGCCCACGACTTCAACAACCTGCTGTCGGTCATCCTCACGTATGTCGAGCTGACCGCCAACGCGCTGGCCGTCGGCGATCCCCTCCGCGACGATCTGATGGAGGCCCACAAGGCGGCCACGCGCGCCGCGGCGCTGACCCGGCAATTGCTGCTCTTCAGCCGGCAGCAGGTCACCGAGCGGATCGTCGTGGATCTCCATGAGCTGCTGCGGGGCATGATCAAGATGGTCCAGCGCATCGTGGGGGAAGACGTCGAGCTGGTGCTGGTGCCCCCCCTGTCACCGGGGCGGGTGAAGGTCGACCCGACCCACGTCGAACAGGTCGTCCTGAACCTGGTCGTCAACGCCCGCGACGCCATGCCCACCGGCGGCAAGTTGACCATTGAAACGACGAACGTCGATCTGGACGAGGACCACGCCGCCAAACATCTGCGGGTGAAGCCCGGGCAGTACGTGATGCTGGCGGTGAGCGACACGGGAATCGGCATGAGCGCCGAGGTTCAAGCCCGCATCTTCGAGCCCTTCTACACCACCAAGGAGGCGGGCAAGGGCACCGGGCTGGGCCTGTCGACGGTGTTCGGCATCGTCCAGCAGAGCGAGGGAACGATCTGGGTTTACAGCGAGCCAGGCAGGGGGACCACGTTCAAGATCTACCTGCCGCGCGTCGACGCCGCCGTGGAGGAGCCGAAGAGCTCCGCCGGCCCGGAAAGTCTCCGCGGCACCGAGACGATCTTGCTGGTCGAAGATGAAGAGCAGGTGCGCGCGGTCGCGCTGACGATTCTTCGCGCAAATGGCTATCGGGTCCTGTCAGCCCAGCACCCTGGGGAAGCCCTGATCCTGTGCGAGAGGCATCCAGGACGGATCGATCTGCTGCTGACCGACGTGGTGATGCCGCAGATGAGCGGGCCCGAGCTGGCGAAGCGCCTGCTCCTGACCCGCCCCGAGATGAAGGTCCTGTGCATGTCCGGATACACGGACGACAGCGTCGTCCGGCACGGTGTCATCGAGGATGGCGTGGCCTATCTCCAGAAGCCCATCACGCCAGGGTTGCTGGCGGCGAAGGTCCGCAGGGTTCTCGACGGGGAGGCGACGTCGAACCGACCCGCCGTCCCAGGCGAGACTCCGTCCCCTTGAATCAGCGGAGAGGCTCACGTCGTCGCTTGACGACGTTCGCGTTCGTGGCTTCGATCGTCGACATGCTCGCGATCCGGCTCGGTGGTGTGGTCGCGCTCATCAGGGCGAGAACGTCTCGACCTGTGCGACGACTTGGTTCAGGCCTGAGGCTCTTCCTCCGATCACCAGAACGTTGCCGCTGTCGAGCAGCGTGGCCGTGGGGCCGATCCGGGCCACCGCCATCGGCGGAGCCGACCTGAACGCCGCGGTAATCGGGTCATAGAACTCGGCGCTGGCCAGCGGATGCGGCTCGGCGGTCATCGTGGAAAGATCGGCGCTATCCGAGCCGCCCAAGATCATGATCGTCCCATCCGGCAGGGTCGTCACCGCATGGGAATATCGGGCCGTGCCGACCGACCCCGCATACGAGAAGGCGCCCGTCGTGGGATCGTAGACCTCGGCCATCGCGACCGGGCCCCCGACGTATCCTGCGATGGCCGTAAAGGACCCGCTCCAGCCACCCAAGATCAAGACGCGCCCATCAGGCAGCATGCTGGCGGTGTGGTCCGCCCTGGCTACCGCGAGCGGTCCTGTGCTGGATACGGCCCCGGTAGCAGCGTCGTAGAGCTCGGCGCTCGCGAGCGTGGAGGGATTGTCCAGCGACCCAGTGGTCCAACCGCCCACCAGCAATACCTTGCCGTTGCGTAACATCGTCGCCGTGTGGGCTCGTCGGCCGACCAGAAGCGGGGTGCTGAGCGAGAACGTCTTCGTCGTGACGTCGAAGGTCTCCGTGCTGCTGTCCAGCCCACCCGCCACGAAGACGTTGTGGCTTGGCAAAAGAGTCGCCGTGTGCGACGACCGCGACCCCAGCATCGAAGGGGTCGCCGCAAAGGCGCCCGCGACCGGATCGTACAGCTCTGCACGCATCAGTGATTCGGTGTTTGTCCACGGGAAGCTGCCGGCCATCAGAACCTGGTTGTCGCCCAACAAGGTCGCGGTGTGGCTGCTCCTCGCTCGAATCATGGGACCGGTGGCGACGAAGATGTCAGCACCGGGCACGAAAAGGACCGCGTGACGGATCGCGAAGGGGTTCACGCCGTCGGGCTGCGCCGAGAGCAGCACCTTGCCGTCAGACAGCAACGTAGCGGTGTGGTCCACGCGGGCCAGAGCTCGCGCATAGAAGAGGCCCTGGGCCGGATCGTAGAGCTCTGCCGTGTTCCCGGCCTGGGACCCACCGACCAGCAACACCTTCCCGTTGCCCAATCCGGCCGCTTGATGGCCGCTTCTGACGTTCACCAGCGTTCCGGCGCTCGTGAACGTTCCCATGGCTGGATCGAAGAGTTCGGCGCTGTCCAGGTAAGTCGCCGTGGCGAGATGACTCATTCCGCCGGCTATCAGCACCTGTCCGTCGGGAAGCAACGTCGCGGTATGCTGAAAGCGCTGGGTCGCCAGGGATCCCGTCAGCGCGAAGGTTCCGCTCGTGGGGTCGAAGATTTCACTGGTGGCCAGGTCTTCCTGGCCCGCGCTCGGATTCCCGTCGCCTTCGCCGCCTGCGATCAGGACGCGTCCATCCAGGAGTCGCGTCGCGGTGTGACTGTCTCGCCTCTCGGATAGCGGCCCCGTGGCGGCGGACACGCCCGTCGACGGGTCGTAGATTTCCGCCGTGACGAACCGGGGTGGCACGATGAACACGCCGCCCCCCACCAGCAGGACCCTTCCGTCCTCCAGAAGAGTGGCGGTATGCCCCTGCCGCGGAGACACCATGGCGCCCGTCGCCGCGAACGTGCCCGTGCTCGGGTCGTACAGCTCACAGCTCGCCAGGTCGCCGCCGTTGTTGCCACCGGCGAGCAGGACCTTGCCGTTGTCCAGCAGCGTCGCCACGCTGGCTCTCCGAGGCGTCAGCAACGCTCCCGTCGTTTGAAACGTGCCGGAAGTGGGATCGTAAAGCTCCCCGAAGGCCACCAGGGCGGTGTCGCTCACGCCTCCCGCGATGAGGACCTTCCCATCGGGCAACAGGGTGGCCGTATGATTGAACCTCGGTCCTGCCAGCGAGCCCGTGGGGGTAAACGTCTCGGTCGCCGGATCGTAGATCTCCGCCGTGGCCGCTACCTTCGTCGTCGACATGTACATCGCTGTCGCGTCGTAGGCAGCGTACTGACCACCCACGATCAGGACCCTGCCGTCGGCCAGCACGGTGGTCGAGTGATTCCAGCGCGGCATCGACAGAGAAGGCAGCGCGACCCAATGTGGGCCCGTCGCACCACTGGTGCCGCCAAGGCCGCCGCCACCACCGGCGCCCCCGGCCGCCACGCTGGCGCCTCCACCGGCGCCCGCGAGTCCCGGGACCCGCTGCCCCCCGGCCGCACCACCCTGACCGCCCCCGAAGCCCGCACCGCCAGTGGACACTGCGTCCGGGGCAGCGTCCGCCCCGCCGCCTGCCGCCCCCGTGCCACCGCAGGCCGCGAGGATCACCATGCCCAAGACGGCTGCTCCATGTCCCATCCGCCTGACCCGGTCCATCGCGGGATCATAACCGCAACCAGACCCTTCGAACGAGCTGGCGCCGCGCGCCTCAAGGGCAGAGCGCCTGACCGCCTGCCGCGACGTAGGCCTTGGTCTTCGAGACCAGGTAGCCACCGTCGGTTTCGGGCGTCGTCTGATCGCCGGCGCCGGCGCCGAACGCCACGCCGACGACGTGCGCCGCCGCCAGCGCACCCCAGTGCGCGGGGACCGTGGTCGGCGCGGCGCTCGAGACGCCGACCGCGCTGCCGCCGAAGAAATAATCGACGCGGTTGTCCTGATAGTGATCAGGGACGTCACTCTGGCTGGCGTTGCCAAGTGGCGTCTGCCAGTAGAGCGCCGGCGTTCCCAGCGCCTCGGTCAGCGCCTTGACCCAGGTCAGGTGCTGCGCATAGTCGGGCAGCGTCGTGTCCGTGGCGTCCCACCAGTCGTTCTGATTCTTCACGGTCTGGTAGTAACGGGCGTCGCGGTCGCTGGTCTCGACGACGATGAAGTCGGCGCCGGATTGCCCGCAGGCGGCCAGGAAGCTGGCCAGCGACCTGGCATCGGTGGTGACGTCGGTGCGATTGTCGGTGTTGCTGGCGATGTTCCAAGCGGATGCGTGCAGCCCCACCAGCGCGTTGGGCGCGTACTTGCGCACCATCGCGATCAGACACTGCCCCATGCCGGCGATCGTGTCGGGCAGCGAGCCGCAGTCCGTCGGGTTCGCGCTGGCGACGGCGGCGACCACCGACGCGGGCGCGCCTCCGAGCTCGGCATTGATTCGGGCGAGGAGCGATCGAACTCAAGAAGCTGCCGCTTCCGCGCGAACTCGGCTCCCGACTTGGTAACGATGCGGAGCCGCTGCTCGAGCGCCTGCTTGAAGGCCACGAGGGAGCCGTACGTCCGCTTCGTCATGCCGCCAGCCCACCAAAGGGCTTGAACGCGTGCTCGACCTCACGGAGGTCGCCCTTCCGACCAGCCCGCGACGCACCGCCTGCTTCGGCGCCTGCGGTGGCGGGTCGGAGGACACTGGCTCCATTGAGCAGTCGTCACACTTCCGTGAGGGCGACGTGACCCACCCACCCCGATATGGCCGTTATCGGCCGCCACCAGAAGACGCACGCGAGTCAGCAATTCGGCATGGGCCGCATCAAGATGCGAGTCCTCCAATCTCTCGCTCTTTCAGATGGCGTCGTGGTACCTAGTTGGCCGTGCGGCCCATGGAATCGACGAGACCCGAACGGAGCCGACGTTGGACTTGGCTGGCGGTTGCTTTGCTGTCGTCGTGCGCCACCCCCAGCGAGAACAGCCCAGTTCCAAAGACTGGGGCGGCGGCGCTCGAGCCGGTTGACGGCGAGATGTCTCCCGAACCACGCGGCGGGATCGGTCCGTTCGACAGCAGCATCCACGCGATGGCCACATCGGAGGGCACCATCGCGATGTCATTGGCGAATGGATCGTCGGTGCGCTTGTTCGATTCGCGCACAGGTCAATTGATGGGGGAACTGCCTTGTCCCACACACAACATCATCGGATTGAGATTTTCTCCCGACGGCAAACATCTGAGTGCCATCAGCCAACGACAGAATGAGGTGTATGTCTGGGATGTGGCGGCGCGGACACCCGCCCGGACCATTCGCGCGCCAAACAGAGTGTGGAGCGCCATGCCTTTGTCCGGCGGCGCCCGGGTAGCACTCGCGGGCGAGCAGGGCCTGCTGGTCATCGCCGCGGTAGACAGCGGGCAGGTGGTGCGTTCGATTCCGGTCCGCGACAAGCCGTTGGTGTATGGCCTCGGTCTCTCGACCTCCGGGCAGTGGCTGTCGGGGGTCGTGGGGGGCCGCGCGATGATCGTGGTCGATCTCGATCGCGGCGATTCGATCCGCATCGCCGACGCCGACCAGAAGATGCAGCTGTCGGCCACCGAATTTTCGCCCGATGACCTGTTCGTGATCGCCCGCGGTTCGTCGTTCCTTCCCCCCAAGATGGTCGAGGTTGGCGCCCATCCCGAGGGAGCGGAGCCCGCCGCCCCCACCGACTCTTCCTCGTACGCGGGATGCAGCGCGGCCATCGTCGCGACGGGCCTCATCGGCTACGCGATCTGTGCCGCCATCGTCAGCAGTTCTGCCCCGAGCAACGACCCGGGAGCAGCGACACGCGCCAAGCCTTCGAGCGACGACGACATCGCGACCAAGCGGGCCCCCAGCGGCCCCTCGGACGGGCAGCCCACCGTGGACATCACGGGCTTGTCGGCCGAGTTGATGCTCTGGCGGCTGAGCGACCCTCAGCCGATCGTCGCCAAGACCTTTGGCCGAACCTTCGAGCAGATGGGCTGGTCCAAGGATGCAACCAAGGTGGCGCTGGTCGCCAACGGCATCCAGGACGGCGAGCTGGTGAAGCGCGTCCTGATCTATCAGCGCAGCCATATCTCGGCCCGCTCGAGCGCACTGCCGCCACCGGTCGAGTCCCTCACCCTCGGTCGCGTTGGAAATCTGTCGTTGAGTGCCATCGCCAGCGATCAGGCCACGCTGTTCATGGCCCGCAGTCAGCCGGCGCTGCCCCCGCCTGGAGGGGCTCAGCCTGGAACTGCCGTGCCTTCCAGGCAGAAATACACGATCGAGCGCTGGCCCATCCCCACGCTGCGGACAGCGGCCGACGGCGCCGTTCACTCCGCGGCAGCAACGTCGACACCCCCGCCCCACTGACGAAAGATCGCCGTGACAATCCAAGTCGGCGGAGGCCGAACGTGAGGCCACGCGGCATGTTGTCCGGCATCGCCGCGCTGACGATGGGCGGCTGTTCGTTCGTGCTCGTCAAGCCGCCGCCTGGAAACTACCGGCCCGGCGCTAGAGTCGAATGCACGACGAGCCGAGGGGCTCCTATCGTCGACACGATCGCCGCCGCCGCCAATCTCACCGCGCTGATGTACATCGAAACCCGATCCCGCGGCCCACATGACAACGTACTGGCGAACATCCCCCCCGTCATCGAATTCGCCGGTCTCCTCCTGTACACGGCATCCGCGTTCAAGGGCTACCTGGACACCTCCGATTGCGCCGATGACGTCGAAAGATCTCGCCACCCGTCCGCGATCCCCACGGCGCACGGAGGCAGTCCGACCGAGGATTCGCCGCCAGAAGGCGAAACGTCGTCCGGTCCCGTTCCCCGGGTAGGGCCGATTCCATTCAGACCCAACGGGCCAACGTCCAACTTGCCCTAGGGACCAGACCTGTACTTGGCCGTAGAACGCGGGGAGTCCAGTCGGCGGGGCGCCGAGATGGTCTTTTCCGAGGCCGAGGTGCCCGAGCGAACTCTGTCGGGGCGAGAGGATTCGAACCTCCGGCATCCTGCTCCCAAACCATCACGGCATCATCGCAGGCGGTGTGAACGCTTCGCAAATGGCGGAGATGATGCGTCGTCGGCGACGCCGTGAGACAACCCAGGTACGGTCCGCCCGTGCCTGACCACGCCGACGGTCGCGGATCTCGCTGCCCTCCGCGGCGGCCGGGACCGGCTGCTCCAGCCGGGCGAAGTAGCCGTGCAACTCGGCGTCTGTGCGGCAACCGTATACAGGCTGTGCGAGCGCGGCGAGCTGCCGCACGTTCGGATCGTGAATTCGATTCGAGTTCGACCGAGGGACCTGGCTGCCTTCGTGGCCGGCTTGGGATCGCACTGATCGCAAGATTTCCGCGACAGCGTTGCGGTAATCTCCTGAGCGTCTCAGTTCAGCGCCAACCGTCACCAATCGTCCACAGCGTCCCGACGCTCCCGCCCTCGCTCAGGGCGACCAGCACGGGCCACAGGAACTTGTACAGAACGACGACAACACCGGCGAGATCGAGCGAAGGATCGGCGAGGCGCGATTTCTTCACGAATGCCGCCCACTGGACCCGCTTCTTCGAATCCTCGGAGAACTCCGAGGTCAGCGCGAGCGGTGGCGCTTCCGGGATCGTCGTCTCACGGCGCGCGAACGTGGATCGAACGGATTCGGCGAGCGCCGTCCCATCGAAGGAGAAGGTCGTGGCCAGAAACCATAGGTCGAAGAAGTCCTTCATGCGACTGTTGGCCAGGCCGAGGTCCACCATCGCGTGGAGCTTCTCCGCAACGACAGCTTCGCGGGGGTAGGCACGAAGCACGGGAGCCGATGAATCCAGCAGCGTCGGGTAGGCGACCTCGCGGGGAGTCGGGCTGACCGCATCACCGAAACCGACGTCGACCTGGAGGTGAATCCTCGCGGCAGCCAGGCGCGCCTCGAGAATCACCCGGACGCCGTCGTAGACAGCGTCCTCTCGGATGGGGGCAGCCTTGACCGTGTCGACCAAGAACTCGATCCCGTCGGAAACCGGAATCGCCACCACCTCCCGAAATACGCGCACGAGCCGGTCGACCTCGGGCGTTCCGAACCCAACAGGTCGAGGTCCATCGTGGACCGGTGGGGATTCCCTGACCACAGGGGGAAAAGCATCGCGCCCTTAAGCACGAAGTCCTTGGCGTGAGGAGAGCGCCCGAGACGATAGAGGAGACGCTCGAGACCGTAGCGCGTGAGCACGAACGTGAAGTCTTCCCCGCGGGTCTTCGCGAGGGTCAGCAGTCGACTACGCACGGACGCCGCCAGATCGCGCGGCTCGGCCCTGGTCACGCGACAACCGCCTCTAGATAGGGCCGCATCACGTTTTCGACCCGGACGATGCGGGCGGCACGGACGAGGTCGTCGATCGAGCGGCGCGACCGCCGGTACTCCCTCAGCGCCTCGAGGGCCACGTCGAGGCCGATCTTGTTCCGGTACTTGAAGCAATCGGCGACCGTGCGCGCGACCGAGGTGACGCGAACAGGAACGCCCTCGATCTGATGGACTTCGACGCCCTCGGCGAGCGCGCGGCTGCTGAACCGCATGACCCGGACTGGGAAGTCGGCCAGCCTAGGCCTCCGCGCTTTGCCTCCCACCGCCAGCCACACCTCGAAGGGCGCCTGGGTCGTCAGCCTGTGAAACTGAAGCGCCGACAGCAGGCAGACCACCGCGGTCGGGACCTGCGCCGCCGCTAGGGCGAGTCCGTGATGTTCCGTCGGCGAGAAGTCCGCGGGAGCGTATATGCCGCGCCCGAACCTCAGCAGCGTCCCCTGCTGGACGAGTCGGCTGATGGCGACCCGGGTCGTCCCCCTGGCCTCGAGATCCCGGGAACGTGCGAGCCCCCCTAGTGCGCGTGCCTTCGGCGCACGGGATGTCGATGAGCTTCGGGGCTTGATGCGTTTCGTTGGCATATCTTTATAACTTCCGACGTATTGTTATACATGATCGGCAGGAGGTCGAGCGGTTCACTTCGGCCGCGTCTGGGAACTTCGGACGGCGGAACGGGAGCCGGTGCGCCCTCCGGAGCAGGGCTGCCACGCCGAACGTGACCACCACCGCCGACGCCCAAAGCTGCAAGAACTGTCCCGGTGTGATCGGTAACGAATCCATCACGCGCTATCCAATCATCGCGCGCAGGCGCTGGCGCGCCCGCTGCTCCTCCCGGTGGTGAACCTCGCCCGCACGTCCGGCGTCGAGGATTCCGAACGGAGCCAGGGACGCGAGCGCGCTCCGCGCCGGGGTGTCCAGCCCCGTGCGCGCGCGCGCGCCAGTAGACGTCGCGGACCTCGCCGTCGTTCGGGTCCTCTCCAACCATCAGCACCAACAGCGATCGCGTCCAAAACGGCGCCCCCCTCGGTCGGCCCTCCCAAGGCGCCAAAGCTTGCCGGAACAAGAACTTCCGGGTCATCTCCATCTGGCACCGGGCGCGGTCGGCGAGGCGCTGGACCGCCGTTGATCACGGCCCTGCGCCTCGCCCGGGCGAGCTTGCGCTCGGGGAGCAGAGCACCTAAATCAAAACCGACTTCCAAAGGAGCCGCGATGGTGACGCTATCCACGTTCAGTAGCGCCATACTGGCGCGCAAGAAGCTCATGCTGGTCGTTACTCCCAACAAAGCCGGCACCGCGCTCGAGCATTTCGCTGCCCAGCAGCCGCGCATCTTCACGGCCTCGGCGACGAAGAAGGACACCGAGCCTGTTTTCCGCGCCGGCATTGTCGACGCTCTGAGCGAGCCGGGTCGACACGGGTCAGGGCGGAACTCGCGCTTCAGGGCTCGCACCTGCTACTCGGCAGCGCCGTCCAGCTAGAATCGAGCCGAGGGCGAATTCTTGTCGGCGTCCTGGCACGAAGGCTTGCGAGCGGGCGCCCGGGCTCTGGCCCAGTTTGGCGAGCGCTTCGCCCGCGACGATCCCGACGCGCCTGGGCAGTGGCTGGGGCGGTTCGTGCTGCTGCGCCTGCTCGGGCTTGTCTACCTGATGGCGTTCTTGACCCTCGTCAACCAGGGACCCGCTCTGATTGGCACACACGGGCTCCTGCCGGCGACCTCGTTCCTCGACGAGGTCGCGCACCAGCTCGGTTCGCGTTGGGCGGGCTTCGTCGAGCTGCCATCTGTCTTCTGGCTGGGCGCCGGCGACACCGCGTTGAGGGTGGCCGGCTGGGTGGGTGTCCTGCTCGCGCTGGCCCTGCTCGCCGGTTACGCCAACGCGCTCACCCTGGCCCTCCTCTGCGCGCTGCAGATCTCGATCTCGAACGTCGGCCAGACGTTCTACGCGTTCGGGTGGGAGCTGCAGCTGTTCGAGACAGGCTTCGTCTGCATTTTCCTCTGCCCGCTCCTCGACGTGCGGACGTTCCCGCGCCGGCCTCCCCCCCCGGCCATCATCTGGCTGCTGCGCTGGCTGGCGGTCCGGATCATGTGGGGCGCGGGGCTCATCAAGCTGCGGGGCGATTCCTGCTGGCGCGATCTGACCTGCCTCGACTTTCACTTCGAGACCCAACCGATCCCGAACCCGCTGTCGCGGTTCTTCCACCAGTTGCCGCACGGTGTTCACGCCGGCGGCGTGCTCTTCAACTACCTGGCCGAGTTGGTGGCCCCCTTCTTCATCTTCGGCACGCGCCGGATGCGCCTCACGGCGGGCGCGGTCATGGCCCTCCTGCAGCTCGTCTTGATCGCGAGCGGCAACCTGTCGTTTTTGAACTGGCTCACGCTGGTGCCGCTCCTCGCCTGCTTCGATGACGGCCTGTGGCGGCGCTTGCTGCCGCGGTGGCTGGTGGCGAGGGCGGCGGCGGCCCGGCAGGCGGCCCAACCGTCACGGCCACAACGGATGGTCGTCGCAGTCGCGACCGCATTGTTGGTCGCGCTCAGTGTCCCGGTCGTGCTGAACCTGCTGTCAGGAGCGCAGGTCATGAACACCTCCTTCACGCGCCTCCCGCTCGTCAACACTTACGGCGCTTTCGGCAGCGTCGGGCGCGAGCGCCTTCAGCTGGTCTTTGAGGGTACAGAGGACGCGCGCCTCACGCCCGAGACCACGTGGCTCGCCTACCAGTTCAAGTGCCAGCCCGGGGATCCGGCGCGCCGACCCTGCTGGATGAGCCCGTACCACTACCGGCTCGACTGGTTGCTTTGGTTCGCCGCGATGGGCAGCCCACGCGACTACCCTTGGGCGGTCCACCTCGTATCCAAGCTGCTCGACGCCGATCCGGCGACGCTCGCCCTCATTGGTTACGATCCCTTCGGCGGCCGCCGGCCTCGCTTTATCCGCGTAGATCTCTATCGGTATCGGTTCGCCCCGCGCGGCTCCGGCGATTGGTGGTTGCGCACGCGTCTGGG
Organism: Polyangia bacterium; assembly: GCA_036500205.1. Taxonomy (GTDB): domain Bacteria; phylum Myxococcota_A; class Polyangia; order Fen-1088; family Fen-1088; genus DASYCK01. The sequence goes on along the minus strand of DASYCK010000047.1, from coordinate 25,037 downwards.
CCCTTGGCTGCCGCCGCTCGACCGCGACGACCCGCGCCTGCGAGACTTCCTGCAGGTACAAGGCTGGTCGAAGGACGACTGAGGTGGGATCTCGATGGTCGCTGCGGGCCTCGACGCGCGCGTCAGCCTCCGGGAATGGCGAGAGGCGGTCACCGGTCAGCAATTTCGTTCGCGTCGTTGTCGTGCGCGGGCGAAGGGACGAACCGTTGCTCAAGCAGTACCAGAGCTCGCTCACGACCGCCCAAAGCTCAGGGCGCTCCATGTCGAAATCAATGTGCGACCGTTCTCGCTCGAGGGCGTGCTGCTGTTGCCCCCAGCCGACGCGGCACCGTTGTGATCGCGAGCAGCGGAGACCCCGGCTCGGAGTCCCCCGCCGGGGTCATCGCCGGCGCCTCCCGCGATCGGGCTTCGCCTCCCTCTTGATGGACTTCCTCTTGCCCGCCTCGCTCGGAACGAAAGAGGGCCTCAGCCGTTTCGACACGGGCCTTCTTGCGGCAAGGACCGTCGTGAGCGTGGATTGGACGCGTCGTCAGGCCGAGCTTTGTGGCGGTTCGATCGGGTGCATGGGGTTCGGAGCCGCGGCATCCGGCGTGCTCATGGCGGCCGCAGAGCGCCCCGGCGACGATCGCTGCCGTCGTGACAGTCGACGCTCGCTTGAGGTGCGCGGACACGATTGCCCCTTCATTGCCGACGCCGCTGCTTCTTGTCACACGCGGACGCGACAAGGAGATCGCCCGTGAGTCACAGCAAGCGCTGCTCGAAACCCAGGCGCAACACCGTGCCGTTCGCGCCCTCCCCGGCCGCGCCGAGAGCACGTCACGGGAAAGCCTCCGCGAAATATCCAGAGCGGCGGCGAAGTGGTGTGGCGCTACTTGTTACCAATGTCGAACTAGCGCCTCGTCGCTGAGATTATCCGGCTCACCAAGGCCTCACCAAGGCCGGAACCTGCTTAGATTTCGAGCGACATGAACGATCCAGAGGTGGTGGTGATTGGCTTCGGGCCGAACGGCCTCTGTGCGGCCAACCGCATGGCCCGTCGTGGATTTCGGGTGCTGGTGCGGCCCCAGGCGTGAAATCGGAGAAAGGCCCCCTGTCCTCGTCAATGTGGAGCGCCTACATCACCGTTCGGAACTCGCGAAGTGCGGGCGCTCGTCTGGACCACGAAACATGAGGAGGAGGAGCCATGAGCAAAGTAACGATTGGTTTGGTGATTGGCCTGGGAACTGTGGTGATGGCGGCCGGCCCGGCACGGGCCGACAAGCCAGGCGCCGAAAAGCCCGCCGCGATGGATCGCCTCTCCAAGCCAGTGACGGCCACCGGGACCGCCATGGCCAAGGACGGAAAGCCTGCCGGGGAAGGGACAGCAGCTCCCAAGACCACCAAGCCCGGCAAGATGATGTGCGAAGAATTCCTGTCCCTCGACGAGGTGATGAGGCCGAAGGTCGTGTACTGGGCCGAGGGATTCAACAAGAAGGGAAAGCCGGAGGATGCGGTGTTCGACGTCGAGTCCACGGATCGCATGGTTCCCACCCTGGTCGAGGTATGTCAGCAAGAGCCGAAGGCCTCTTTCATGAAGAAGGTCAAGGCGGAAGCGAAGAAGACGCCATGACGCCCGCAGCGTTCGGAACGAAGGGGAGGCTGAAGCACGGCGGCTGGTCGCTTGCCGCACTCGCGGGTTTCTGCGCGCTGGGAATGAGCTGCGCCTCCACGACACTGCCTCTGACGGCATCCGAGAGAACACCGGCCGCCAAGGGGACGGTGAAGACATCGACCGATGCCCAGGGAAATACCAAACTGACCGTCGCGGTGGACTATCTGCCCAGACCTGCGGACCTTGCGCCGGACCTGTCGACCTTCGTCGTCTGGTCCGTCTCCGACGATGGCGGGCGCGTCCGCAACCTGGGTCAATTGAACATCGACAAGGACAGGCAGGGGTCCGTCACCCTGGTCTCGCCGCTGGCGAGGTTTCGATTGGTGATCACCGCGGAGGAGAACGGAACCGCCGAAAAGCCCAGCAAGTACACCATCCTCGAGGGGATGGTAGCGCCAAAGTCATAGGACCTCGAGGGCCCGGCGAACGCGGGCGGGGGATCAGGCCGATCCCTCGCTCTTCGTTTCGGACCACCACGCGTTCGGTTAACCACCGACGAAATCCCGATTCGGGCAGACGCCGGGACGAGACGACCTATATTGTGCGAATGACCTCCGCGCCGCCCGAATCGACGACTCCCGTTCCACCATCCCTGGCGACCAGATGCCTGCGCTGGGTGAAGGCGAACCCGACGTTGCACGCTGTCGTCGTCGTGCTGCTATCGCTGGCGGTCATCGTCGCATCGATCAGCGGGGTGGTCTCCCGCCGACAGTTGGAACGGCGCGCGTCCGCGCAACAGGACGAATTGCTGCGATCGACGACCGCCACGCTGGCGGGACAAGCCTCGGCGTTGCTCAGGCTTACCGCGCTACCGCTGGGCTGGGCGTTCCGCAGCGCTCTGCTGAAGGATGATCTCGCGGCGATCGACACCTACTTACGAAGAATGGTTCAGGAGCCTCACGTGACCGATGTCGCCCTCGTGGGAACTGACGGCGTGATCAGCCACGCGAGCGACCAGAAGCTTCAGGGTCGTCTCGCCCAAAAAGCGTTCCCCGAAGTGGCGCTCGATGGCCAGAGCCCCGCATCCGTCGTGACCGGACACGAGGTCAGGATCGTCGTTCCGATCATGGGTTACGATCGGCGGCTGGGAACGCTGGTCTTCAGCTATGCCCTGCCCGAACTCCCCAAGGATCGAACCTGATCGCCGATCCATCGCGCGGCGCGGGATCGCGGTGAGGGCGGCGGCGGCTGGCCCGGTTGCCCGGCCTCGCGCACGACACAAGTTGGGCGGCGCGCCCAGACGTCGTGTGCCAAGGCGCGAGTTCGGAGATGCCTGCCTCCAGCGTTCCGTCATGGTTCTCGACCGTTGCCGCCGCCTCGATCGGCGTGGCGGTGTTGTGTGCGGTGCTCGTCGCTCTCGACAGTTACTGGGCCGGCGGCACAACGTGGTCGTCATGGACTTGGTCTGGCCGATCACGACGCTGTGGTCCGGACTGGCTGGTGGCCGTTCGCACGGAAGCAGCGGTTCGATCCGGTGGTGTGGACTACCGATCTCGAGCGCATCAAACGCCTTTACGAGTGCCATGGTTACCATCAGGCCGAGGTGATGCGCGCTCAGGCTGCCACGCCCCATCCGCCGCAGGGCGTGGACCTGCAGGTCGAGCTGCGGAAGGGCCCTGCCACCCGCGTTTTGAGCCTGGAAATCAAGGGATTGGAGGAGCTTCCGGACACCCGGCGCTTGGCCCTGGCGGCCGAGCTGCTGCTGACCGTGGGGGGAATCTTCGAGGAGAAGAACTAGAAAGCGGCGAAGGACCTCCTCCCCCGGCTGTTGCGTAACGACGGGTACGCCCAGGTCGTCGTCGACGGCGTCGCGATGGTGGGCCTTCACACCCAGCTCGCCACGCTGAAGCTGGACGTCCGGCTCGGCCCGCAGTACCGCTTCGGGGACATCCAGATCGACACCGGCGGCGACACCGCGATCTACCCGGCGTGGATCTGGGATCAGGTGCGGCTCGCCATCGCGAACGCTGAGACGTTCTCGGACGACGCACTGACCGAAGCGCGACGTGGCAGACCCGGTCAGCCGCGCCGCTTCAGGGCGCGCTCCGTCGGTAGAACCCCGACGCCGGGGGTGGCTCCGCGCGCGCCGGGAAGGTGTGGCGTGTCCTCACGTCCAGCGCCGTCAAGACCACCAGCACTCCGATCAAGACGACGGCGACCAGGACGGCCAGCCGGCTGGAGGCGCTTTGAGTGGACAGGTGCATGAAGAACCACAGCACCAGGAGCGCCTTCAACCCCGCGATCGGCAGCGCCACGGCCAGGCCCCCCAGGTGCAGACTGGACAGCAGGAGCGAGCCGGTCGCCAGCAGCAACAGCGCTAAGTAGGTCCCCGCGTACGTCGTGAACGAGACGGCGGCGGGCCCGTCTTCGGCGGGGCTGTCACGAGTCGTGTCGTCAATCATGTCATCTCCACCGCGCCTCTGCTCAGGCCAGGTACAGGATCGGCCACAGGAACAACCACATGACATCGACGAGGTGCCAGTAGAGCGTGCCCATTTCCAGGGTGGTGTGGTGAGATGCCGTGTAGCGGCGGCGATGGGCGCGCCCTGCCAGCCAGAGCACGACGACCAGCCCCGCCATCACATGCAGGGCATGAAGCCCCGTCATCAACCAGTACAACGTGAAGAACCGGTTGGCGCCGAAGGTGGGCAACGTGGCCCAATGATAGAAGGGACCGGGCAAGGCGCCTTCGCGCAGGTGCTCCGCGTACTCGAGTCCCTTCACGACCAGGAACGCGCCGCCCAACGCCGCCGTCGCCAGCAACAGGGCCACCGCGACCCGAGGCCTTCCGCGGCGAACGGCCCACACCGACAGCGCCACGGTGAGGCTGCTCGTCAGCAGGACGTACGTGTTGACGGTGCCGTAGACCAGCGTGTTGTGCCGGATGGCCTGGGCGAAGTCCGCGGCGTACATGGCGCGGTAAGCGGCGTACAGCGCAAACAGGCCCGCGAACAGCAAGCTTTCACTGGCCAGGAAGATCCACATCCCCAACCGCAGCGTCTCCTCCTGACGAGGGTAGCCGGAGTACTGCTCAGCGCGGGAAGGCGCGGGCATGAGCCTCCTCCTCGGACTGGGTGTAATCGTACGGGCTGAAGTCCAGCAGCGGAACGATCGGGAAATTGTTCTCGGGCGGAGGCGAGGCCGTCAGCCACTCGAAGCTGCGCGAGCCCCAGGGATTGGGACCGACCTTGGCGCCCCAGCGGAGCGAGAGCAGGAGGTTGCCCAGCGCCAGCACGATCGCGCCGGCCAGCAAGAACGCACCACCGGTCGATAGCACGTGCAGCCACTGAAACCGCTCGGGATAGCTGTAGTAGCGCCGGGGCATCCCCATGTTCCCGAGCAGGAACTGCGGAAAGAACGTGAAGACGAATCCCAGGAAGACCGCGGTGGCGGACAGCACACCGACGCGCTCGGAGTACCTGCGGCCGAACATCTTGGGAAACCAATAGTGCGCCGCCGCCAGGAAGGCCGTCACGCTACCGCCCACCATCACGAAATGGAAGTGGGCGACCACGAAGTAGGTGTCGTGCCAGTGGATGTCGAGGGATTGAGTGGCGACGGCCACCCCCGTCATGCCCCCGAATACGAACAAGAACAAGAACGCGAAGAAGTACAGCAGCGGCGTCCCCAGCCTGATCTTCCCCTTGTAGAGGGTGGCCACCCACGTGAACACCTTCAAGGCCGAGAACACCGCCACGAACATCGACAGTGCGCCGAATATGCCGGCGTCCAGTTCGGAGATTCCGGCCACGAACATGTGGTGGCCCCAGGTGAGAAAGCCGACCAGCGCGATCCCCAGCGTCGACACGGCGATGGCCATGTACGATGAAGGTTGGCGCCGGGCGAAGGTTGGCACTACCTCGCTGATCACCCCCATGGCCGGCAGGATCATGATGTACACGGCGGGGTGGGAGTAGAACCAGAAGAGGTGCTGGAACAGCACCGGATCTCCGCCCACGGCCGGATCGAAGATGCCGAGGTGCAGGACGTGATCTACACCGACCAGCGCCAGCGCCAGCCCCAGCACGGGCGTGGCCAGCACCATGATGATGCTGGTTCCGTAGATGGTCCACGTGAACAGCGGCACCCGGCGCCAGGTCATGCCTGGGGCACGGAGCATATGGGTGGTGGCGATGAAATTGATCCCCGTCATGATCGTGGAGATGCCCAGCACGAAGACACCCGACACCACGGGCAGCAGCCGCGTGGGCGAGCTGTCGCTGTACGGCGTGTAGAACGTCCAGCCCGTGTCGGTCCCGCCCGCCAGCATGCCCCCCAGCGTGATGAGGAGGCCCGTGACGTACACGTAGAAGCTGGCCAGGTTCAACCGGGGAAACGCGAGATCCTGCGCCCCCAGCTGCATGGGCAAGATGAAGTTCCCGAACACCGCCGGAATGGCCGGGATCAGGAACATCCACACCATGGTCACGCCGTGCAGCGTGAACATTCGATTGTAAGTCATGGCGTCCATCACCGTCCGTCGCGGGGTCAGAAGCTCGACCCGCATCGCGAGGGCGAACAGGCCGCCGACGACGAACATGACCAGCACCACCACGTAGAACATCAAGGCGATGCGCTTGTGATCCGTGGTGGTCAGCCAGGACCGGACGCCGCTCGATGCGTGCAGATAGTCCACGGCCGCATTGGGCGACCCTGCCGGCGACTCCTCCCGGGGGAGGTTCTGCGCGGGGCCCGCAGGCAAGTCGATGGTGGTCATGGCTTCACCGGCGCGGGTGGTAGGGGGCCAGTCGGGGGCGGTGCCGGCCCTTGCCCCGCCGGAGCCGCTGGCACCTCACGCAGGGATTTGATGAGCTCGACCACGGCCGCCGCTTCGGGCGCCGGAAGCAGCCCCTGGTAGGTCGGCATCACCGCCGGGAAGCCACGCCGCACCTTGGCCAGAGGGTCCATCATCGACTCAGTCAGATAGGGCTCGTCGGCGATAACCGTGTGACCGCTGGCGAGCGGGACCGTCGATCCGTAAAGCCCTGCCCACGTGGGCCCGATGTGCGGCGTGCCGTCCAGGGTGTGACACCGCAGGCAGCCGCGCTCGGCGGCCACCCGCTCGCCCATCCGCGCCATAGACAGCGCCTCGCGCGGCGGGCTCCCCGCGGCGCGCGACCCGGGTTCGTCCAATGGGATCGCCACCTCTTGCGCCGGGCCTTCCTCCAGCCAGCGCGCGTAGTCGTCCGGTGCGAGGGCGATCACCTGGCCCCGCATCGTCGAGTGACCGGTTCCGCAATACTCGGCGCACAGGATCTGGTGCGCGCCCTGGATGGTCGCCGTGAACCACACCGTCGTGTACCGACCGGGAATGACGTCCTGTTTGGCGCGAAAGTCGGGCACGTAAAAGCTGTGGATCACGTCGCGCGAGGTCATGATCAGCTTGACCGGCCGGCCCTCGGGAACGAACAGGGTACCCAAGCTGCTGTGGCCGTCCGGGTAGGCGAACTTCCACATCCATTGCTTGGCGGTGACGTAGACGTCGAGAGTGCCGGGCGGGGCGACCCGCGCCTGGATGTACTGCGAGAAGCCGATGATCCACCACACGATGAACAGGGTGAACAGGCCGCCGACGACCACCCCCTCGAACCACACCGGCGGACGCGGTGCGGGCGTGTCGCGCGGCAGGTCGGCCTCCGGGCCACGCGCCCGGTACTTGACGACGAAGTAGATCGCCACCGCGGTGATGAGCGCCGCCCCGAGCAGGGTGGTGAGGATCACGAAGTAGTGAAGCGCATCGATCCCCGCCGCCGTCGAGGAAGCCTGAGGCGGCAGGAGCAGGAGCTTGCGGAGCAGCTGATTCATGGCGGCCCCTTGCTCGGCCACCCCGCGCGCCGCCGCCCGCGACGGACCATGAGCGCCAGTGCCACGCCAAAAGCCAACAGCACCACCAAAGACCCGCCTCGCATCACACCGAGGACGTAGACCCCGTACTTGCGGGCGCTGGGATCGTATCGGAAGCACGTCAGCAAAACCCGATCGACGATGGTGCCCACCCTGTCCTGCCCCGCTTCCACAACGGCAAGGCGCATGTCGAAGGGCCGGAAGGTCGTGCCGTAGAGGTAACGGGATACGCGCCCGTCCGGCGTCAGCACGAAGGCACAGGCAGGATGCGCGTATTGCCGGCTGCCGGGATCGTAGGCAAACCGAAACCCGAGCGTGTCCGCCAGCGCGCGGATCTCTGGTTCGGCGCCGATCAGCACCCGCCACGGATCGCTCGGCGCGCCGCCGGCCACGCCCATAGCCTGCAGCAAGCCGGTCCGGCGGAGCCTAGCGTTGCCCAGCGTATCCTGGGGATCGATGCTGACCGTGACCATGCGAACGTCACGACCACCGCGCAGGCTGCTGGCGCGCAGCGCGGTGGCGACGCCCTGCTGCACCAGATCGCAGAGCATGGGACAGCGAAAGTACGCCAGCACCATGACTACGGGGCGACCGTCGCTGAACAGGTCCCCGATCCGCACCGAGCGCCCGTCCTGATCGACGAAGGTGAGGCTCGCGGGCAGCTTTCGGCCAAGGTGCTCTTCGATATCGACCTGCGCCACGGCGGGGGGCGGTCGCAGCGCCGGTCGGGGTTCGCGGCTCTCGGGACGCCGGGCGCACCCCAACACGGATGCGGCGCCGATCAGCAGCGTCAACAGAGACCGGCCGCCGGTCGACGTGACGTTCATGGCGCGGCCTTTCCCGGACCGAGTGAGGTCGCGTGGCGCGCCGCCATCAACTCCATGGCCCGGCTCACGGGAATCCGCACGAGGCCCCGCGATCTGTCGACCCAACCGAAGTGCTCGAGCGAGTCAGCGGCCCGCTGTTTCGCGTCCGGGCGCGGGTGCGCCACCTCGTAAGGCTGCTGCAGGACCTCGGACACGCGGTCGCGCAAAGGCAACTGTGCCTCGCTGAATTGCCCCGAGGGACGGAGCTTTTCTTGTCGGGCGCACAACAGCACGTACGCGCCCGCCGACAGCAGGCCACCCAGGCAGAACGTCAGCACGAAGCCCAACGTCACCCGCAGCGTGGCCACGCCCTCGGGAGCTTCGTGTGCCCGCGAGGGGCGCTGTGGCGAGGTGTTCGTCATTTCGAGTGGTATTGCAAAGCCCGCGCGTAGCGGGGATCGGACGTGGCGGCGAGGGCATGACCGCGCTGGCGCCACACCGCGAACGCCACCGTGAAGCCGCCCACGCAAAGCAGCGCAGCCGCGTCCAGCCAGTGGACGACGGGCGCCGACGCGCCGCGGGCAGGAGCGATCAGCCAGTGGACGTCGACGTAATGGGCAAAGAGCAGCCACCAGGCGATGACCCGGAGCCCGCGCCCGCGCCACTTGATCGCGTACGGCAACAGGGCAAAGAACGGGATCAAAAATTGACCGAACACCAGGAATCCGCTGACCCAGGCGTAGCCCCCGTGGACGCGATCCAGGTACCACCGCGCCTCGATGGGCTTGTCCGCGATCCAGATGAGAAAGAACTGGAAGTAGGCGACATAGGCCCAGAACACGGTGAAGGCCAGCAGCAGGCGGCCGAGCGCGTAGTGGTGCGCCGGGCGCGTGCCGTGCAAGCGCCCCGCGATCTCCGCGTCCACCGTCAGGATCACCAGCAACGCCAGCGCGCCCAGAAATCCACCGGCCAGGACGTAGAGCCCGAACATCGTCGAGTACCAGTCCGGCGACAGCGACATCAACCAATCGAACGCCGCCCAGCTGCCCGAGATGGCCAGCGCCGGAAGCAGCACGGCGGAGAAAACCTGCAGCCGCGCCGAGCGGTCGCGCCCCTGCGGTCCGTCCATGGCCAGGGAGAGGCGCCGCAGCCCCGAGCAAACGACCAGCCAGACGATGACGTAGGCGGCGGACCGCCCCACCACGAACGGCCGGTTCATCAACGGAAGCTTGTGGCGGAGCAGCTCCCGCGTGTGAGGGTCGGTGACGGCGTCCGGGTGCATCCACGGGTAGAGGTGCGACAATCCGAGCAGCAACGGAATCACCATCAGCGCCAGCAGCGGCATTGCGGCGACGGTGGCCTCGCCCAGTCGGCGGAGCGCCGTCGGCCAGGTCGCCCCCATCGTGTGGCAGGCCATCAGGAAGGCCGCCATGCCAATCACGATCGTCAGCGCCCATGTGTAAGCGATGAGCCAGGAGAAGAAGACCTGCGTGACGTCGACCCAAAGCCCGGCGACGAGCCCGGCCGTCCCGATCATCCCCCCGGCGATACCTGCCCATAGCCACCGGTCCCCGCCGCGAAAAGGCACGGCATTGGCGCTCACCATCTGATCGATGGAGAGACCCGCCAGCCCCGCTTCATCCACGGCGCTCATCGCAAGGCCGCCTCGGCCTCGCCGCGCAGGTCCGCGGGAAGCGACGCCAGCGCGACGGACTGGCTGAGTTGCAGCGCCCGTAGATATTCGACCACCGCCCATCGGCCCGGGGGATCCAGCACGCGGGCGTAGCTGGGCATCAGCCCGTACCCCTCGCCGATGACGCGGAAGATCCGCCCGGCCGCGAACGCTCGTACCCGCGCGTCGACCAGAGAAGGCGGCTTGCGCTGGTCCATGTGGCGCGCCACCTCCGATTCCCCGTCGCCTTGCGGCCCGTGGCAGGCCGCGCACAGGATCTCGAAGTACTGCTTACCGCGCGCGAGCAGCGCCGCGCTGACGGGGAGCGGCACCTCCGCCAGGTCCGCTCCCGCGCTGTCCGTGCCGAGCAGCGTTTCTGGATGATCGATTCGTGCCCGCCGGACTTCGGGCGACTGGTACGGGACGCTCCCCTCGGGCGGCGATTGCATCGCCGCGCCTCCGGGAAGCAACGGCTCGACCCGGTAGGGCCGCACCTTCTCCTGATCGAGCATGCGTTCGAAATCGGGGCTTGGCAGTCCCGTCTCGCATCCGCTCGTCGACAGCAGCGTCAGGGCCAGCCACCCCCATCCGTGCGCCGCTCGATTCACCCGATTCTCCCGAAGGAAACGACCCGCAGCGGCCCCGTGCCCCCCAGCGCCTGTCCGGTGGCCGCGACGTCGAAGCGCGGGTCCCGGGCGTCGACGGCCAGGAAATACCTGTCGTGCGAGGCCCGCTCGAACCCCTCCACCTCGAACAGCGGATGGTGAAGCCGCGGCAGTCCGATGACGTAGAACAGCCCGAAGAACGCCGCGAACGAGGAGAACAGCACCGCAGACTCGAACGTGATGGGAATGAATGCGGGCAGCGCGAACGCGGGCCGGCCGCCGACGTGCAAGGGATAGCTCCAAGCGTTGCAGAACCACTGCACGCCGAACCCCAGCGTGGCCATCCCCAGTCCCACGGGAAAGACGAACCAGTTCTGACGGGGCCGGGGCAACCGCAGCGCCTCGTCCAGCCCGTCGACGGGACGGGGGCCGAAGGCGTCGATCGCCACGTAGCCTTGTTCGACCAGGCGTGGAATCGCCGCGAGTAGCGCGTCCGCGTCGGCGAACTCCGCCAGCAGGCCGGCTCGCATCAGGCGGCCTCCCCTCGATCGGCGGCCGTCCCGGAGGGCGACGCGCGCCGCTCGGCGGCCAGCTCCTTCATATCCTGCACCGGAATGAACGGCACGAAGCGCAGGAAGACCATGAACAGGAAGGTGAACAGCCCGATGGTCCCTAGCAAGATGCCCCAGTCGACCAGGGTCGGTCGGTACCCGTGCCACGACGACGGCAAGTAGTCCCGTTGCAGCGACAGCACGATGATCGAGAAGCGCTCGGACCACATCCCGACGTTGATGGCCAGCGACATCACCCAGACCAACCAGAGGTTGCCACGCACGCGGCGCGACCAAAACAGCTGCGGCACCACCATGTTGCAGCCGATGCTGAGCCAGAACACCGAGGCGTTCGGTCCCGTCGTCCAGCCGTGGAACATCGTGTACATCTCGGAGGCCTCCCCTCCGTACCAGGCCAGGTAGAACTCGCACGCGTACGAATAAATGACGACCCACCCCGTGGCGAGCGTCATCTTGCAGACGTTCTCGACGTGTCTCATGGTGACCACGTTCGTGATGCCGTAGAGCTTTCGCACCGGAATCATCAACGTCAGGACCATGGCGAAGCCCGAGAAGATGGCGCCGGCCACGAAGTACGGTGGAAAGATAGTCGAGTGCCACCCCGGAAGCTGGGTGATGGCGAAGTCGGCCGAGACGATGCTGTGCACCGAGATCACGAGTGGCGTCGCCAGGCCCGCCAGCAATCCATAAGCGATGCGATAGTGCTGGAAGTGCCGTGCCGATCCCCGCCAGCCCAGGGCGAACAGCCCGTAGATGATCCGCCGCGCCTTTCCCGGCGCCCGGTCGCGGAGCGCCGCCAGATCCGGCACCAGTCCCAGGTACCAGAACAGCAACGACACCGTCGCGTACGTGGTCACGGCGGCCGCGTCCCAGGGAAGCGCGCTCTTGAAATTCGGCCAGACCTTCATCACGGCGGGATAGGGAAACAGCCAGTAAAAGAACCAGGGGCGACCGAGGTGCAGCAGGGGGAACATTCCCGCCTGCACCACCGCGAACAAGGTCATCGCCTCGGCGAAGCGGTTGATCGAGGTCCGCCAGCGCTGTTCGAGCAGCAACAGGATGGCGGAGATGAACGTGCCCGCGTGCCCGATTCCGATCCACCACACGAAGTTGATGATCGCGAACGCCCAGGCGACGGGGATGTTATTCCCCCACAGTCCGATGCCGGTCCAGATGGTCCAGGTGACCAGGCTCAGCAGCATCACCGACAGCAGTCCGGCCACCCCCATCACCACGTAGAAGGCGCGCGGGAGGCGCCTCCACACCGGGGACAGCAACTGCTCCCCCAGCGCCGCATCGGTCGGCTGGCCGATGAGCACCGGCTCGGAGGCGGTCGCGCCGCTCATGCCAGCTCCGGGTTGGGATCGTCCAGCCTGAGCAGATAGGTGGTCCGCGGCCGTGTCCCGAGCTCGTGCAAGACCTCATAGCTGCGACGATCGAACCGCAACGCCCCCACGCGGCTCGCCTCGTCATTGAGCGAGCCGAACACGATGGCCCGCGTCGGGCACGCCTGCTGGCACGCGGTGACCACCTCGTCGCGCGCGATCTCCCGCTGCTGCTTGCGCGCGGTGATTTCGGCCCGTCTGATCCGCTGCACGCAGTAGCTGCACTTCTCCATCACGCCCCGCTCCCGCACGGTTACGTCGGGGTTCCGCTGCAGCTTGACGACGCCCTGATTCGCGCCCTGACGCTCGGACCAGTCGAACCAGTTGAAGCGCCGCACCTTGTAGGGGCAGTTGTTGGAACAGAAGCGCGTGCCGACGCAACGGTTGTAGACCATCTCGTTCAGGCCGTCGGGGCTGTGAACGGTGGCGTTCACGGGACACACGTACTCGCACGGCGCGTGCTCGCAGTGCTGGCAGAGCATGGGCTGGTGGACGACCGTGGGGTCCCCGGCCGGCCCTTGAAAGTAGGTGTCGATGCGCAGCCAGTGCATCTCACGGCTGACCAGCACGCCCGCCTTGCCGACGACGAGCACGTTGTTCTCGGCCTGACAGGCGACCATGCAGGCATTGCAGCCGATACAGACGGAGGTATCGATCGACATGGCCCACTGGGGGCCAGCATCGGGATCGGCCAGCCGGAGCGCCGGCGTCCGCTTCGGTGGTCCGAAGAACGATGCCTCCGTCCCCTTGTGCGCCTCGGTGAGCGTCTGATCGCGCCGCCACGCCATGCGCGTGGTGGCCAGCGCGATGGGGCGTCCCTGTACGGTCCAGTGCTTCTGGGTCAGCGCCAGCTCGTGGCGGCCCGCGATCTTCACGGCCTTGCCGGCGGTGAACCAGGGCGCGCCCCCCGTGCGCAAGCGATAAGCGCTGGCGCCCACCCCGCTCGCCAGCCGCTCGGCGCCCTCCCGTCCGTAGCCGAGCCACAGCGAGAGGCTGTCGGCCGCGTGTCCGGGAATGATCAGGGCCGGGACCTCGATCGAGCGCCCCGACGCCATCACCTGGAGGCGATCGCCGTCGCCGACGCCCAGCTGCTGCGCCGTCGCCGGCGCCAGCAGGGCAGCGTTGTCCCAGGTCAGCTTGCCGACGGGCGTGGGCAACTCCTGCAACCAGGCGTTGTTGGCGAAGCACCCGTCATGAACGGTCGGCGAGAGGTAGAAACCGATCTCGAGCGCGGCGGCCCCCTCCCCCGCGCCCGCCGGTCGGGCGAGCCCCTCCGTGGCGAGCGCGATGGCGTTTGCGTCCAATCGAGCCTGCGCCGGGTGTTCGGCCGTCGACGCGACGAATCCGCGCCCCAGCGCCGTCTCCCAGTCGAGGTTCGCGGGCCACGACGCACGAAGAAGGGTCAGGCCGTCGGGCTGGCGAATCCCGCCCAGCGCCGCTAGCAACTCCGGAACGGAGCGCGACGAATGCAGGGGACGAATCAGCGGCTGCTGGAGGGAGAGCGTGCCATCGTAGGCGCGGCCGTCCCCCCAGGACTCCAGGCCGTGGGAAACAGGCATGAACCAGCGACTGGCCCGGGCGGTCTCGTTCTCGTAAAGGCCGGCGTACACGCTGTCGGGCACCAGGTGGAGCACCTCGGCCCAGTCCAGATCGACCGGGGCGTCGTAGACGGGGTTTCCTCCGATGGTGATCAAGGTATCGACGCCGCCGGAGCGCACGTCGGCGGCCAAGGCGGCGAGGTCTTGCTCCGCCCCGTCGAGGCGAGGTTCGGGGATCGCCGTCGCGGTGAAGACGAGCGGCGCCGCCGACGCCGTCGTGGCGTCTCCGATGTTGCCCAGTCTTTCGTTCAGCGCATAGCCGAGCGCATGAAGGGCCGCGGGCTGGCGCTCGCCGACGACGATCAACGTCGTTCCGCGGGGCCGTCCTCGCAGGTCCGCCGCCACCGCCTGAGCCCATGTCTTGTCAGGCTCATCGCCCCCCACCGCCGCATGGGCGCAGGCCGCCGCCAGGTTCGCCGGAAGCTCACCCAGCGCCAGCGCTAGCGCTGCCGCCAAGCGAGGCAGGTCCTGACCACGGCGACGCAGGCGGTTGTCGGCCATCGTGCCCGTGATACTCAGCATCGCCTCCACGACGTACAGGCGAGTTCCTTCCCGCCGGCGGTCGGCGAAGTGGCGGGCATGGCGAAGCCGGAACGGCATCGTCCCCAGCAGATCGGCGTCCAGCGACACGATGGCCTGGGCCCGACGAAGATCGAACTGCGGCGCCAGCGCGTGTCCAAACGCCAGGTGCGCTCCATCCAGCGGCGCGCGCTGCCCGCAGGGCGCGTGAAAAGTGACGCGCATCTCCGGCAAGCGCTTGCGCGCGTCGTTCACCAACCGGTGCACGAGCGGTGAGCTCGTCGGTTCGATGAGCAACCTGAGAGCGGCGCCGTGATCGGCGCGGGCGGCCCCCAGACGATCGATGACCTGCCGCCAGCCAACGGGGAGGGTATCGCGGCGCGGATGACTGGCTCGGTCCGGATCGTAGAGTTGCAGGACATGGGCCTGTTCGAACACCCCCGCCGCGCCCAGGCTCGCCGGGTGCTCGGGATTGCCTTCCACCTTCGTGGGACGACCTTCGTGGCTCTCCACCAGCAGCCCGGTCGCGTAGCCATCGAGGAGCATCGACGTGGCGTAGGTCGTGGCGACGCCCGACTTCACGGTCGGTGGTTGGCGCACGTAAGGCAGAATCTTCTTTGGTTTGCCGCCCGAGCAGCCGGCGCCGGTGGCGAGCGCGACACTGGCCCCGAGAAGCCTCCCGAACTGCCGTCGCGAGACGTCGCTGGCGGGCCGGTCGGCTCCTTCGGGGAACTCAGGCGTCGCGTCGTCGCCGAGGTGCAGCGGGTCGCGCAACTCCGTCAGACTTCTCCAGTGGCCGCGCTTGGATGGGACGGTTGGCATGGCGTCTCACCCCTGGCTAGCGATGGCAGGTCGTGCAGGTCGTCAGGCTGTTTACCGCGCGGCCGGGCCGGGCGTGCGCGATGATGGGTGGAGGCGCTCCGCCCCCGGACCAGGTCATCGACGTCACCTCGGCGAGGGGCCGGCGGTGCGGCTGCGGATCGCGGTGACAGTCGAGGCACCATCCCATCGTCAAGGGCGCCGTCTGATAGACCATCGCCATCTGATCGACGCGGCCATGGCACGTGACGCAGCCGACGCCACCCTGCACGTGCACGGAGTGGTCGAAGTACACGAAGTCAGGCAGATCGTGGACCCGGCGCCAGCGCACCGGCTGTCCCGTGAAGTAGCTGGCACGCACCGGTTCGAGCAGCGAAGAGCGTTCCCAGATCTGAGCGTGACAGCCCATGCATACTTCTGTTGCCGGCATTCCGGCGTCAGGCGCGGTCTCCGCTTCGCCGTGGCAATAGCGACAATCGATCCCATCGTCCTTCACGTGATGGCGGTGGTCGAAGGCCACCGGTTGAACGACGGGGTTGTCTCGGCCCTGGTTGTACGGTGTACGCGCGTAAATCATCGGGAAGGTCACCCCGGTGACAGCCCCGCCCGTCAGCAGACACAGGCCCAGGCGAAACGCCGTGTCGCTCCAAGCCGGAAACAGCGCCCCCATGAAGGTTCTCGGTCGCGAGAGTTCCGCTGCCCACAGTTAGGAATCGCTGGACAAACGCAGCGTTGGGTAAACGTGGACCGCTGCGACGACGGCTCCCGGAATGACCAAATGAGCCGCCCACGGGGCGACCCTGAATACGAAAAGCGAGACGCCCCACACGACGACTAGGACGGCGCCCAATGCCAACCACATTCCCTGCAAGTTAGTAATCTTCTCGACACCGGCAAGATTCGCCTCGGCGAAAATGCCGTGAAATAGGTCCGACCCAGGCTCGCCGCGTCCTCGTGGAGTCGGAGAGCGAGGGCCAAACATCTCTCGATCAACGCAGCGGTCACCACGAAGCCGGCGTGGATTGCGACCAGTGTCACACCGGCGGCGATACGGCCCATTCCTTCTCGTCGCCAGGCGAGGGCCCCAGGGCCAGCGCGCCGGTCGTTGGCCAGGGCGACTTTCCTGCGGGTTAGCCCGACATTCTTGCCCCTACCCGGTCGCGCCACTGCCGGGCACGCTCCCCATTCGTCGGTAGTGCCGCGGCCCTCCCGGCATGGCACGGGACGTGCCTGGGACATGGGAGATGCGTTCGAGCCAAGGGATGTTCGGGTTTCTTCTCGCGGCCCTGGCGCTCGTCTTCCCGGGACTCACCAGCGGGTGCTGCGACTGTGGGGGCGCGTTCAACCAGTTCGGGGTGAGCGCCCACGTCCCCATTGCCGCGCTTTCGATCACGGGTGACGGCTGTGAACCGCCCACCTGCCAGGGCGGCGAGATGATGAGCGGAGGCTGCACCACGTTCCTCATCAAGCTGACGGCGGCGGGCACTTGCCACCTGGTCGCCACCGCCGTCGATGGTCGGCAGGTCAGCCTGGATGTCCCGATCCAGCGCACCGGCGACAACTGTTGTGGCCCGCAGTTCAGGACCGACGCCGACACGAGCGACATTTTCGCCGCGCCCGACGCCGGCACGGACTGATGGTCAACAGTCCGAGTCATCAGACCACAGGCGCCTTCGTGCCCTGGTTGCCCCGCCCATTCCGTTTACCTGGACCGCGCGACGCTCGACGATCGCTCGCCGGTGGTTACCTGCACGGGCTCGGCGGGGGGCGATGAGGAAGATCGTCCGCGAATACCTGGATGGATCGCTTGTTTTTGCAGCGCTCTCTGCCCGCGAACTCATCCTTCGATAAGAGCGACCGACCGTGACAGCAGTTCCGTTCCCGGTTCGGGTGGTGATGTTCTCGGCGGTGTTCGTAAAAACCATCCACGCGCGCAGCGCGAAGGTTGCGACGCAGGCGCCGCATCGGCGCCCGACGCGAGCGACCGCAGGTTGCAGATCGCCCCCGTCGCGACCGCCGCGGTCAGCCGCCCCTGCACGGCGAAGCAGGTGCCGTGCGGCCACTGTTGCGCGCGCACATCCCGGACCGAGCGGCCGAAAATCCCCGGCGGGCAAGGGGCGAGCTTGGCGGCCACATCGCCGGCGGGCTCCGGCGCGGCGCCGCGAGGACGCCATGGCGCCGGGTGACTACACCCCAGCCCCCAAAAGGCAAACCGCGGTCAGTGATCTCGCACGCATGAAACTCCAAGGGACAAACCCGCCAGCGTCCGCGCGCACAGGGCATTCAAGGACCGCTTCCTCGGTGCGCCAACCGTCCGAGAACGTCTTACTCGCCGGGCTTCACGCGGGCGCCTACCCGACGGCCTTCAGGTCGGCCGTCAACTGGGCCACGTTGAAGCCCTCGGGGGACTTGCCGCCCTTCAGCGCCTCGGTGGAGACGTAGATGACGACCTCGTCGCAGTACGTCTCGTAGAAGGCCGGCGTCATCAATTGCAGCTTGCCCCACGTCACGATGATGATGTTGCCGCTCTTGTCGCGCCCGACGGCGGGGATGTAGTGGCCGCCCTCGATCTTCGAACCCTTGACCACGGCCCACGGCTTGCCCGCGTTGAACTGTTGCATCGCCGTGTCGGGGAACTTGATGCCGACACCAGCGGCGCCAAACAAGTAGATCGCCAGCGCGAGCTGATCGACGTCACCCGGCTTCAAGGCCAGGTACGCAGCCACCTTGTGCCGCTGGCCGCCGCTGTCGACGACGCCCGTCTTGCGTCGGTACGACGCCGCGACTTGCATGTCGGTGCCGTTGTCGGTCGACGGATCGCTCGGCTTGAAGCCGGTGACGCGCGCATAATCCGACAGCACGCTGTTCGGATCGAAGGTGACGGCGGCGCCGGCTTCCTTGTTCCACAACATCGTCTCGTGCGCGGCGCCCGCCCACACGCAATCGCCGTACTTGTCGTTGCCCAGCATCTGCCAGCCAACGCCGACCAGCTTCTGGTGTCCGAACACCTTCGGCGGCGTCGGGAGCTCCGGCTTGACCAGATAGGTGGCCAACTTCAACTTCACCGCGCCTCGGCGTGCCGGCTTCTTGCCCAGCTTGAACCACGCCGTCGAACCCTCGGACCCGCTTCGCTTTGCCATGCCCCACCTCCGGTGGTGGAGAATACTCACCGATTTTCCCGGCGGGCAACCTGGCTTGCCGGCCTCGCCGGCTCGCGCAAAGCTATCTGCGCTGAGCCCTACTCTGTCATTGAACCGGCGCGGGCACGGGCTCGCTCTCGATCCGCGCCGCCCGGCTGGTAGTCGTAGTCCCGTCCGGAGGGAGAGATCAGTCTTGCTTCCGCATCGTCTCCGCCAAACAAACGGGACAGAAGACTTTGTCCTTACCCTCGTGTCCGCAAACGCGGCACACGTAAGTCGCTGCCGGCGGGCCCTGGTTCTCGCGCTGGGGCAGGTTGCGCACCACCAGGCGCTCTTCGTCCTCCCGGCGCGCCTGCTCGGGATCCAGCGCCTTCTTCAGCGACTCGATGATGCTCATGTCGCCAAGGATAGGCCTGCTTCCGGCTGGCGCACGCGCAGTCCAGCGGCAGCACCGCATGACATTAGGGTAGGGTTTCGCCGCCGCAAAAAATGAGTGAGCCGTTTCGGCGGCGGGCGGCCATGAAGAGAACTGCTTCGCGTGATGCTACCTCCCCCTCGTCTCGTGGCTCCGCCCACCAACGCCACGGCCGATCCCTCGGCCGAGGAGGAGCTTTTGGTGGATGCGCTGCGGGCGAGGCGCGCCTGGGCGGAGCGCGCCGCCCTCTCCCGCTTCACCCCGGTGGTGCGACGGGTGCTGCTGCGCATTCTCGGGACGGCGGCCGAGGTCGACGATCTCTGCCAGGAGGTCTTCTTGCGGGCCCTCGATCGTCTCGACGGGCTGCGCGCTGGCGTCGAGTTACGGAGTTGGTTCACCAGCTTCGCCGTCAACGTGGCCCGTGAGATGTTGCGCAAGCGGGCGCGCCGGCGCTGGCTGCTGTTCTTTGCCGCCGAGGACCTCCCCGAGCCCGAGCTGGGACCGGCGCTGACCGACGCTGATGTGGCGGCTGATCTCGACGCGCGGCAAGCGGTGAGAGCCGTCTACGCGGTTCTGGGCCGCATGCGGGTCGACCTGCGTACGGCGTTCGCGCTACGCCACCTGGAAGGCATGGATCTCCAGGACGTGGCCCGCGCTTGCCAGGTCTCCCTGGCCACCATCAAACGGAGACTCGAGGCCGCGGAGACGATGTTTCGCATGCACGCGCGCCGACGCCCGGAGCTGGAGGCGTGGCTGGGAGAGAGCGAGCGTTGGCGATGAACGACTTCCATCGTGTGGCTGATCTCGTCGCGCGGGCTCAGGCGTCCGAGCTCGCCGAAGGCGCGCAGCGATCTCCGGCGCGGCTGGCAGCCGGGCTCGACGCCGCCAGACTCGCGCGCAAGACGCGGGCGCGCACCCGCCGCAATGCCTGGCGATGCGTGGCGGCGGGCGGGATGGCGTTGGCGGCGTGGCTTTCGTGGCTGGGAGTCAGGGAGCCACGCCCTCTCGCGTTCGAGGTCGGGCTGGCCCGTGAAAAAGGGGTCATTGGCGCGCGTCTGGAGGCGCCGTCTTCGGGGACATTGCCGCTTCATTTCACGGACGGCACCGAGCTGATGCTGGGGAAGAACAGCAGCGCCTTGGTGGTGGGGTTGGAGCCGCGGGGCGCTCACGTGGTGCTGCAGCGGGGAGAGGTTCAGGCGACGGTGATTCCGCGTCCGCGGGGAGCGTGGGTGTTCGCGGTGGGGCCCTTCGACGTTCACGTCAAGGGCACGCGGTTCGCGACCAGTTGGGACGCCCAGCGCGAGTCGTTCCATCTGCGCATGTACGAAGGCGCGGTCCTGCTGACGAGCCGGTGTCTATCCGCGCCACGCGAGGCGGCGGCGGGCGACGTATTGGAATTGCGGTGCCCGACGGCGGTGGCCATGGTGGGACCGACCGCGAGCGTGCCATCACCGCTGCCTGCCGCGCCGCGGGTGGTCTCATCCGAAGCGACCGCCCACGCGCCGACGGCCGCCTCGCGTCCCAGGGGGCCGGCGAGAATTCGCGCGACCGCCGCGCTCGATGACCCGGGGCGATTGGCGGCGCTCTGTGAAAGTGCCTCGGCGGACGCCCTGTTCGAGCTCGGCGCGGGCGCGCGGGCGCGGAGCCAGCGCGCCGTGGCCGTGCGGATCTACGAGGCCATCCGACGTCGCTTTCCGGGCAGCGATGCGGCCGCCTTGGCGGCGTTTCACCTAGGGCAGGTGGCCTTCGATCAAGGAGGGACCTTGGCGGTGGCACGCCTGCACTTCATGGACTACCTCGCGGAACGCCCTGTGGGAGAGCTGGTCCAGCAAGCGCTCGGGCGCCTGTTGGAGATCGAGCGCGCCCTGGCGAGCCCCAACGCGCGCCAGAGGGCCGCCGACTATCTGGTGCGCTTTCCTGCCGGACCCCACGCGGCTCTCGCGCGATCGCTGGCGTTGCCATGAGCGGGGACCGTGGCGGCGGCGGCAGCAGCCGCCGCGTCGGCTCGGCCTTGATGCTGAGCCTGGCGCTCGGCGTCTCCCGGGCCGCCCTCGCGTCTGCAGCGACACCGCCGCCGTCTGAAGACAAGCCCGTTCTGCTGCTCACGGGAGCGACCGATGGGCTCCTGGCGCGGCGCCTGCGCGCAGAGCTCACGGCCCGAGGATTTGCGACGACCAGTGCTTCCTCGTGCACGTCGAGCCCGAGCGAACCACTGGTCTGTGACCCGTCGTCCGGGGCGAGCGGCGACGGCGTCCTGGCGATTCTGCGCCTCCAGATGACCCCCGCCCGGATCGAAATCTTCCTGCGCGAGACGCGGGGCAATGCCTTGCGCGCGCGCGACTCGGTCGAAGGCAGCAGCGCGGACGACATGACATTGCCGGTTCGCGCCGCCGAGGATCTACGGGCGTTGCTTGCGTCTCCCTCTTCCGCGGCCGTGTTCACGCAGGCGCCGGTCCCGCTTGCCTCGCCCTTGCCACCTCCCTCCCCCGCTGGCCTCACTCTTGCGTCGTCCGATCACGGCGAGCCCCCCGCGCCGAACGGAGCTGCCTCGGTGAGTGAGCCAGTCATTGTTCGGACCGCGTCGCCCCAGACGCGCGCGTCGGTCCCCGTCGCGTCTCGGTATGCGCTCGGGGTCGATGGCACGCTGCTTTGGCCACGCAGCGGAACGACCACCGGGTTCGCCAGCACGTTGCATGCCCGCTACAACTTGCTGCCGCATTTCGGGGTGGGGGCGCGCTTCGTTTTGCCGTTCGTGGATCCCACCGTGAGCCGCCAGCAAGGCCGCGCCACGGTGAGCCCCGTCATCGCCGCGCTGGAGGGGCGCTTGGGCATCGGCGGCCTCTCGTCGGGCTCCGCTTGGGAAGGTGGGCTCAGCGCGGGGCTCGGCCTGGTCTGGTTGCGCACCGACGGCGCGGCGGATCCGTCCTGGCTGGGCCGACGCGACGACACGAGCACCCGACTCGCGCTCGTCAGCCTGGACGCGGGCCGCTGGCTCGGCCCCCGGGTGCGTCTACGAGCGGCGGCGACCATGGGCGAGGGGCTGCCGTCCGTCACCGTTCGCTTTGTCGATCAGTCGGTGGCCACGTGGGGGCGAGCCTTCTTGGCATTCGATCTCGGCGCCGAGGCGAGCTTTTGAAAGCCGTCGTTTGGTGAGCCGTGCTGGCCAGACAAAGCCATTGAGACTTCCATGGAATCAACGCGCAGCCGAATTCTGACGACCTTCACCGCCGTGATGCTCTGTGCGTGCGGCACGAAATACGCCGATCCCATCCGCGCTCTCCCCGCCATGACCGACGCCGCGGTCGAGGTGGGAGGCGCCGCGATCGACGCCGACGACCAGCTCGACGGAGACGCCGGCCCGCCACCCGACGCCGCCCCAAGCTCCCAGGCCAACGCCAACGTCGCGTTGCCGACCTATTGCACCTCTGACGGATGGTGCGGCGCCACGCCCAACTATCCGTCGCTTTGGGCGGCGGCCCCCAATGACATCTGGATGGCGGCAGCCGAGCCGGAGAGCGCCTTGTTCCAAGAGCCTCTCCTCCATTTCGACGGCGCTCATTGGACCGCGTTTCCTCGCGTCGATGACGTCCAAGGCGATCTGCGGGCCATCTGGGGGACCTCCTCGTCAGACGTCTGGGCGGCTGGCTCGCTCTTCAGTTTTTTCCATTGGGACGGCGATCAATGGTCGGCGGTGCCCTTCACCGCCTTCACCGGAGCTGGCCCCTTCTCCTTCAACGCTCTTTGGGGCAGCGGTCCCGATGATGTCTGGGCGGTGGGAGATCTGGGCGCCATCGCCCATTGGGATGGAGCGATCTGGGCAATCCGGTCCTACCACCAGAGCCCGTCCAGCTACGAGCCCGTCGAACAGCCACTTCTCCAAATTGCCGCCAACCTGAGCGGTGTCTGGGGAAGCAGCGCCCATGACCTGTGGGTCGTGGGCGACGCGGGCGCGATCTTCCACGGCGATGGCGACACCTGGACCCAGATGCAAGACGCCGCGGGGGGAACGCCCACGCTCGCCGACCTGGCGGGCATCTGGGGAGCCGCCGCGGATGACGTGTGGGCCGTGGGCGCCAGCGGGGTGGTCCTGCACTTTCAAGGCAAGGAGTGGACGGTGGTCGATGTTCCCACAACGGAGAATTTGAAGGCGATCGGGGGCACGGGCCCCGACGACATCTGGATCGCTGGCGACAATGGGGCCCTACTTCATCGAACGGCCACCGGTTGGTACGTCTCGGCGCCGAAGACCAGCAGCACGTTGCGCGCCCTGTGGATGAACGAAGGAGAGCTCTGGGCAGTGGGTGACGACGCGGCGGCGATTCACTGGGCTTCAGGCACGTGGCTGGCGACACAGCCGCCAGCCGTCACCGCGGATTTGACGGCCGTCTCGGCCCTGGGAGCGAACGCGGCGTGGGCCGTGGGCGCTGCTGGCACCATGTTGTCCTGGGACGGAACTTCCTGGTCGCAGGTTCCGTCGGGATCCACCGCCGATTACCGTGGCCTGTGGACGAACCAAGACAGCAACGTCTGGGCCGTGGGAACGAATGGCGCGATTGTCTCACGAGCTCACCAGGCGCCTTTCGACACCACGGCTTGGGTTCTCCCCACGCCCGACCGTCCTGACTTCAATACCGTATGGGGCTTTGGCGTCGACGAGGTCTACGTCGGAGGGACGGGCGGAACGCTTCTCCACTATCACCTCGGCCAAGGGTGGACCGTCGTCCCCTCGGGAACGACTGACGACATCCTTTCACTATGGGGAACGGGCCCCAGCGATCTGTGGGAGGTCACGACCCAGGCCGATGCCGTGCTCCATTGGGATGGCAACGCGTGGTCACCCGTGACCGCATTGAGCGAAGGAACCTGGGCCGAGATGTGGCGTGGCGTTTTCGGCGCGCCCACCGGCGAAGCCTATCTTCTCGGACCAAGGTCCGCCGCCCGAGGACCCGACGGGGCTACCCTGCGCCAACTCGACGGCGGCCAATGGGACCTGCTGCCGCCCAATCTCCCCTTTCAAGGGAGCGTCCTCTCGGGCTGGACCAACGGGCCGGGGACCCTTTGGACCGTGGGCGACTACCCTGGTGCCTTTCAATGGGATGGGATCGCCTGGTCTCAATCGGCAACGGGCGTGACCTACTCACTGACAGGCATCTCGGGGACCACCTCCGGCGATCTCTGGGCCGTGGGGCAGCACGGAACGATCCTTCACAAGCAGATCCCGTCCGCGGCCGTTGTGCATTGAGGATCCGTCGTCAGTGCCCGGCCGACTGGGGGCAGGACGTTCAAGACGTCTTGTCCGTCTGCGTCAATGTCCGAGTCTGGGTGATTACGTTAACCAGCGGGGTCCCCTCCGTGCCCCCTGGGAGCCCCTTCCGGTGGCTAATCGCACTCGGCTCTTTGCGGGCCTTTTGCGGACCGCGTGTTTCATGGGGCCGCGGACGACCCTTCGGTCCGCACGATCTCCCCGGCGCGAGTTGAGCGCGTCGAGCAAGCGCGCCGCGCGCGCACCTTCGATCCCCTCGGCTCGGGCATAGTGCCGCTTCGTGGTCGCGAACGGCTCGTGGCCCAGCGCCGCGTGCGAGACACGACATTCTCGTCGCGATCGTGTCGACGGACAGCGAGCGTGAGCGCGGGCGTTCGGCCCGCCGCGCCGGTGCGCAGGGGGTGGCGAGAAGGTGGCGCCGGTCGTGCATACTGCGGAATGAAGATGCGGACCAGAACGCTCATCGTGGCCGTGTCCATTGCCGTGTCCTCGGCGGCGTGTTCGGGGCGAACATCGCCGTCGAACGCTGATGGAGGGGCGCCCAGCGGTGAGGGGGGAGCGGCCGGGAATGCCGCCTCGTGCCCGGACGCGTCCACCCCGTCCCGCGGCGGCGCGACGATGATCGCGACCGGAGGCACGAGTGGTAACGCCGAGGTCTCCACGTCGGACTGCACGCCGGGGGATCCGCTCTTCCCGGGAGAGCTAGTTCAACAACCCGGAAATACGATCCGGGTTTCGGGAATAGAAC
>DASYCK010000046.1:0-7685 GCA_036500205.1 Polyangia bacterium | reverse complement strand
ACCGAGATCACGATCGTCGGTGAGCCGATCGCCGGTGGGCCGGTGACCGAGCCCAGCGCCACGGTGCCATCCGCGGCGGCGGAGCCGGAGGGCTTGGAGAAAGCCCAGTCTTTCGGGACCAGCAGCTCGTAACCAAGGCTGGCGTCGCTCTCCGGTACGAATCTCCGCCTGACGTGCGTCTGCTCCAGGGTGGCCAGCACATGAGGCGCCATCCGCGGGACGTCGAGCGCGGCGCTCGATTTGCCAGGGTTCGCCGACGCGGCCGGTGGCGGAGGCGTGGGGGCGCTTTTCGAACAACACGGCGCGACCAGCACGCCGAGGATGGCGAGACGTCTCGCTGCAATTCCGGTGAGGTTGGACATTCGAATCGTCTCCTCGTCAATCGAAGCGAAGCGCGGAGCGCGCCATCTCGAAGGCGCGCTGCGCTCGCAACGCGACCAGAGTGTCGTCGTGGACCGTGGGGCTGAGCAGCAACCACGTCACGAGGAGGTCGGGCCGCTGCGCGAAGCCCATCCGCGCCGTCACCTCGGACGAGCCCATCTGACCCTTGGCGAGGAAGCCCCCCAGCCAGCCCGGCACGGCCGCGGCGCGCGGATCGTCCTCGTCGGAGAGGGGGACCGGCGCCCCCATGGCCGCGAAGCCCACGCCTGACAGCTTCCCCAGCGCCTTGCTCGCCAGCTGATCGACCGGTGGGATCGCCTCGTTCTCCTCGAGCCGCTGGACCTTGACCTGCACGTAAGCGAGCAGCGTGTCCTGCCGAGCGTTCAAGAGCTTGATGTCCACCGCGGCGACGCCTTCGGGGGCCCCCTCGACCGGCGTGGCGGACCAGCTGATGGGATAGGCCACCTCGAATGCAGGGTCCGCTCCCTGCGCCGACAACCACGGTTCCATGCGGGTGAGGCCCGTCCCCTTCGACAGCTTGAAGGTGTCGTGCGCCACCCAGAAGAGCTCTTTCGCCTGATCCCAGTGGGCGCGGCCTGACAAGCAGTTCACGGAGAACAGGTGGCTGCCGTCGACGCGCAGCGAGGAGCGGCGGACCTCTTCGACACCGGCGCGGACGCGCGTGCCCGTCACGTCGAAGAACGGGCCCATCGCGCCGGGAAACCACTTCGCGGAGACGATCGTCCACCCTTCGGCGGCGAACACCAGGCGCGCCCAGGTATCGATGGGAACCTCGAACGGGATCGACGTCACCGTGACCGCGATGACCGGCGCGTCGCTCTCGGCGGAGACGGCGAAGAATCCCATCCCCTGCGGCTCGAAGGGGGCCGTCGGCACCGGTCCGAACTGCTCCGAGAACGCCCATCCCTTGGGAACCGTCAGCTGATAGGCGAACAGGGGGTTGTTGGGCGTGACCTTCACGGTGACGTGCGTCTGCTCGAGGGTGGCGGTCACCCGAGGGGCCATCATGGGAATCTGCAGCGACAAGTCGGGCATCGTGTTCCTACTTTGAGACGTCAACGCTCACTTTTGCACCAACGCCTCCCAGGCCCACGCCCGCCTTCGCGCCAGCGGAGGCATTGAACAGCGTGTTGCCCTCGTTGACGGTGGCCTCCGCGTTGGCGGAGGCGCCGGCGCTGATCAGCGTCCCCTCCACCTTGACGCCCAGACCGGCATAGTACGACGTGAAGGGGATGCGGACACGGATCTTCAGGGGCAGCTCCCCCTTCAGCAGCGCCGCCATCGCCCCTATCTCGGCCACCGCCTTTCCCGACCGCTTGGAGAGATCACCCTCGGCTTCCAGGTTGGCTTTTCCTTCGATCTTGACGACGTCACCGGAGGCGGTCGATTCGAACTTGACCCACGGGAGATCGTCGCTCGACGGCGGTGGCGGCGGGGTGGGAGGCGGGGGCGGCGTGGCCGGCCCGATCATCACGGTGGGAAAACCGATGGCGATCACGTCGGGGCCGCCGGTGGGCTCGACCACGAAGTCGGTGGCGCGCGCCGCCGGCGCCCCGTTGATGAGCACCGTCAGCGCCCCGGGTGACGTGGGGCCGCCCCCATGCGGCACACCGGGCGCGGGACAGAGGTGCGTGTCCAGTCCCACCCGCCAGGCGGGCTTGCCGCCGATGAACACGTTCGAGCTACCGGGGCCTGGCGCCAGCGGACCGAGGTGCATGGTGAGATCCCCCACGCGCGCGGCCATCGGCACGGTGGGCGTGGGCGGAGGGGTGGGCTTCTTGTCCTCTCCGAACAGCAGGTGCTTGATCTTGTCGACCAGGTCGACCTCTCCGTGAACCCCCGTCACCTCAGCCGAGGCTTCGACCACGGTCACCTTCGCGCTCTTCTTCCCCAGATCGACGGACGCGGAGAGCGCCTCGATCGAGGCCTTGCCTTCGAGGACCGTGACGAAGGCCTTGTCGTCGCTCCCCTCCTTCTTGCTGCTCCAGACCTCGCCTTTGACCTCTTTCTTGTAGGCGGGCCCGAGGGTGAGCTTCTTGCTCGCCCCCTCCTTCTTTTCGCCCCCCTTTTCTCCCCCTTTTTCACCCTCCGAGGACTCGCTGGACTCCGACGGCTTCTTGGTGCTGACGCTCGTCTCTTTGCTGCCGAACTTCTTCTCGACGCCGACACTGCCGCCCGGCTTCGGTGCCTGGAAGCCTGACTCGCCGGGTTTTCCGCCGCCCTCGCCTTCGCCTTCGCCCACGTTGGCCCTCAGCTGTTCAGCTTGATCACGCCGCCGACGACCTCGACGCTCGCGCTGCCGTTGATGGTGACCTTCGCCGCCGTCAGATCGATCGAATCGGTGGTGATGGTGATGACGCTGCCACCGACTGTCAGTTTGATCGTGTCGCCGCTCTCCATGCTGAGCAACTTCGTGACGTAGTCGGTCCTCCCCATCTCCACGAACATCTCTTGATCGGCGCCGTAAACGTTCTGGATGTGGCCGCCCTTGAAGAAGTAGCTCGCCGTTTTGTCCACTGTCGTGGAGTGCTCGCCGTGCAACTTCACCGTGTCCTTGTGCGTGACCGTGGTGTCGCGCGTCCCCCCCACCGAGATGGACTCGCTCCCTCCCACGGACAGGCTGCGGCTCCCCTTCACGCTGACGGTCTGCGTCTTCTCGGCCTGGATGAACATCTCCTCGGCGCCCTTCTTGTCGTCGAAGCGGATCTCGTTGAAGTTGTTCGGCCCGCCGCCCTTGGTGCTGTGGCTCTTGATGCCGCTCTGGGTCTTCTTGGCGTTGGGATAGGGGGGCTTGTTGAGGTTGTTGTACATGCGGCCGGTGACGACCGGGCGATCCGGATCGCCCTCCAGGAACTCGACCATCACCTCCTGGCCGATACGCGGCGTGAACTGGATTCCCCACTGTTTGCCGGCCCACAGCGACGCGACACGGACCCAGCAGGGCGTGCTTTCGTTGTCCTTGTCGTCGTCGGCCCGCTCGGGATCATTGGGCTTGTCCGCGCCGACGCGCTCCCAGTGAAAGCGGACCAGGACGCGCCCGAGGTCGTCGGTCCAGATCTCCTCGGCGTTGTCGTCGTCCTTCTTCGGACCGACCACGATCGCCGTCTGCGGACCCTGCACGATGGGCTTCGGGGTACGGATGGCGGGTCGAAACGGGATCTGCGAGTCGATCATCGTCATCGCGCAGTCGAACTGATCATGGCCATCCCCCCCACCCGACTCCGGGGAGTGCCCTTGCAACTCGTAGCGGGCCCTGACGACCAGATGCTCGGTCTTGCCGTCGCTCCAGGGGGCCTCGACCAGCATGAAGATGTTGCCCACCCCCAACCCGCGCACGGGCCCCCCACCGGTGATCGTCTCGTAGGTCGACTGCGCCTCGTTCAGGCGCACCTTCACCGCCCGATCGCCGGCGTCCTGGATCTGGTACCGGCCTGGGTAGTCGTAAAATTCGCCCAGCAGCTTGCGGCTCTTGTCCTCGCCCGGCACCAGCTGCGCCAGCAGCGGGGCGCGTGGGTTCAGGTAGTCGAAGTCGCGCAGGACGTAGCCCGCTGTCCTCACCTCCTGGGCCACGTGCCAGCTCGTGAAGCATTCGATCTCACCCACGTCGGAGAGTGGCCGGAGGGGCACGGTCGCGTAGCCGTCCTGATGCTCCCTCCCGGCGACCGAGTCGGTCAAGACCAAGGTGTGGGAGTCGGCGTCGTGAACGAAGTGGTAGGAGATGCCGGCCTCTTCGAGCAGCCGGCTGACGAACCTCAGATCCGTCTCCCGATACTGGACGGTGTACTCCCGCGCCGGGTAGTCCTCTCCCGGCTTCTCGAGGACCTCCTTGAACGCGGAGCTCTGATACTTGCCGAAGATCTTCTTCACGATCGCCGGGACGGTCTTGTTCTGAAAAATTCGGCAATCGCTGCTGTGGGCCAGGAACCACAGCCAGGGATGCAGCACCACCTGATACTGGAAGAAGGTGCCGCGCATCCCCACCTGCGAGAAGCGGGTGACGTGGCCGTTGAAATGGCGAACGTTCGAGTCGGCCTGCTGGACGCTGACCGTCATCTTCTCGCCCAGCGCATCGACCAGCTTGATGTCGGGATTCTTCGTGAGGACGTCGACGACGTACTGGAAGGGTCGACTCATCTCCTCCTCGCCGCTCATCGCGTGGAAATGCAGATCGTTGCCCACCAGGGGAGTTACGTTGATGAATCCGTCCTGTGCCATGGTGACTGCCTCGAGGCCTCTTTCAGATTGCCATCGCTGGGCCTCGTCCCCCGCGGACGACACCAACGCCAGCCCTGCCCGAACGTGAACCTTGATCCGATTTTACGACCGGTAGCTTGCTTAACTCCGCGCGCGAAATCAATACACCATTCGTCACAACCGTCTGGCCGGTCACCACGATCAAGAATGAGCCAGTCGGGGATAGTGGAGGACACTAGAGCGCGATGCCGCGACCCCCGGTCGCGAACCGCTGAACCGTTCTCGATCCAGGTAGGAGCGACTCGTCGATGAAGAACCGCAAGCTGATGTCCGTCCTGGCCGTGGCGTTCCTTGCCGCTTTTTCGGCCGCCTTTTCGGCTGGCTGTTCGAGCGGTGGGGGAGCAGGCTCTTCCAGCGGTGGAAGCGGCGGACCAGGCTCGGGTGGCTCCGGCTCGGGCGGCTCCGGCTCGGGTGGCTCCGGCTCGGGTGGCTCCGGCTCGGGTGGCTCGTCCGGGACCGGTGGGGCGACCAGCGCCGGCACGGGCGGACATGCGAGCGGGGGAAGCTCGGCCACCGGCGGGGCCTCGTCGGGGGGAGCCACCGGCAGCGGAGGCAGCGGTTCGGGCGGCGCCACTGGGTCTGGCGGCACCACGACCACCGGCTCGGGTGGCGCGACCAGCTTGGGCGGCGCCACCGGCTCGGGTGGAAAGACCGCGAGCGGCGGCAAGGGGGGCGCGGCGACGACCGGCGGCGCGAGTGGCGGCGGCTCGTCCGGCACCGCGGGCAACAGCGGCACGCAGAAGTGGGTCGGCACCTGGACCGCGTCGCCCTACTACGACTCGGCCAACGCTCCGCCCACCGCGCTGTCCAACACGGTGATTCGCCAGATCGCCCACGTCTCGCTGGGGGGCAGCCAGCTGCGGGTGCAGTTCTCGAACCTGCAAGGCAACGGCTCCATCACGATCAGCTCGTCGCACGTCGCGCTGTGCAAGGCCACCGGTGGGGTCGTCGATAGCACGATCGACACCACGACCGACAAGGCGCTGGCCTTCTCGGGGATGGCGTCGGTGACCATCGGGCAGGGCAAGGAGGTCTGGTCGGATGCGATCGACTTCGCGCTGCCGGTGATGGGGAATCTCACCATCACCACCGCGTTCGGCACCGTGCCCAGCCAGGTCACCAGCCACTCGGGCTCACGGACCACGTCGTACATCCAGAGCGGGACCAACGTGACCGCCGCCAGCATGACGGGCACCGGGGTGACGAACGTCGATCACTGGTACGCCATCTCGGGCATCGACGTCATGGCGGACGCCTCGGCGAAGGGGGTCGTCGCCATCGGCGACTCCATCACCGACGGCCGCGGCACCGACACCAACCACAACAACCGCTGGACCGACATCCTGGTCTCGCGGCTGCTGATGAATGCGGCGACCATGAACGTGTCGATGATGAATCAGGGCATCGGCGGGACCAACCTGGCGGGCGGGGCCCCGGCCGCCCAGGCCCGCTTCGCCCGCGACGTGCTCGGGCAAAGTGGCGCCAAGTACGTGATCGTCTTCGACGGCGTCAACGACATTCACGGAGGCGCGTCGGTCGACTCGATGAAGACCGTCTACAACTCGTTCATCACCATGGCGCACGCCAAGGGGATGGTCATCTTCGGCGCGACCATCACCCCGTTCGGGGGCGACAACACCGGCAGCGACCCCTACTACACGCCGGCCGCCGAGACCACCCGGCAGCAGGTCAACACGTTCATCAAGAGCGGCGTGTTCGACGGCGTCATCGACTTCGACGCGGCGGTCACCGACGGTGGAAATCCCCCCAAGCTACAGAACGACCTCATGACGTGGTCCCAGATGGACGGTTTGCACCCGGGCCCGGCCGGCTATCTGAAGATGGGCAACTCCGTCGACCTCACCCTGTTCACGAAATAGCTCAGGCGGCGAGCAGGGCCCGGGCCAGCACGTTGTGGCGTTCGACGAGCGGCCCGAGCTCGACGCCGCGCAGGCGCCCCTCCTCGACGACCACCCGCCCGTTGATGAGCGACAGCCAGGCGCCTCGGGGCGCGGTGGTGATCAGGGAGGCCACCGGATCGCCGAGGGCGCCCGCGCTCTCCAGGCCGTCGATGCGGAACGCCACCACGTCGGCTGCCTTGCCCGGCTCCAGGCTGCCCAGGTCGTCGCGCCCCAGGATCGCGGCCCCACCGAGCGTCGCCAGTTCGAGGGCCTCGCGGGCCGAGAACCGATCGGCGCGCGACTCGAAGCCAGGCCACCCCACACGCTGCAACAGCATCGCCTGCCGCGCCTCCGCCAGCAGGTGATTGCCGTCGTTGCTGGCCGAGCCGTCGACGCCCAGCCCCACCTTCACGCCCGCGTCACGCATGGCCCGCACGGGCGCGATGCCCGACGCCAGGATCATGTTGCTGGTGGGGCAGTGACAGGCGCCGGCCCCATGGCGCGCCAGGCTGGCCACGTCGGCGGCGGTCGGATGCACCATGTGCGCGAACCAGACGTCGTCGCCCAGCCAGCCCACCGACGCGGCGTAGTCGACGGGACGCACGCCGAAGCGATCCAGACAGAACCGATCCTCGTCCACCGTCTCCGCCAGGTGGGTGTGCAGCCGCACCTCGGGGAAGCTGCGGGCCAGGCGGGCGCTCTCGCGCATCAGGTCCCCCGTCACCGAGAAGGGCGAGCACGGGGCCAGCCCCAGCCGCAACATCGAGAACGGCGCCGCGTCGTGGAACGTCTCGATCAACCGCTGGCTGTCGGCGAGGATCGCGGCCTCATCCTCGACCAGCGCGTCGGGGGGCAGGCCGCCGTCGCTCTCGCCCAGGCTCATCGAGCCGCGGGTCGGGTGAAAGCGAACGCCCAGCTCGGTCGCCGCTTCGATGGTGTCGTCGAGGCGGACACCGTTCGGGAACAGATACAGGTGATCGGCGACGGTGGTCGCCCCCGACAGCATCAGCTCGGCCAGGCCGATCTTCGCGCTGAGGCACGCCCCCTCGGGCGTGAGCCGCCCCCAGATCGGGTACAGCAACTTCAGCCAGTCGAACAGCACGTGCCCCTTCGCGGTACCAATGGAGC
>DASYCK010000045.1:0-2256 GCA_036500205.1 Polyangia bacterium | reverse complement strand
GCCGCCGCTGAAGTTGTAGGGCTCGTCGTCCGGCATCTCGATCTCGGTGTAGAGACTGAGGAGCCCGGTGGTCATGACGAACTTCGTCGTCGAGAGGACGTCGGAGAACGGCTCCTGGCCTTCCTTCACCATCTGCCAGGCCGTCATCGCGAAGCTGTCCTGGAGGTTCTGAACCAGCTTGAAGTAGACGTCGTCGCCGACGGCGGCGGTCCCGAACGGCCCGAAGTCGAACCCGCCGTTCTCCAGCAGCTGGCTCTTGAAGTCCTGCGTCGGCGTGAACCCGACCTGCTGGAACAGGTTGCGGAAGAAGGGGACCATCTTCCCCTGGAACATGGGCTGGTAGTTCGAGTCGGTCTCCCAGCTGATGATGAGCTGCTGCAGACCGGCCGGACCCATGGTCGTCACGGTGTTCACCTCGTCGTCAGAGCAGGGCATGCCGACGAGGAGATCCTTGATCTTGCGGCAGGTGGGGGCGGCCAGCGCCGGCGTGAAGGTGGTCGGCTTGACGGTGACCCCGCCGGCGTCGACCTTGCTGCCGCCGCCGCCCAAAGTCCCGCCCGAGCCGTTGTTCGACGAGCCCCCCGAGCCGCTGCCGTTCGACCCGCCGGACCCGGTCGACGCGGCGCCGATCTGGCCGTGGCAGCCCAACCCCAAGGAGGCGGCGAGTAGAAGCGCCAAGCTCATTCGCCGGAATGCGTTCGTCAACATGTTCCGTCACTCCTTGCGCGGGGGACTCGAGCGGCGACGCTCAGGATTGCGGGAAAGTGGACCTGGGAGGACGTGCGCTCGATGCCTGCACACCCCTACCCCCCATGCAGTAGCGATCCATTCCCGGACAGGCTCATCGCCGGCGCTCTTGATTTGGTTTTCCGTGAAAAATTTGGGGGCGCGTGTGTCTGAAGGTACGATATGCACATACCTCGGCATCCGGCCCGATTGCGGCCTGCGCCAAAGAAGCTTTTAAACTCGCGGGGATGACAATGACGAAGGTGTTGGTGCTGGCGGTGTTGACTGGGGCGAGCGTCGCGCCGGGGAAGCTCTCATCGGACGTCTCCAAGGAGATGATGGAGGCGATCGTGGCGACGAATAAGTCGCTGGGGCTCGAGAGCTGGCCGATGCACAACGTCAAGCCCTGCATTGATCGCGGCGGGCAGGGGATCACCGCCAAGGACGTGACGCCGGAGGAGACGCGCAAATGCGCCGCTGCCGCCGTCGAGAAAGGATTCCCCGAGCTCGGAAAGTCGTACGTTCTGGCGATCCCGATGGCCGACGTCGGGCCGGTCACCGTGCTGGCGATCGGGATTGGCGGCAGCGAAGGCTGGGGCGCCTACTCCTGCGATCCCGACCGCAAATGCCTGCCGGTGAAGGTGGGCGCCCCCAACAAGTGGGGAAAACGGGTCGCCGAGCGGATCGCCAAAGCCTGCTCGGAGACGACCACGCTGTGGCTCCCTACCGACAAGCGCGCCTGCGGCTCCGGCTCGATCGAACCTTCGACGCCGAACGCGCCCGCGCCTGCACCGGGGAACGGCCCCGCCCCGACGAGTCCGCCGCCGGCCAAACGCTGAGATCGCTTTCGCGGGACGGAGCGCGGAGTGCGTGGCCCGTATCCGCGCGTCCGACGAGCGCCATCGTGCGGGCGTTGGCGTGGTGCGAGCCTTGGCGTTCGAGCCCGCACGAAACCTGGGCCAGCGACCGTGGCGCCCGGTCTGGCGGCGGTTGGTTCAGGCTAACGCGCGGCAAGGAGGTTGCGGCTCGGACACCTGAACCGCCGCTTGTTTGCGCTCGTCGGACGCGCGGATACGAGCCACGCGCGGAGCGAGGGCCACGCGCGGAGCGAGGGCCGCACGCGGATACGGGCCACGCGCGGAGCGAGGGCCACGCGCGAAGCGAGGCCACGCGCGGAGCGAGGCCAGGCGCGAATCAGGGCCGAATCGGACGCGCGGATACGGGCCAGGCGCGGCGCAAGCCGGGCTCAGCCGACAAAGACCCGGGCGTTCCGGAAGAGGCGCATCCAGGGGCCGTCCTCGCCCCAGGCGGGCGGGTGCCAGGAGTGCTGGACGGCGCGGAAGACGCGCTCGGGGTGCGGCATGAAGATCGTCACGCGCCCGTCGGTGGTGGTGACGCCGGTGATGCCGTGGAAAGAACCGTTCGGGTTCTCGGGGTAACGCTCGGTCGCCCGCCCGCGGTGGTCGACGTAGCGGGCCGCGACGAGACCCGACGCCTCGAGCTCAGGGCCGCCGGCGTCGGTCGGGAACT
>DASYCK010000044.1:0-51864 GCA_036500205.1 Polyangia bacterium | reverse complement strand
CCGGCCGGTCTGGGCGGCCAGCTCGGGATTGTGGGTCACGATCAACAGCGTCATGCCCAGCTCGCGGTTCAGCTCGAAGAACAGGTCGTGCATGTCGCGGCCGGTCTTCGTGTCGAGGTTTCCCGTCGGCTCGTCGGCCAGCAACAGCCGCGGCTTCAGCATCAGCGCCCGCGCCAGCGCCACCCGCTGCTGCTCGCCGCCCGACAGCTCCCCGGGCCGATGGGTCATCCGCTCGGCCAGACCCAGACGGGTCAGGATCTCCGTCGCGCGGGTCACGCATTCGGACCGCGACAGCCGCAGGATCAGCCCGGGCATCATGACGTTTTCCAGCGCCGTGAACTCGGGCAGCAGGTGGTGAAACTGAAACACGAACCCGATCTGACGGTTGCGGAATTCGGCCAGCGCGGCCGGGCTCATCCGGGTGACGTCGGTGCCGTCGAACAGGATCGTCCCCGCCGTCGGAGAATCGATGGTGCCGAGCAGGTGCAACAGCGTCGATTTCCCGGCCCCGGAGGCGCCGATGATCGACACGATCTCCCCGGAGCGGATCTCGAAGTCGATGTTGCGCAGCACCGACAAGGTCCGTCCCCCGTGCAGGAACTCCTTCGACACGCCTCGCACCAGGACGTGGGCGCCGGCGGGCGCGACGGACGGTGCGGGGGGGCTCATTGGGGCCGAAACCGTAGTCGTCGCTGTCATGGGTGTCAACGCGCAGCTGGGCTGTACAAGCCCTGAGACTCCGCGCCGTTAGCTCAGGTTGCCCGGCGGCATCCCGCTACTCGTAGCGAAGCCCTTCGACCGGCCGCATCCGCGAGGCCAGAAAGGCCGGGTAGACGGTGGCCAGACAGCACAGCCCCAGCGCCGCCGCGGCCACCGAGCCGATCTCGCTCGACCGCATCACGATCGGCAACTTCTGGATGTAGTAGACGTCGGGATCGAGGGGGAGCCCGAAGCGCCCGATGAGCAGGCAGGTCCCGATGCCGAAGAACAGCCCCAGGGACAGGCCCACCAGGCCGATGTACAGCCCCTCGGCGAAGAAAACCCGCAGGATTCCGCCGTCGGTGGCGCCCATCGACTTGAGGATGGCCACCTCGCGCCCCTTCTCGGTCACCAGCATGATCAGGTTGGAGACGATGGAGAAAGACGCCACCAGGGCGATGAAGGTCAGGAAGATGAACATCCCCAGCTTCTCGACCCAGAGCGCGGCGAACAGGTTTCGGTTCAGTTCCTGCCACGAGCGGGCCTCGTGTCCGGGGCCGAGGCGGGCCGCGATGCGCTCGGCGATCTGATCGGCGTCGTCGGCGTCGGAGGTCCGCACCTCGATGCCGGTGACCTCGCCAGGGAGACCCAGGAACTTCTGGGCCTCCTCGAGCGACACGTAGGCGAGCTTCGAGTCGAATTCGTACATGCCGGTATAGAAGTGGCCGGCGACACGGAAGGTCCGCAGCCGGGGCATGGGACCGGAGGGCCCGATCCCGCACATGGGGCAGGCGACGTCGACCTCGCTGCCCATGTAGACCCTCAAGGTGTGCGCGAACAGCTCCTCGCCCAGCAAGATGCCGGGGAGCGTGCGATGGGGAAACGTGAACTCTCTGGCCGGCTCGGCCCCGGCCCCTTCGGGCGGCGGCGTGGTGGGCAAGCTCGCCAGATCGGGCTGGATGCGCTCCGGATGCGCCAGCAGGTCGATGCCCCCCTCCTTCAGGGTCCGCGGCAGATCCAGCACCCGCGCCGTGCGGTCGACCTCCACGCCGCGCAGGATGATGCCCATCCCGGCCGGGTTGGAGATGTGCTTGATGATCACCTCGGACTCGACATAGGCCATGGCGTCGACCACGCCCGGCACGTCGGCGATCTTCCTCTTCACGTCCTGCCAGTCGGTGAACGGCTGCTCGTCGGACCGCTCGATGACCACGTCGGCCTTGGTGGCGCGGATCTTCGACTTCAGGTCCATCTCGAAGCCCGACATGATGGAGAGCGCCAGGATCGGCACCCCGGTGCCCAGAAACACGCCGAACATCGAGAACGCCGTGAACACGGTGAAGAACGAGAACAGCACGCCCAGGGTGGCGATCAGGGTGCCGATCACCAGCGCGATGACGCTGATGATCTTCAGGTTGTCGAACAGCAGCGCGCCCCGCACGAACAGCATGGGGTGATGCTTCAGGACGAAGCGCTCGGCGACGAAGCCGAACGCGCCGAGCGCGATCAGCGCCAGCCCCACGATGAGCGTCCAGTACGAGCGGCGCTCGCTGTCGCGCAGGTGGCGCCAGGCCACGAACCATTCGAACCCCCGCCCGGTCATGCCGCGCGGCCGTTCATCCGCGATCCGGACGCAACAACGGAAACAGGATCACGTCGCGGATCGAGGGCTGATCGGTGAGCAGCATCACCAGGCGGTCGATGCCGATCCCCTCCCCGGCGGTGGGGGGAAGGCCGTACTCGAGGGCGCGGCAGTAGTCCTCGTCGTAGTCCATCGTCTCCTCGGCGCCCTTGGCCTTGGCGTCGACCTGACGCTGGAAGCGGGCCCGCTGGTCGGCCGGGTCGTTCAGCTCGGAGAAGGCGTTGGCGTGCTCGCGCCCCACGATGAACAGCTCGAAGCGGTCGACCTTCGTGGGATCGGCGTCGTTGCGGCGCGACAGCGGCGACGTCTCGGCCGGGTACTCGGTGACGAACGCGGGGCGGTCGGCGGGCAGCGCCTTCTCGCCGCCGTAATCGAACAGCGCGCCGATGCGCTCGCCGTGCGAGTCGGCCCTGCGCAGCACGGCGCCGAGCTCGTCCTTCGCGGTCGTCAGGCCGACCTGCTCGATCCAGGACGACAGCGCGGCGGCGTCGTCGAGCGCTGCCCGTTCCAGGCCGGCCGGTAGCAAGCCGGCGCGCGATGCGTTCACGATGGCGTCCTTCATGGGGATGCGCGGCCACGGGGACGCCAGGCTGACCGACTGGCCGCCGTAGGTGATGGTCTCCCCTCCGGCCACCTCGCGGGCCAGCTCCTGAAACAGCTGTTCGGTCAGCACCATCAGGTCCTCGTACGTGGCGTACGCCTGATAGAACTCCAGCATGGTGAACTCGGGGTTGTGCTGGCGCGACAGCCCCTCGTTGCGGAAGTTGCGGCCGATCTCGTAGACCCGCTCGAAGCCGCCCACCACCAGGCGCTTCAGGTACAGCTCGGGCGCGATGCGCATGAACAGGTCGAGATCGAGCGCGTTGTGGTGCGTCTCGAACGGACGGGCGGCGGCGCCCCCCAGGATCGAATGCATCATCGGCGTCTCGACCTCGAAGAACCCGCGCGTGTCGAGGAAACGACGCACGCCGCGCACGATGGCCGAGCGCTTGCGAAACACCTCCCGGACTTCAGGGTTGACGACCAGATCGACGTAGCGCTGGCGGTAACGCAGCTCTTGGTCCGAGAGGCCGTGGAACTTCTCGGGCAGCGGACGCGTCCCCTTGGTCAGCACCACCACCTTCTCGGCCAGGATGGTCAGCTCGCCCGTCTTCGTGAACAGCGCCGGGCCCACGGCGCCGATGAAGTCGCCGCGCTCCATCTTCTTCCACACCTCGAAGGCCGCCTCGCCGACGACGTCCTTCTTCACCCACACCTGAATCTCGCCGGTGCGGTCGAGGATCTTCACGAACGTGGCGCCGCCGAAGCCGCGGTAGGCGACGATGCGACCGGCCACGGAGAAACGATCCTCGGACAGCAGGGCCGGTCCGGCCCCCTTGGGCGCGGCCGGATCGGCGGGCGGCGGCGTGAGCTCCTTGAAGCGCGCGACCACGTCGGCCGTCGTGTGCTGGGGCGCGAAGCCGTTGGCGTAGGGGTTCGTCCCCAGCGCCCGCAGCTCGGCCACCTTCTTCTCGCGTTCTCCGATCAGCTCGCTCTCGTCGGCCATGATCCTCCTTCAGATGTCTTCCTGCGGCGCTTTGCCGGTGGGGGTGACGTTGCTCGCGACCGCCGAGTTGTCGCCGGCCAGCTGCAACAGGTGCGCGATCATGAAGACGTCCAGGTCGCCGTCCAGCACGTCGTTGACCTGGCTGATCTTCTTCTCGGTCCGGTGATCCGACACGAGCTGATAGGGCGCGAGCACGTAGGAGCGGATCTGGCTCCCCCACTCGATGGCCTTCTTCTGGGCGTTGATGTTGCCCATCTTCTCTTCGCGCTTCTTCTCCTCCAGCTCGAACAGCTTGGAGCGCAGGATGCGCATGGCGGTGCCGCGGTTCTTGTGCTGGGACCGCTCACCGTCGCTGTGCACGGCGATGCCGGTGGGGAGGTGCGTGATGCGCACGGCCGACTCGGTCTTGTTCACGTGCTGGCCACCGGCGCCGCCCGAGCGCATGACGTCGATGCGCAGATCCTTCTCGTCGATCTCGATCTTGATGGTCTCGTCGATGTCGGGATAGACGAACACGCTGGCGAACGAGGTGTGGCGGCGGGCGTTCGCGTCGAAGGGGGAGATGCGCACCAGCCGGTGCACGCCGGCCTCGGCGCGCAGCCAGCCGTAGGCCCACTCGCCGGTGATGCTGATGGTGGCGCTCTTGATGCCCGCCTCGTCGCCAGACTGCAGGTCGAGCGACTCGGTCTTGTACCCCTTGCGCTGCGCCCAGCGGGTGTACATGCGCAGCAGCATCTCGGCCCAGTCCTGCGACTCGGTGCCGCCGGCTCCGGCATTGATGGTCAGCAGCGCCCCTTCGCGATCGTAGGGGCCCGACAGCATGCGGGCGAACTCCAGCTTGCCGATGGCGGCGTCGGCGACGTCCAGGATCGTGGCCGCCTCGGCGGCGGTGGCCTCGTCCTTCGCGTCGTCGGCCAACTCGAGCAGCACGGCGGCGTCGTCCAGCGCCTTCAGCTGCGTGTCGTGCACGTCGACGGTCGCCTTCAGCTGCGCCTGATCGCGCATCGATGCCTGGGCCTTTTCGGAGTTGGTCCAGAAATCCGGGGCGGTCGAGAGCGCCTCTAGCTCTTCGATGCGTCGCCGCTTGCCGTCGACGTCAAAGATGCCCCCGGAGAACGGTCAGCCGGCTCTGCAGCTTGGACACGCGTTCTCTCAGGGGGCCGATTTCCATGGCGGAGCAGTGTACACCAGTGATGAGGGGGTGTCCCCCCTCATCGGCTCCCCCCGGTAGGCCGTCGACGCCGGCGCGGCGAAGCCGCGCCTCCCGTTGCTTGGACTTGCTCGCTGCGCTCGCTCTGATACCTCGATCGCTCCAGATCGGAACTTGGAGGCTCAGCGGAGGGCGTCGCGACGGTAGTTTTCTTTCAGACGGACGTACTTGGCGGCGAGCTCGCGGTGGTGCTGCTCGTCATCTGCGGTCAGCGTGCGGATGACCCGGGCGGGGGCGCCCAGGACCAGGCTGCGTGGGGGGATGACGGTTCGCTGCGTGACGAGGGCGCCTGCTCCCACGATCGAGCCGTCGCCGATCGTGGCGTCGTCGAGCACCGTGGCCTGCATGCCGATCAGACAGGCGTCGCCCACCCGGCAGCCGTGCAGGATGGCCCGGTGGCCGACGACCGTGTCCCGGCCGACGACGCAAGGGGAGCTGTCGCCGACGTGCAGGACCGCGCCGTCTTGCACGTTCGTGCCGGCGCCGATCACCACCGGCGCCAGATCGCCGCGCAGCACGGCGGCGTACCAGATCGAGACGTCGTCGCCGAGCTGGACGTCACCGGCGACGGCGGCGCCCGGTGCCAGCAGCACGTCCTTGCCGAAGGTGGGCAGGTGTTGCAGGTAGCGATCGATGATCGCCCGCGGGAAGCGCTGGCGCAGGGCCTCGACCCGCGCGTCCAGCTCGGCCGCGTTCGGCAGCGGGCCGTCGATGACCTCGACCGACGTCGGGCTGGTCGCCATCGCGGAGCCTCGGCTAGGCGGGGAGCAGGCGCAGCTGACGCAACCGGGGCGGCCCCTCGGGCGGGACCGGGTAACGGCCCGAGAAACAGGCGTCGCAGAATCCCCCGGGCCCCTTCACG
Organism: Polyangia bacterium; assembly: GCA_036500205.1. GTDB lineage: Bacteria > Myxococcota_A > Polyangia > Fen-1088 > Fen-1088 > DASYCK01. Next base: position 45,905 of record DASYCK010000044.1, on the reverse strand, counting down.
TCCGAGCCGGCGTTCGTCTCGGCCTGCACCGCCGCGTAGAGCCCCTCGATCGACAGGTAGCCGACCGTGTCGGCGCCCACGAAGTCACGGATCTCGGTGAGGCTATGGTTGGCGGCGATCAGCTCGGTGCGCGTGGGCGTGTCGATCCCGTAATGACAGGGGCCCACCGTCGGCGGCGAGCTGATGCGCAGGTGCACCTCGCGCGCGCCAGCGCTGCGAATCATGGTGACGATCTTGCGCGAGGTGGTGCCCCGGACCAGCGAGTCGTCGACCACCACCACCCGCTTGTCGCGCAGCACCTCGTGCACGGGCGACAGCTTCAGCTTCACGCCGAAGTGGCGGATCTGCTGCGAGGGCTCGATGAACGTCCGCCCGACGTAGTGCGACCGCATCAGCCCTTGGTCGTAGGGGATGTTGCTCTCGCGGGCGTAGCCGATGGCCGCCGCCACGCCCGAGTCGGGAACGGCGATGACGACGTCGGCGGGGACGCCGTGCTCGACCGCCAGCCGCCGCCCCATGCGCTCGCGCGCCCGGTAGACCGACCGCCCCTCGAGCTGCGAGTCGGGCCGCGCGAAGTAGACCCACTCGAACAGACAATGATGCGGCGCCGCGCCGGCGAACGGTCGCAATGACTTCAGCCCCGTCTTGTCGATGACGACCATCTCGCCCGGCTCGATGTGGCGCACGAACGTGGCGCCCAGCAGCTCGAACGCGCAGGTCTCGGAGGTGACGATGTGCGTGCCGTCCCCGATGCGGGCCAGGGTGAGCGGGCGAAAGCCCATGGGGTCGCGAACGGCGATCAGCTTGTCCTCCGAGACGAACACCAGCGAGTAGGCGCCCTTCACCTGGCGGAGCGCATCGGCGATGCGATCGACCAGCTCGGTCTCGCGCGACCGGGCGATCAGGTGAACGATCACCTCCGTGTCGGACGTGCTCTGGAAGATCGAGCCCTCCGCCTCCAGCCGCTCGCGCAGCTCGATGGCGTTCACCAGGTTGCCGTTGTGACCGACGGCCACCGAGCCGCCTGAATAGTCGACGGCGATGGGCTGAGCGTTCTTCAGCGCCGATTCGCCGGCGGTCGAGTAGCGCACATGACCGATGGCCGCGAAGCCGCGAAGCTGCGCCAATCGGTCGGCCGTGAAGATGTCGCCGACGTGCCCCATCTCTCGCACGAAGCGGAGCCGCTCGCCGTCCGAGGCGACGATTCCGGCTGATTCTTGTCCACGGTGCTGAAGCGCGTACAGGCCGAGATACGCGAGGTTAGCGGCCTCGGGATGCCCGTAAATTCCAACGACTCCGCACATCGCGGCCTAAGCTAGCACGCTCGCTGCCGAACGGACTCCCCATTTTCATGCATCGTCCAAACGGGCGCGCCCTCTTCCGAAAATTCACCGAGGTTCGAAAGAAATATCGGCGGGAATAAAACACGGACACACCGAATTAACATCGGCGTCTTTTCGTGCATAATGCGCGCGGATTCCCACTCATGCCCTCCATGATTGAAGTCAAAGGACTCACCAAGTACTACGGCGAGCATCCCGCCATCCGTGACCTGAGCTTCGCCATCGACCAGGGCGAAGTGATCGGGTTCCTGGGGCTGAACGGCGCCGGAAAATCGACGACCCTGAAGATCCTCGGCTGCGTGCTGCTGCCGACCACGGGGGACGTCACGGTCGATGGCATCGACATCGCCCGCAACCCGCACGAGGTGCGGCGGCGCATCGGGTTCCTGCCCGATCTGCCGCCGCTCTACCCGGAGATGACGGTGGGGCGGTATCTGTCGTTCGTGGCGCGGCTGCGCGGCGTCGCGTCGGGTGACGCCGCCGCCCGGGTCGCCGAGGCGGAAGAGAAGACGGCCACCCGCGCCGTCCACGACGAGCCGATCGCCAGCCTGTCCCACGGCTACCGGCAGCGGGTGGGCGTGGCCCAGGCGCTGGTGCATCGCCCCAAGCTGCTCATCCTCGACGAGCCGACGAGCGGCCTCGATCCACGCCAGATCGTCGAGATGCGCGAGACGATCCGGGCCCTGCGCGGCGAGCACACCGTGCTGCTGTCGAGCCACATCCTCTCCGAGATCAGCCAGACCTGCGACCGCCTCCTCATCATCCAGGACGGCGAGCTCATCGATCAAGGCTCCGAGGAAGAGATCGCCCGGCGCCTGGGTGGAGGCGCCGCCGTCTCCATCGAGGTCGAGGTGGCGGGCGCCGCCGACTCGGCGCTGACCGTGTTGAATCAGCTTCCGGGGATCGTCCGGGCGGTGGTCGTCAAGCAGGCGGCCGGCGTCACCTCGCTGCGCGTCGACTCGTCGGCCGACCTGCGGGCCCAGATCGCGCGGGCCCTGGTCCTGGGGGGCATCGATCTGATGCGCATCGACCGCGGCACGGGTCGGCTCGAGGCGATCTTCCTGCAGCTCACCGAAAACAAGGACCTGCCGCAATGAGCGCCACCCTCCTCATCACTCAGCGCGAGCTGGGGACCTATCTGCGGTCGATGACCGGCTACGTGATCGCGGCGATCCTGCTGCTGGTCGACGGCCTGCTGTTCAACATCTTCGCCATCGGCGGCGACGACAAGCTGTCGGCCGTGGTGCTGGCGCAGTTCTTCTTCTATTCGAGCGGCCTGACGATGATCGCCAGCGTGTTCATCTCGATGCGCCTGGTCGCCGAGGAGCGGCAGACGGGCACCCTGGTGCTGCTGACCTCCTCCCCGGTGAAGGACGGCCAGATCATCGTGGGGAAGTTCCTGTCGGGGTTTCTCTTCCTGGCCATGGTGCTGGCGCTGACCATCTTCATGCCGTTGCTGATCCGCGTGAACGGCAAGATCTCGCTGGGGCACCTGGCGGCCGGCTACCTGGGCCTGCTGCTGCTGGGGGCGGCGTCGATGGCCATCGGCACCCTGGGTTCGGCGCTGGCGCGCACGCAGGTGCTGGCGGCGATCTTCTCGGGCTGCATGGTCACCGCCATGGTGCTGTGCTGGATGTTGGTTCACGTCACCGAGCGGCCGTTCAACGACATCTTCGCCGCGCTGGCCATTCACGGGAAGCACTTCATCCCGTTCCAGCAGGGGACCATTCACCTGCGTGACGTCGTCTACTATCTGATGGTCGTCATCGTCAGCCTGTTCACCGCCGTGCGGGTGATGGAGGCACGGAGATGGCGATGACCTCCCCTCCTCCGGCCAGCAAGCGCCTGGGACCGAGCGGGCTGTGGTCGGGCATCTACGGGCTCGGCATGCTGCTCGTCTTCTTCGGCGAGCGAATCGTCAGCACCGGCTCGGCCCGCGCGGGCGCCTCCGGGCTGGGCGTGCTGTTCCTGCTGGTGGCGATGATCGCCCGGCTGGTCCGCGGCGCCCGCACCAGCGCCGATCGCGCCGCCGTCGAACGCAAGTTCCAGTCGATGTACGTGCTCGGCCTGCTGGCGGTCGCGCTCTACTTCGTGCAGTCGGACGTCCCCGCCCTGCGCGGCGGCAAGGCGCTGGAGGCGACGTGGCCAAAGCTCGCCACCGCGCTCGGCGCCGTCTGGCCGGCGGTGTGGGCCGCCGCCATGTTCGCCATCGTCCCCATGGAGCTGGCCTACGCGGAGATGGCCCGCGCCGCCCGGGTCGAGCACCTGCGCGTCCGCGCGGCGCAGTTCGCCGGGATGGGTCTGGCGTTCATGCTGACGTTCGCGTTCTCGCTCAGCTACGCCGCCTCCGAGCGGGACAAGAAGGTCGACCTGGCCTACTTCCGCACCACGCGCCCCGGCGAGTCGACGCGCAAGATTGTCCGCAGCCTCGACACGCCCATCACCGTCGCCCTGTTCTTCCCCAACGGGAACGAGGTGCGCGAAGAGGCCGACAACTACTTCGCCGATCTGGCCAAGGAATCGAGCCAGCTGAAGGTCGAGCACTACGATCACGACATCGATCCGGTGAAGGCCAAGGAGCTGGGCGCCTCGGCGAACGGCATCGTCGTGTTCAAGCGCGGGGGCCGAAAAGAGCAGCTCAGCCTGCAGCTCCAGCTGGAGAGCGCCCGCGCCGCCCTCAAGACGCTCGATCGCGAAGTGCAGCAGCGCCTGCTCAGCGTGGTCAAGCCGAACCGGGTCACCTACCTGACGCAGGGACACGGCGAGCGGACGTCGTCCGCGGTGGGCGACACCGACAAGCGGCCCGGGATCCGCGAGCTGCGCAACGCCCTCCTCGATCAAGGACACGAGGTGCGCGACCTCGGTCCGGCCGAGGGGCTGGCCACCGACGTCCCCAAGGAAGCGACCCTGGTCATGATCCTGGGCCCGACCAAGCCGTTCCTCCCCGAGGAGCTGGCGGCGCTGCAGCGGTTCCTCGATCGCGGGGGGCGACTGTTCGCCGCGCTCGATCCCGACGGCGGCGTCGACCTGCACGAGCTGCTCGATCCGACCGGGCTCAAGCTGACGATGGTGACCCTGGCGAACGACCAGATTTTCGCGCGCCGGGTGCACCAGGACGTCGACAAGACCAACCTGGTCACGGCGTTCTACTCGTCGCACCCCTCGGTCAGCACGCTGTCGCGCGAAGGGCGAAACGCCCCGGTGGTGCTGCCGGGCGCCACGGCCATTCTGGGGCCGCCCCGCGGCGCGCCCAAGAGCGGCTACGTGATCGACTTCACCGTGCACGCGCACGCCGCCACGTTCGCCGACACGAACGGAAACTTCCAGGCCGACCCGGGCGAGGAGCGCAAGGGTTGGGAGCTGGCGGCCGCCGTGTCCAAGAAGACCGGAACAGTCGGCAAGGACCTCATCGAGCAGCGGCTGTTCGTGGTGGGGGACTCCGATTTCCTGACCGATCCGGTGGTGCACTTCGGCGGCAACGGCCTGCTGGTGCTCGATCCGGTGCGCTGGCTGATCGGCGAAGAGTCCTTCGCCGGAATGGTTTCGACGGAAGCGGACGTGCCCATCTCCCACACGCGCAAGCAGGACGTGGCCTGGTTCTACTCGACGATCTTCGTGGTCCCCGGCCTGGTGCTGGGGCTGGGGTTCATCGTCACCAGGCGGCGCCAGAAGAATCGCCGCCCCACCCCCGCCGCCGCGACCTCGGGAGGGGCGCCATGACCGGCAAGAGCCTCGCCCTGCAGGGCGGACTGGCGATCGCCGGTCTGGTGATCGCGTACGGCACCTGGCAACGCGAGCCCGAGCGCGCCGCCGGCGAAGCGGTGATCGTCGACAGCACGAAGGCGGAGCTCGGCAGCGTGCACTACGAGGACGACAATGGCAGCGTCGACATCCAGCGCCGCGACGAGGGGGGCGAATCGAGCCCCTGGCTGCACGTCGTGGACAAGACGCCCGTGCCACCGCCCCTCAAGCCGGGACAGCCGGCGCCACCGCCGGCCAAGCCACGCCCTCCCCGCGATCTGCGCGGCGAGGAGCCGGCCGAGAAGTTCCTGGCGCAGTTCGCCCCCTTCCGGTCGCCCCGCGCCTTCGGCGTGCTCGACGCGGCGAAGGCGAAGGAGCTGGGCCTCGACGCCTCGAAGAAGAAGCTGGTGGTCACGGCCCGCGGCGAGAAGCACGAGTTCGTCGTGGGACAGCCGGCCCAGAGCAGCACCGAAAGCTACCTGCGCGACGTCAAGGACGGGCGCACCTACCTCATGCCGCGGTCATTGCTGACCGACCTGCAGGGCGCCGGTCACCGGCTGGTCGATCGCCGGTTGCACACGTTCAAGATCGCCGACTTCAACCGGTTGACCATCACGGCGGCGGGCAAGGATCGCGCCTTCATCGTCTCGAACGGGCACGACCAGAACGCCTACAAGCTGGCGCCCGCCGCCACCCCGGACAAACCGGACGAGCAGGCGCGCAACTGGCACGAAAAGATCTGGAAGCTCTTTCCCAGCGAGCTGCTCGGCAAGGGCGAAGCGCCGGCCGCTGGCGAGCCAAGATCCCTGGTGCGGGTCGACTACTACGACGGCGCCAAGCGGCTGGGCTGGCTCGAGATCGGCAAGGTCGAGCTTCCGGGCTCGGCCCCCGCGTCGATCTCGGCCGTGCCGCCGCCCGCCGCGACCAACAACGTCGAGACCTATGGACGGACCGAGCACACCGCCGGCTGGGTGAAGCTCAACAACGACCCGACCTTGCTGCAGGACGCCGAGAAGATCGCCGCCGGCTCCTGAACGACTGCCACCGCGGCGCGGTGATTCATGACTTTCGGCCGGTTGACGGCCTGCGACCCGGGTGTGAAAGTAGCTCCACGTGAGGCGAATCGCAGGGCTTCTCGGGGCGGTGCTCGTCCTTGGCGTGGCGGCCCTCGGCTCTCGTGAATTCGATGCGGACCGCGTTCAGACGATGCGCCAGCAGGCGCGCCGCGCGGCGGTGGCCGCCGGCCAGGAGGCCAGCGAGGCCCTGGCAGCGAAGCTGTCCGAGCTGAAATCGAAGGCCGACAACGCCGCCGCGAACCCGCGGCTGGTGTTCGCCCTGCAAGGGAACGTCGACGAGCGGACGCTCAAGGACCTGTGGCGAACCGAGGAGTGGTGGCGCCCCTGGCGGACCGAGTTCAAGGTCTACGCCCTCGCCTTCACAGGCGTTCGCCTGGAGGTCGCCGAAGGGATCGCCACGAACGCCCTCGACGTGGCCGCCCTGATCCGGGTCGTGAGGGATCGCGGCGAAGCGGCCGCGTCGCTCGTGACCGGTGCGGCGGGAACCTACGCGGCGGCGGCCACCCTGGCGACGGTGCCCGGGCGCGAGCGGCCGGTGATCCTGCTGCTGGCGAAGCCGTTTGATGCGGCGGCCCTGCGCGCCCTCGTCGACAAGAGCGGCGGCGCGGTGGCGCTGGTCGACGAACAGAAGGTGCTGCTCGACGCCGGGGTCGAGGGGGAACGCGCGCTGCTGAGGTCCGCGATCCTGTCCGCGAGCCCGGCGGACGCCAGGGCGCCCCTCCATGAAACGCCGGACGGCTCGTGGGCGGCGTCGCGCAGCCCCCTCGAAGGCGCGGGCTCGCTGGCGCTGTGGGCGTTCGCGTCGAGCGGCGCCAGCGCCCACGACGCCGAGTCGGTCGCCAACGAGCGCAAGCTGACCTTGTGGGCGGTGGCGCTCCTCGTCGCGGGCGTGGCCCTGCTGCTGGGGTTCCGGCGTACGCACGCCGTCGCCGCCGCTCCCGCCACCCAGCGTCTCGGAGGACCCCAGCTCCCCGCCACCTTGCTGGGGAACGGCCCGCTGGCGCCGCATGGAAAGCCGCCCGGCGGCGACGTCGAGCTCGCCACCGGCCACAGCCCGACCATGCTCTCACCCGTCTCACCGCCGCTGATGCCACGCCCCGCGCCCGGCGAGATCAACTTCGGGCGCTACACGCTGCTCGATCGCCTCGGCGAGGGGGGCATGGCCGAGGTGTACACGGCGGTGACGTTCGGCGCCGAGGGGTTCCGCCGCAAGTTCGTCATCAAGCGGCTGCGCCCCGAGCTGGCGCGCGAGACGACGATGGTCGATCAGTTCATCGACGAGGCCAACCTGGCGTCGTCGATGGTGCATTCGAACATCGTGCCCGTCTTCGACTTCGGCAAGGTGGGCGACGAGTACTTCATCGCCCAGGAATACATTCTCGGGCGCGATCTGGCCCGCTTCACCAGGCAGTGCCTCGAGCGGGAGGGCCAGCCAGCCCCCGTCTCCGCCGTGCTCTACGTCGCCTCCGAGACGCTGAAGGCGCTGGAATACGCGCACACCAAGACCAGCGAGTCAGGCCAGCCGCTCGGCATCGTCCACCGCGACGTCTCCCCCACCAACGTCCTGGTGTCGGCGCGGGGCGAGGTGAAGCTGTTCGACTTCGGCATCGTGAAGGCCGAAGGGCGTGTCACCCAGACGCAATCGGGGGTGGTCAAGGGGAATGTCACGTTCATGGCCCCCGAGCAGGCGCGCGGCACGCAGGTCGACTCGCGCGCCGATCTGTTCTCGCTCGGGCTGGTGATGTACTACATGCTGGCCGGGCACGTGCTGTACGCCGGGGCGACCACCTACGAGCTGCTGGTCCGCGCCGCCAGCGGACCCGGCCCACAAGAGCTGAAGCAGCTGCAGCGGTTGCCCAGCCCGTGCCGGGAGCTCCTCGGTCGCGCCCTCGATCCCCTCCCCTCCGAGCGCTACCAGAGCGCGCGTGAGTTCCGCGACGCCATCACCCCGCATCTGGGCGCGGGGGGCGCCGAGCTGGCGTCGATGATCCAGCGCCTGTTCGCCGAGGACTTCCGGGTCGAGGAGAACCGCTTTCGCGCCGCCGGCCCGCTGGCGGGCTCCCCGGGCGGTTCCAAGGAGGGCACCCCCTCCCCCAGGCGGACCTGATGGCCACCGCCCCCTCCGGCGGTCGCCCCCGCCACGCCTCCGCGTTCGATCCCAACTCCCGCCCCCGCGTCTCGATCCTGCACGTCGAGGCGCCCGACGGGCGACGCCAGGCGGAGCATCGCTACCGCACCGTGCAGCCCTGCCGCGCGCTGGGCGAGCTGGGGAACGTCTCCGTCGTCAGCGGCTCGTTGCTTTCCCCCACCGTTCACGCGCTGCTGCTGCGTGCCGACGTGCTGGTGGTCGGCGATCAGGTGGATCCCGATCTGCTTCCCATCTTCGACTCGCGCCGGCGGGCCCGCCGCCTGTCGGTCTACGAGATCAATCACCATCACCTGTTTCCGCCCCCCGGCGTCGCGACGCCGCACGCCGATCTCGTTCGTCGCAGCCTGTCGCCACAGCTCGCCCGTCAGTCCGACTGTCTGCAGTTTCCGACCGAGGAGCTCGAGCGACGCTTCCACCTCGTGAATCAGCGACGGGCGGTGTTCCCCAGCCACCACTGGAACGCCACCAGCGAGACGCCGCGAGAGCCGCCCGGCCCGCGGATCCGTATCGGCTGGAGCGGGGCGGTCGGCCACCTGGAGGATCTGCGTTCCATCGTCCCCGCGCTGCTGCGAGTGGCCGCCCTCCATCCCCAGGTCGACCTGGCCATCCTGGGCCATGAGAAGCTGCGCGCGCTGTTCAGCGCGCTGCCGCCCGAGCGGTTCTTCTTCACGCCCGAATCGTCGGTGGAGGCGAACGACACCTTCATCGGGGGGCTGACCATCGGCGTGTCGCCGCTGCTCCCCACCACCTTCAACCGCTGCCGCTCCGATTCGAAGTTCCTGGAATACGCCGCGCACCGCGTGCTGGCCGTGTGCGCCGAGCTCGAGCCGCACGCCCAGGTGCGCGAGCGCCAGCTCGGCCCGACCTTTCGCTCGCCCGAGGAGCTCGAGGCGGTGCTGACGAGAGCGATCACGGCGCCCGACTGGGCGCGCGGATACGTCGACCGGGCGGCCCGCTTCGTCGACGAGGAACGGATGGAGCGCCCGAACGCCGCGCTCCGCCTCGGCTTCTACCTGGAGACGATGGCGAACCTCGGCCTGGCGCCCGAGTCGACCCGCGACGCCGCCGTCCCGCCGCTGTTCAACGAGCTCCATCACACGCCGGCCTTCGCCGGGTCGCGCTACGTCTCGCTCGAGGAGGACTCGGTCGAGTCGCGGCTGGCGCTGGGCTTGACGGCGGAGCGCCAGGGGGAGCGGGCCGAGGCCCTGCACCGCTACGACGAAGCGTCGTCGCGCGCGCCCACGTTCTATTTGCCGTGGCTCCTCGCCGCGCTCGCCGAGACCGAGCCGCGCGCGGCGCTCGAGCGGCTGCGGCGGGCGTCGGACCTGGCGCCTCGCTCCTGCCGGACGCTCTACGAGATGGGGGTGCGGCTGCTGGCGCTGGGGGACGAGGACGGCGCCCGCAACGCCTGGGAGCGCTGCCGCATCCTCGCGCCGGCGTTCGGGGCCGCCGAGGCGCGGCTGGCCGAGCTGGCCGATGCGCACGGCCACATCGAGGAGGCCTGCCGCCGCTTCGAGGAGGCCGCCCTGCAGAACAGCTTCCTGGCCTGGCCGGTGGCGCGGCTGGCGTCGATCGCGCTCGAAGGGGGGCAGCTGGAGAAAGCGGCGGCGCTGCTGCGCCCCTCGCTGGAGCACGACGGAGAGCTGTGGCTGACCAACTTCCTCATCGGCCGCGCCTACGAGGAGATGCGACGCTTCGACGAGGCGCGCATCCACCTGGCGCGCGCCCTCGAGTCGCCGATCGGCAGCGACGACGATCGCGCCGCCGTGGTGGCGCTGCTGGCGTCGGTCGAGCTGCGCCTGGGCGCGCGCGAGGCGACCCGGGCCCACCTCGATGAGCTGCGCCAGCACGAGGACCGGCGGACGTCCCGAGCGGAGAAAACGCCCGCCAAGCCCTGACCTTCAGCCGCTTCGAGGACCGCGTGTGTTGCGAATGACGTCGCGCAGGCGCGCCAGCTCGAACGGCTTCTCGATGCAAAGGTTGGGGATCTCGTCGAGGAACGTCCGGGCCCGGGCCGTGAACGCGCCCCCCGTCATGAACACCATGCAGGGCGCGAGGTGGGGGCGCTCGGCCGTCACGTAGGCGAACACCTCCATGCCGGTCACGTCGGGCATCATCAGGTCGCACAGCACGACGTCGAACCGGTCGTCCTCGGCGAGGATCATCTTGGCCTCGCGTCCGCTCGTCGCCAGCACGATGTCGTGCTCGGGAGAGAGGGCGCGCTGAAGCCCCTGCGCCAGATGAACCTCGTCGTCGACCAGCAGCACGCGCCGGCGCCGGCTGCGGGTGTCCTCGGGGCCTGGGGTGGCGGGCGCATCCAGGCGGGCCGGCTTCTGCGCTGGCGGCAACGTCACCTTGAAGCGGGCCCCCCTGCCCGCCACGCTCTCCGCGGTCAGCTCGCCGCCCAGGCCCTTGATGATGCCGTGGCAGATGAACAGGCCCAGCCCGGTCCCCACGCCGATCGGCTTGGTGGTGAAGAAGGGATCGAAGATGCGCCCGATGACATCGGGCGAGATGCCGCCCCCCGTGTCGGAGATGGTGATGATCGCCCGCCCCGCGCCATCGGTGGCGGTCGAGATGCCGATCTCGTTGGCGGAGGCGTTCCCCTCCTCGATGGCCTGGGCGGCGTTGATGAGGAGGTTGAGAAACACCTGCCCCAGCCGCGACTCGCTCGCCTGCACCAGGGGGACCGCGGCCAGTTCCTTGACGACGCGCGCCCGGTGGCGGATCTCGTTCCAGACCATGCTCAGCGACGACTCGAGCAGCCGCGTCACGTCGACGGCGGCGTGATTGTCGTCGTCGCTGCGCGAGAACACCTTCAGATCGCGCACGATCTGCCGCACCCGCACGGCCCCCTCCTGCGCCTCGTTCAGCGCGGCCACCAGCTCGTTCAAGCGGTCGGACAGACCCTCGGGCGCCGTGGGGCTCGCCGCCAGCTTCACCAGCCGTTCGGACACGAAGCCGACGTTCGCCATCACGTAGGTGAGCGGGTTGTTGATCTCGTGGGCGACGCCCGCCGCCAGAGTTCCCATCGACGCCAGCCGCTCGGCCTGGATCAACTTCGCTTCGATGGCCCGGCTCTCCGAGACGTCCAGCATGGAGGCGATCATGCGCACGGCGCCCCCGGCGGGGTTCCGCGACAGAAAACCCCGATCGAGCACCATGGCGTGGCTGCCGTCCGCTCGCAGGAAGCGATACTCGTCGCTCCACGACGTGGCCTGCGATTCGATGGCCTCGCGCAGGCTGGCCAGAACTCGCTCGCGATCCGCCACGTGGATGTGCTCCGACCACCAGGCCAGCGACGAGCCGACCTCGTGGCGGGGATAGTGAAAGGCGTTCGCCACCCCGTCGTTCCAGACCCATTCGCCGGTCTCGATGTTCCAGTCGCGCACGACGTCGTTGGTGGCCCGCGCGATCATGCGATAGCGGGCCTCGCTCTGGCGAACGGACTCCTCCGATTGCACCCGATCGGTGATGTCTAGCGCGACGCCGATGGTCCCCACCACCTCCCCCTCCTCGTCTCGCAGCGGATCCACGCGCGTCTGGTAGGCCCGCCCGCTGAACCAGACGTCGGTGGAGCTTCCCCGTCCTTCGAGCGCGTCCCGGTGCGCGGTGACGTGGCGCCAGGCCTCGGGAGATTCCGCCACGAAGTCCGCCACGTTGACCCCCACGATCTCCCGCGGGGTGCGGCCCATCTTCGTCAGCCCGGCACCGATCGCCGACGTGAACGTCAGCTCGCGATCGGTCGTCCACAGGATGGCGGGAAGCTGTTCGGTGATGAAGCGGAGCCGGCGATCGGTGTCGAACGAGGAGCGCTCGGCGATGAGCGCGGGATCGCCCGCCAGCTTTTGAATCACCGAGCGCAGCGCGATCTCGTTCATCGCCCCCACCGCCAGCTGGGTCAGGAGCAGCCTCTGCTCGGGCAGCAGCTGACGCGGCTTCTTGTCGAGGATGCCGAACGCCCCGATGCGCTCGCCGTTCGCCGCCACCAGCGGCGCCCCGGCGTAGAAGCGGACCCAGGGCTCCTGGTTGACCAGGGGATTGTCGGCGAAGCGCGGATCGGTGGTGGCGTCCTCGACCACCAGCACGGCGGGAAACTCGATGGTGTGCGCGCAGAAGGAGACCTCGCGTGGCGTCTCGCGGGCCTCGACGCCGAAGCGTGACTTGAACCATTGCCGATCGCGATCGACGATGGTGACGACAGCCATGGGAACGTCGAACAGCTCGGCCGCCAGACGGGTCAGCCGATCGAACGCCGCCTCGGGGGGCGTGTCCAGGATCGCGTAAGCCGTCACGGACGCAAGGCGACTCTCCTCCTCGAAAGCCGGCGTCCCCTGTCTCCCCACAGCGGGGGCAGACTACACCCTTCTTCGTGCTTCATGGAGCTCCGTGCACCGCGTGATGTATTCTTGGAATTCCCTCAGATGACCCTGCCCTGACCGCCCGGACAAGGAGACGAGCGATGATCTGTCCCACCTGCAAGAAAACGTTCGCCACGCCCACCCCCGCCGCCCCGAGGCCGCGTCCCGGTACCGCCCCGTTCTGCTCCGTGCGCTGCCGCGCCGCCGATCTCGGCAACTGGTTGAACGGCGCCTACCGCGTCAGCACCCCCGCCAGCGAAGAAGATCTGGACCGAGGCCCGGACGGCGACGGCGACGGCGACATCAATCCGGTGAACTGACCCCCGTCACGCTTTTCGCCGAGGCGCCAGAGCGACCGGAGGGAGCGGGTCTTCCACCGGGAGGCGCGGCTTCGCCGCGCCGGCTCACCTCAGCAAATTCCCGGGGGGCTCGTGGGGGGGACGACGTCCCCACCACGCTAGCCGAATACAATCGTCCGGTTGCCCGACACCAGCACCCGCCGATCGAGGTGAGCACGCACGGCGCGGGTCAGCACCTGTCGCTCCAGCTCGCGCCCCTTCTGCGTCAGGTCCTCCACCTCGTCGCGGTGGCTGACCCGGCAGACGTCCTGGTCGATGATGGGTCCCTGATCCAGGTCGCTCGTCACGTAGTGCGCGGTCGCCCCGATCACCTTCACGCCGCGCGCCTTCGCCTGGTGATAGGGCTTCGCCCCCACGAACGCCGGCAGGAACGAGTGATGGATGTTGATGATCCGTGAAGGCCAGCCCGCCACGAAGTCGGGCGACAGGATCTGCATGTAGCGGGCGAGCACCACGACGTCGACCCCCTCCTCGGCGAGCAGCCGCTGCTGGCGCGCTTCGGCGCCGGACTTGTCGTTCTCGGTGACGGGGATGTGCGCGAACTTCACGCCGAAGTGGCCGGCGATGGCGCCGACGTCGGGGTGATTCGACACCACCACCGCCAGATCGCCGCGCAGATCTCCCAGCTGATGCGCGAGCAGCAGATCGTAAAGGCAATGCGGCGCCTTGCTGGCGAACACGGCCACGCGCGGACGGCGATCCGAATAGGTCAGCTCGTACACGAGGTCGAACTGGCGCCCCAGCTCGACCAGCCCCGCCGCCGTCTGCTCGCGATCGAGCCGAAAGCCACCGACGTCCCAGACGAGCCGCATGAAGAACAGCCCCGTCTCCAGCTCGGCGTGCTGATCGGCGTCGACGATGTTGCCACCATTGTGGAACACGAACTCGGACAGCGCCGCCACCAGGCCGGTGCGATCCCGGCAACTGACCAGCAAGGTGGCGCGCAGCGGGCTGACCATCGTCATCTGTGCGCGCGCGCCGTGCGCACGTGCTCGGCCATCGCCTCGAGCAAAGGCACCGTGTCGTCCCAGCCCAGGCAGGCGTCGGTGATGCTCTGGCCGTAGACCAGCGCCGAGCCAGCGGTGGGTGGATTCTGGCGCCCGCCGATCAGGTGGCTCTCGACCATGATCCCGGCCACCGACTTCGAGCCACCTCGAATCTGCAGCCCCACGTCGCGCGCCACCTCGGGTTGCCGGGCCGGATCGCGCCCGCTGTTTCCGTGGCTGCAGTCGATCATGACCCGCGACACCAGCCCCGCCCGCTCGAGCGCCGACGACAGCTTCGCCACCGACGGCGCCTGAAAGTTCGGCCCCGCCGCGGCGCCGCGCAGGATCACGTGACAGTCGGGGTTGCCCCGGGTCGCCACGATCGCCGACTGCCCTTGCTTGGTGACCCCCAGGAAGCAGTGCGGGTGTCCCGCCGCCGACACCGCATCGATGGCGATCTGGATGTTGCCGTCTGTGCCGTTCTTGAAACCGACGGGCACCGACAGCCCCGACGCCAGCTCCCGGTGCACCTGACTCTCCGTGGTGCGCGCGCCGATCGCCCCCCAGGTGACGAGATCCGCCAGGTACTGCGGGGTGATGGTGTCGAGAAACTCGCAGCCGGTGGGCAGCCCCAGACGCGCCAGCTCGAGCAGCAGCTTCCGGGCGATGCGAAGCCCGTCATTGACCGCGAAGGAGCCATCGATGCGCGGATCGTTGATCAACCCCTTCCATCCCACCGTGGTGCGGGGCTTCTCGAAGTACACGCGCATGACGACGACCAGATCCTTGGCCAGCCGATCGGCCACCGTCTTCAGCCGGCGCGCGTAGTCCAGCGCCGAGGTCACGTCATGAATGGAGCACGGCCCCACCACGACGAGGAGGCGGTCGTCCCGGCGGGCCAGGATGTCGCTGACGACCCGCCGGGCATTCTCGATGAGCCGCGAGACCCGCTCGTCGGCGGGCAGCTCGCCGACCAGCGTCTCGGGCGAGACCAGGGTCCGGATCGCCTCGATTCGTAGATCGTCCGTCGCGCTCAACGTCGCTCCCTCACGCCGCCACGCGCCGCCTGGTCCGCACCGCCTCCGCCAGCTGCTCCAGCACGGGCACCGTCTCGTCCCATCCCAGACAGGCGTCGGTGATGCTCTGGCCGTAGGTCAACGGCCGCTCCGGCGCCGGCTCCTGACGCCCCCCCACCAGGTGGCTCTCGATCATGAAGCCCGCGATCGAACGCGAGCCGCCGGCGATCTGCGCGGCGATCTCGCGCGCCACTTGCGGCTGTCGGCCGGGATCCTTGCGGCTGTTGCCGTGGCTGCAATCGATCATGACGCGGGGGCGCAGGCCGGCCTTCTTCAAGGCCGCCACCGCGCTCGCCACCGGCTCGGCGGCGTAGTTCGGTCCGCCCCCCGCGCCACGCAGGATGATGTGACCGTCGGGATTTCCGTGCGTCGACACGATGGCGGACAGGCCCTGCTTGGTGACGGACAGAAAATGGTGGGGATGGCTGGCGGCCTGAACGGCGTCGATCGCGATCTGCACGTTCCCGTCCGTTCCGTTCTTGAAGCCGACCGGCACCGACAGACCGGAGGCGAGCTCGCGATGCACCTGGCTCTCCGTGGTGCGCGCGCCGATCGCCCCCCAGCTCACCAGATCGGCGAGGTACTGGGGCGTGATGGTGTCGAGGAACTCGCAGCCGGTCGGCAGCTCGGTCTCGGCCAGATCGAGCAGCAGCGAGCGGCCCAGGTGCAACCCCTCGTTGATGGCGAACGAGCCATCGAGCCGGGGATCGTTGATGAGCCCCTTCCACCCCACCGTGGTGCGCGGCTTCTCGAAATAGACGCGCATGACGATCAGCAGGTCCTTCGCCAGACGGTCGGCGGTCGCCTTCAGTCGGGCGCCGTACTCGCGCGCCGCCTTCACGTCGTGAATCGAGCAGGGACCGACGATGGCGATGAGGCGATCATCCTCGTCCCGCAGCACCCTGGTGATGGCCTGTCTCCCCCCCGCGACGGTCGCCGAGGCCCGCTCGGTGATGGGGAGGTTCTCCATCAGGATCGCCGGGGGAACGAGGGGCCTGATCTTGTCGATGCGGAGGTCGTCGGTGAGGTGCAACATGCGAGCAGCCAATCTAGCTTTTTTTTGTCGGCGGCGCAGGAAACCCCGCACCGCGACGCCGGTGCCGCCGAGCCGCTCCAGGGCCGTCGAGGACACCGTCCCCTCGACATGATGCTGACCGTACGGCCAATTACGGCCTTTTGCGTTAAGAGACGTTGCTTTTCTGTGGCTTTTTGTGGCGAAACCCCGAGAAGCCAACGCTTTTCTTCTCGACAAGAGGCCAAACTCACTTCAAAGTGTCGCCTCCGATGAGCTCGCTTGGACCAGATCTAGAAGAAAATCAAGAGGAAGAAACAGCAGCCCCCGCCGAGGCGGCCGCCCCGGTGCCCGAGGTGGCCCCCGTGGCGGAGGACGCGGACGAAGCCGGCGACGCTCACGATCCGGTCCGGATGTACCTGCGCGGGATGGTCTCCATCGCGCTGTTGACCCGCGAGGGCGAGGTCGCGCTGGCCCGCCGCATCGAGGACGCCGAGCACCGCGTGCTGAAGGCCGTGCTCCGCGCGCCCGTGGCCGTGAACGAGATCCTCGATCTCGGCAACCAGCTGCGCAAGGCGAAGATTCGCGTCACCGAGGTCACGCGCGACGCGGATGATCAGGATCCCGATTTCGACGAGGCCTGGCACACCGAGCGCGTCTGCAAGGCGCTCGACAACATCGGCCGGGTGTTCCGCAAGCACCAGAAGCTGCTCGAGTCGGCGCCCAAGCGCCCCACGGCGGCGATCAAGACCCGCTTCGATCAGAAGGTCGTCACCGGCGCCGAGGAGCTGTTCCAGTCCCTGCTCGACATCCGTCTGGGCAAGGAGCGGGTCGGCCCGATCCTCGATCAGCTGAAGACGTACGTGCAGCGGCTGGACGCCTGCCGCCGCCAGACGATGGATTGCGAGTCGCGCGCCGGCATGAGCCTGTCCGAGCTGCGCAAGACCTTGCGCCAGGTCCGTGACTCGACGGTGCGCCGCCAGGCGTTGACCCGCAAGCTGGGCCTGCGCGTCGAGGAGCTGGAGAAGATCTACGAGCAGTCGGTCGAGGTGGGCCGTCAGCTGCGTCAGGTCGAGACCGACGCTGGCATGAACGAGCTGATGCTGCGCGAGACCGTGCAGGAGATCGCGGACGGCGAGCACGCGGGCGAGAAGGCCAAGGCCGAGATGATCCGCGCCAACCTCCGTCTCGTGGTGGCGATCGCGAAGAAGTACGCGAATCGCGGCCTGCTGTTCCTCGACCTGATCCAGGAGGGCAACATTGGCCTCATGCGCGCGGTCGAGAAGTTCGACTACCGCCGCGGCTTCAAGTTCTCGACGTACGCCACCTGGTGGATTCGCCAGGGCATCACGCGCGCCATCGCCGATCAGGCCCGCACCATCCGCATCCCCGTGCACATGAACGAGTCGCTGCACAAGCTGACCCGCACCACGCACGCGCTGGTCCGCAAGCTGGGCCGCGACCCGCTGGTGGAAGAACTGGCGGACGACATGGGCATGCCGGTCGAGAAGGTGCGGCAGCTGCTGCGCATCTCGAAGACCACCGTCTCGCTGGAGACGCCCGTGGGCACCGACGAGGACGCCCGCCTCGGCGACTTCATCGAGGACAAGGATGCCATCTCGCCGGCCGACGCCCTGGTGGCGGCCGACCTGTCCGAGCAGACCCGCCGGGTCCTCGCCACGCTGACCCCGCGCGAAGAGAAGATCCTGCGCATGCGCTTCGGCATCGGCGAGCGTTCGGATCACACCCTCGAGCAGGTCGGCGAAGAGTTCGACCTGACCCGCGAGCGCATCCGCCAGATCGAGTCCAAGGCGCTGAAGAAGCTGCGCGCCAGCCGCGAATTCCGCGAGCTGCGGAACCACTAAAGGCACGCAGGGGGGACTTCGTCCCCCCCTACGAGACCCCCAGGATCCGGACGACCAGAGCCGGGTCCGGAGCTGCTCGACCAGCACTTTCTCCGGCGGGCAAAGCCCGCCTTCGATGATCTGGGGTCGGGAGACGTCCCGCTCCGAAGAAGCGAACACCTTCCCCCGCGCCGGCCCGCGCCGGAAGAGAGCAGAGCGGAGCCGTCTCGTCTTGCGCTCAGCGTGGCGCGGAACGCGGGCGGTTCGTCTTGGGGCGAACGTGCTGCGTTTTGAATCGAGACGCGGGCGCTTTTGCCTGGTTTGGCGCGGGGCGCCCGCTCGGTTGGTGCAGCGGCACCAGCTGGTGCGCCCCGTGGCCGATGAGATCGGCGCGACCCATGCGGCGCAGCGCCTCGCGCAAGATCGGCCAGTTCTCTGGATCGTGATAGCGCAGGAACGCCTTGTGGAGGCGGCGAACCTTGAGCCCGCGCGGGATCGACACGTCCTCGCCCGTCTCCCGCTTGAGCGGGCGCAGCGGGTTGCGGCCGGTGTGATACATCGCGGTCGCCGTGGCCATCGGCGACGGCAGATAGGCCTGCACCTGATCGGCGCGGAAGCCGTTCTTCTTCAGCCACAGCGCCAGCTGCAGCATGTCCTCGTCGGTGGTGCCCGGGTGCGCTGCGATGAAGTACGGGATCAGGTACTGCTCTTTCCCGGCCTCGCGCGAGTAGCGATCGAACAGCGTCTTGAACCGCTCGTACGCGCCCAGCCCCGGCTTCAACATCTTCGACAGCGGCCCCGCCTCGGTGTGCTCGGGCGCGATCTTCAGGTAGCCCCCCACGTGGTGGGTGGCCAGCTCCTTCACGTACTCGGGCGACGTGGCCGCCAGGTCGTACCGCAACCCCGACGCCACCAGGATCTTCTTGATCCCAGGGAGCGCCCGCGCCTTGCGGTAGAGCCCGATCAGCGACGAATGATCCGTGTTCAGGTTCGGACAGATGCCCGGATAGACGCACGAGGGGCGACGGCACGCCGCCTCGATCGTCGGATCCTTGCACGCCAGGCGGTACATGTTCGCCGTGGGGCCGCCCAGATCGGAGATGACCCCGGTGAACCCCGGCACCTTGTCGCGCACCTCCTCGATCTCGCGCAGCACCGACGCCTCCGAGCGGTTCTGGATGATGCGCCCCTCGTGCTCCGTGATCGAGCAGAACGTGCAGCCCCCGAAGCAGCCGCGCATGATGGTCACCGAGAACCGGATCATGTCGTAGGCGGGGATCTTCTCCTCGCCATATCTGGGATGCGGACGCCGCGTGTACGGCAGCTCGTAGACCGCGTCCATCTCCTGGCTCGACAGCGGAATCGGCGGTGGGTTCAGCCACACGTCGCGCTCGCCGTGACGTTGCACCAGCGCGCGCGCGTTCCCCGGATTCGACTCCAGATGAAGGATGCGTGACGCGTGCGCGTAGAGCACCGGATCGCCGACCACGTCGGTGAACGTGGGCATGCGAATGACCGTGCGCGCCCGGTCGCCCCGCGGCGCCTTCGGGCGACGCAACATCACCAGCGGCGGCTCGGGGGAAGCGGCCTTCGCCGCCGGCGCGCCCCCCTGCTCGGGAACGGCGTACGGATCGGCCGGCGGCTCGACGGGCCCGGGCACGTCGACCGTTCGCGAATCGAGCTCCGTCCAGTCGTCGGGGAGCCCCCCGTGACGCACGAACGCCGTCCCCCGGATGTCCGTCAACGACTCGACCGCTTCGCCTTCGCCCAGCCGGTGCGCGATCTCGACGATGGCCCGCTCGGCGTTGCCGTAGACGAGCAGATCGGCCCGCGCGTCGAGGAGGATCGAGCGACGAACGGCGTCCGACCAGTAGTCGTAGTGCGCGATCCGCCGCAGGCTCGCCTCGATGCCGCCGATCACGACCGGCACGTCGGCGAACGCCTCGCGACAGCGCTCGGAGTACACGGTGACGGCGCGGTCGGGGCGCAGCCCCCCCTGCCCGCCCGGCGAATACGCGTCGTCGGAGCGCAGCCGCCGCTCCGACGTGTAGCGGTTCACCATCGAATCCATGTTCCCCGCCGTGACGCCCCAGAACAGATTGGGACGCCCCAGCGCCAGAAAAGCGGCCGGCGAACGCCAGTCGGGCTGCGCGATGATGCCGACGCGAAACCCCTGCGCCTCCAGCAGGCGGCCGATCAGCGCCGCCCCGAAGCTTGGGTGATCGACGTAGGCATCCCCCGTCACCACCACCACGTCGCAGCTCTCCCAGCCCAGCGCCTCCATCTCGGCGACGGAGGTGGGGAGCACCGGGGCGATCCCGAACTGCTCGGCCCAGAACTTTCGCCGCGCGAACAGCGTCCGCGGCACGCAGTCCGGAGAGACCGGCTGCCAATCGTTGGGCGCCGATGGCTTCATGGGACCGCCTTCCCATAGCACGGCGGCGCCGGACGCGCCTGAAACGCCAGATTTTCGCCGGAGCTGTGTAAGGTGATCGGGTGAGGCAGCAGCGGCTTTTCCTCTTCGCGCACGGCGCCGGCGCGCCGTCGGCGTCGGCCTGGATGCAGGCGTGGCGCGCCCGCCTGACCACCCTCGGTGACGTCGTGGCGTTCGACTACCCGTACATGAAGACCGGGCGGCGCCTCCCCGATCGACAGCCCGCGCTGATCGCCGCGCACGTCCAGGCGCTGGCCGAGGCGCGCGCCCACGCCAGCGGCCCCGTCTTCCTGATCGGGAAGTCGATGGGCTCCCGCATCGGCTGCCACGTCGCGCTCGAAGCCGCCGTATCCGGCGTGATCTGCCTCGGTTATCCCCTCGTCTCGGGGACGAGCGGCGCGCTGCGCGACGAGGTGCTGCTGGCGCTGCGCACGCCGATCCTGTTCGTGCAGGGGACGGGCGATCCGCTGTGCCCCCTCGACAAGCTGCAGGCTGTCCGCGAGCGGATGCAGACGCGCCACGAGCTGTTCGTGGTGACCGGCGGCAATCACTCGCTGGAGATCTCGCGCGCCAGGACGAAGCGCGACGCCCAGGAAGCCTCGAACGCGGCCGTGCTGGCGGCCATTCGCAGGTTCGTCGAATCGATCGCCTGAACCGCGCCGCAGCTCAGGGGCGATGCGGGACGCGCTTCCCGGCCGACCCGCGCGCCGGCCGACGCTTCGGCTTCTCGGGCGTCGGTCGCCGCTCCGCGGTCACGCCGAGCGGTACCACCGTGCCCGGCGTCGTCTGCACCACGCCGGCGGCCCGATCAGCGACGGCCTCCTTGGCCGGACCGTTGAGGTGCCCCTTGATGAAGCCGCGCACGCCCAGTCCGGCCGCCGCCACCAGCACGAAGGCCCCCAGCCAGCAGGCGACGAGCAGGGCCTGGCGTCCGTGGCGCGCGCGCGTGAACCGATCACGCTCCGCGTGCGCCGCGTTTCCCAGCCGGGCCGCCATCGGCCCCGACGTGGAGCCAGGGATCGGCGCCAGGCTCGAGCCCGAATGGGTCCCCGTCCCCGAGCCCGTCCCGGAGAACGAGCGATCGTTGATGCCGGGCGCGCCGGTCACCCGCCCCTTCACGCGCCCCCCGGGACGCTCCGGCGACGTCACGGCGGTCTGCGGCAGCCCCGCCACCACCGGCGGGGCGACCTCGGGCGTGTCGGTGGCCTCGGGCTCCTCGCTGAGCGAGCGCACCAGCCGCAGCACCGCGCGGTGGCTCGACCGGAACGACGCCAGATAGTTCTCGACGTCGACGAGCATGTCGGCGGCCGACGAGTAGCGCGCGTCGGGATCGCGCTCGACGGCCCGCCGCACGATCTCGTCGACGGCCGGCGGGACGTCCGGGTTCCAGGCGGACGGCGGCAACGAGCGCTCGGCCAGCAGCTCGAGCTTCCGCTGCAGGTTGTTCTGGGCCCGGAACAGCACCCGCCCGGTCAGCATCTCGTGCAGCACGCAGCCTACGGCGAACAGGTCGACCCGGCGATCGACGTCGCGACAGGCGATCTGCTCGGGTGCCACGTACGCGATCTTCCCCTTCACGACGTCGCCGTCGTCGTCGGAGATGAGGTCGGCGGCGCGCGCGATGCCGAAGTCGAGCACCTTCACGGCGCCCGTCTCCGCCAGCATGATGTTCGACGGGGAGACGTCGCGATGGATGATCTCCAGCGGCCGCCCCTCGGCGTCGCGCAGGCAATGGGCATAGTCGAGGGCCGTCAGCACCTCGCGCGTGATCTCCGCCGCCGTCACCACTGGCATGGCCGTCCCCTGCTCGCGAAGCTTCGTGAGCACCTCGCGCAGGGTCAAGCCGCGGACGCTCTCCATGGCGATGAAGTACGCGCCGCCCGCCTCGCCGAACTCGAAGATCTGGACGATGTTCGGGTGCGCCAGCAGCGCCGAGATCTTCGCCTCGTTGACGAACATCTGCGTGAACCGCTCGCGCGCCGACAGCTGCGGCAGCACGCGCTTCACGACCAGCTCGCGACGGAACCCTTCCGGACCGGTCACCGCGGCCCGGAACACCTCCGCCATGCCGCCTTGACCGATGCGCTCGATCAGCTCGAAGCGACCGAGGTGATGGGGCGTGGCCGTCCCCTTCGCCTCGCGGGTGCGCAGCGGCAACGGCGGATCGACGTAGCGAGGCGCACCCACGGCGATGGGTTCATCGGCAGATCCCCGTAGAGCGTGAGCCGGATCTGCGGGTCACGTGGTCGGATAGGGTCAGATGTGGGCGGGTGGCGACGCCGCCGGCCCGAGCAGCAGCTCGTCGGGGGTGGGAATCGGGAGCGCCAGCGTCGTCGCCCGGACCACGAAGTCGTCCGGCGCGGGCGCCGTCGCGTGCAGCTCCCGGCCGGGGGCCGCCGGCCAGGGGATGCTCAGCGAGAACGCGTGCAGCAGCAGCCGCCCCGCGCTGCGCGCGCCGCCCGCGTTCTCCCCGACGACCGGATGACCGCCGAGCCGCAGGTGGCGGCGAATCTGCTGCGTGCGACCGGTCTCGAGCTCGACGCGCACCAGCGCCGCCGTGGCCGCCCGAACGACCACGGACGCGTGCGTCACGGCCGGTCGGCCGTCGAGCGGTTCGTTCAAGGTCGTGCGCTCCCATTCCGGGGCGGGGCTGACCACCGCCAGGTACAGCCGGCGCACCGTGTGCGCCGCGAACAGCGCGTTCAGCTCGACCAGCGCCTCGCGCTCGCGCGCCACCACCAGCAGCCCGCTCGTGGCCACGTCGAGCCGGTGGGTGATGAGGCCGCCCCCGTGATGGCGGCGCAGCCAGTCGACCAGCGTCCCCTGCGTCCCCCCGCGGGTCGGCTCGACGGGCATCCCGGCCGGCTTGTCGATGATCCACAGCTCGGGGCGCTCGAGCACGATGCGCGGCTGCGCCCCTCCTCCTTCGTCCGTCACCGCGACCGCCACCGGCGTGTCCCATTGCAGGTGCTCCCCCGCGCGCACCGTGCGCGAGCTGATCCCCGTGCGCCGTCCCCCCACGAACACCACCCCCGCCGCGATCAACCGGCGCGCCTCGCCGCGGGTCATGCCGGGCACCACCCGGGCCATCGCCCGGTCGAGCCGCTCACCGGCCACGTCCTCGGGGACGACGAAATCGAAACGCGACGAATGGGACATCGATGGTGCGCGCGCCGTTCAGGACGCGACGGCCCACGGCATATAGCGACCGCGCGCCACGCTGTCCAACGGACCGTACCCCGTCGTCAAGAAGGCTAGAAGCCGGACGTGTCGGTGACGTGCAGCTCGAGCGGCGTGATCTTGCCCGCGCTGATGTTGCCGTCGACCGAACCCTGGCCCAGGGTGTTCAGGCTGCCGTCCTTCAACAGGATCTTGAAGGTGACCGTGCCCGAGTCCTTGGTCGTTCCGTACTCGAACGTCCCGATGACAGGATGGTCCGCGTAGCTGGCGCTCGACGAGCAGCTCGACAGCGTGAAGTCGGTCTCGTCGGAGACGGCGCCGCTGGTCATCACCTCGCAGCTGTTGATCTGCTTGAGCGTGCCGGTGTTGCCCCCGACCGTCCCGTCGACCGTCACCTCGACCTGGAAGTAGCTGATCTGCCCGCAGCCCACGAGACTGAAACCGAGGGCCAGCGCGGAAAGTCCGATCGCGTTTCGCATGTTCATTTCGCTCCAAAGCAGCCGGCGTCGTACATCGAGCTGCAGGGATGCTTCTGGTTGTGGTTCTCGACGATCATGAACGTCGCCGCCCCCACGATGATCACCCCCCCGACGATCGCCCAGAACGGCCAGTCCTTCAGGAAGGCCAGGCTGTCGTCCGACCCCGCCGCCTTCGGCTTGGCCGCGCCACCCTTGGTGACCGTCAGCTTCATCTCGTCCGGCTTCTCGCCACCCGCCTTGTCGTCGGCCTTGGTCTTGTCGTCGGAGACCTTGTCCCCCTCGAGCGACGAATCGGAATCGGCCAGCAACCGCCCCGCCGCCCGACCGTCCAGGCGGAGATTGACGTTGCTGGAAGGCGCCGCCGCCGGCTCGCCGCTGGCGGGCGTGGCCCACGCCGGCGCCGCGACGAGGACCGTCGCGAGCAGCCCGACGGCCACGGACGTCCTGAGTTGCGGCAACCTACGCCGCGTCCAACCTTGGGGCTCGCGCTGGGAGGAGGTCGTCATCACGGCGCATATTACAGAACTTTGCGTATCCGGGAAGACCTGATCTTTGCCACCCCGGCATGGTCCGCCTGTGGCATTCTCGCCCTCGATGCCGCGGCAAATCAGCGTCGAGGAGCTGGCCCGATTGCGCGCGACGTCCGGGCCTCCCCTGCTGCTCGACGTCCGCCAGCCGTGGGAAAACGAGACGGCCGCGCTCGCCGACAGCCTGCTGATTCCGCTCCCCGAGCTCGACGAGCGATGGCCCGAGGTGCAGACGGTGACGCAAGCCCGGCCCGGCGTCTTGATCGTGGCTTACTGCCACCACGGCGTGCGCAGCCTGTCAGCCGCCGTGATCCTCGAGGCGAACGGGGTCGGGCCCGTCGTTTCGCTGGCGGGCGGCATCGACGCCTGGTCGCGCGCCGTCGATCCTTCCATTCCCCGCTACTGATGGCTGACGGCGCCGGGGCCGCCGTGCGTTGCGAGACGGCCTCCGCCTGGGGCAGCGTGGCCGCGATCGCCGGCGCGGCGACGCTCGCGGCGATGGCTGGCTGGCTGACCACGATCAGCCTGCAGCAGGACTTCGCCGCCTACTTCACGGCGGCGCGGGCGCGGACGAGCGGCCTCGATCCCTACGTGAACCAGCTGACCACGCCGGGGGGCCCGTGGGACGGTGTCAGCGTCTATCGCCATAGCCGCTTTCTGTATCCGCCGCTCGTGGCCGACCTGTTTCGCCCCCTCGCCGCGCTGCCGTTTCCGTGGGCGAAGGCGGTCTTCACCGCGGCCTCGGTGCTGGCCCTGGTGGTCGGCTTGCGGCTCGCCGTGCGCGACCAGGGCGCGCGCGCGCGCGCCGGCTTCGCGCTCGCGCTCGCCGCGGCCTGGCCGCCGGTGTTCGCGGCGCTCGAGCGCGGCCAGATCGACCTGATTCTGTTTCCTCTGCTGGTGTCCGCCTGGCGGTGGCGGCGCCGCCCGCTGCTGGCCGGACTGGCCCTGGGGCTGTGCGCGCTGGGGAAGCCGTTCGTCATCGGCCTCGTGCCGCTGCTCGTGCTCGGCCGGCAGTGGCGCTGGGCGGCCGCGACCGCCGGAGCGGTCGTTCTCCTGGCGCTCGTCACCCTGGCGAGCGCCGGGCCGGCGCTGTCCCGGGAATACGTCGCCGACGTCCTGCCGCGCGCCGCGCGCTACGGCGAGGGGGGCCCCGAGGCCTGGATGCTCGACCCCGGCGCGCTGGCGAACGTCAGCGCCGACCTCGTCGAAGGCATCGCCCGCATCGACGGGCACGCGTACGCGCAGCAGATAGGAGATTTTCGCCGCGGCGCCAGCCTCAGCCGCCTGCTGGCGGAGGACGCCCCCCCCGCGCTGCGCCTGGCCGTCATCGGCTTGCTGCTGGCGGCGGGAGGCGCGCTGCTGGGGGCCGCCGCGTTTCGCGCCCCGGCCTCGGCGAGCTGGTACTGGGGCGGTCTGTTGCTGGCCGTCATCGCCGCCCCCGTCTCCTGGGTGATGAGCCTGGTCTGGGCGCTGCCGCTGCTTGCCGACTCCAGGGCGTTCCACCGGACGCGCGAACGGGGTCTGATCGTCGCCCAGGGGCTGACCTATGGCGCGGGCTTCCTCGGTCTCGTCCATCCGGCTGCCTGGGCTGCCGTCGGCCTGGGCGGGGTGGTCATCGCCGCCGTGGTGGCCCGACGGGCCGAGGCGACGCCATGATCGCCGCCGCGCCCTCCGTTCCCGAGCCGCCTGCGTCCGGCTCGCTGCGCTGGTTGCGCGCCGCACTCGGCGCGGTGGCGTTCGTCGTGGTCGTCGAGGCAGGGCTGGGCTTCGCCGGCGCCAGCGGCGCGGCCGCGCCGCTCATCGTCCTCGTGGGCCTGCTGGCGCTGGGAGGGCTCATCGCCCGCGCCTGGCGCCACCGGAACGACGGTGCCGGCGCGGCGCCGTGGACCCGCGCCGAGCAGGTCGGCGCGCTGGCCCTGGCGACGGCGCTGCTGACCCGCCTGTGGGAGGGCCTTCACCCCGACGGCGATGGATTCCCCTACGACGTCCTGTCGTATCACCTGCATCTGCCGGCAGCGTGGCGGGCCGCGGGGCGGGTCGGAATCGTGGCCACGCCGTTCGGCGACCAGGCCCCCGCCTACGCCCCCAGCAACGCCGAGCTGACGTACCAGCTCGCCATGTCGGCCACCGGCAACCTGCGCCTGGCGCACGCGGGTCAGGCGCCGTTCGCGGCGCTGGCGGCCCTGGCCCTGTTCGCCACGGTCCGGCAGCTCGGCGCCTCCCGGCTGCTCGGCTGTGGGGCGGCGCTCGCCTTCCTGATTGTCCCCGAGGTGTGGCAGCAGGCGACGGGCGCGATGACGGATCTGGCGCTGGCGTCGTTCTTCCTCGGCTGTCTCCCCTTCCTGCTGCGACTGCAACGGGCGCGCGGGGCCGCCGACATCGGCGCGCTGGGCATCGCGCTGGGGCTCGTGCTGGGAACGAAATATGTGGGCGCGGTCCTGCTGATGCCGCTCGCGGGCTGCGTGCTCCATCTGCTGGCGGGCGCGCGCCCCGGCATGAGGAGCGGGCGCGCCGCCGCGCTCCTGCTGCTGGCGACGTTCCTGTGCGGTGGCTTCTGGTACCTGCGCAACTTTCTGCTGACCGGCGACCCGACGTTCCCGGTCACGCTGGGTCTCGGGCCTCTCACCCTGGCGCGCGGCCTCTACGACGGCGCGGCGATGCGTGCCTGGCGCTATCACCTGCCCGTCCGAGACCTTCATCCTTTACTCGAGATGTTCACGGAGACCGGCTGGGGATTCCTGGTCAGTCTCGCCGCCGCGTTCGTGGCCGCGATCAGCGCGAGACGTCTCCGTGCGCCGGCGGCATTCGTCATCCTGTTGGCCGTGGGCTGGCTCGTCGTCCCCTACCAGCAGTCGCGATTTCTTTTCGCCGCCTGGGGGGTGGCGGCCATCGTGATGGTCGAGGGGACGGCGCGCCTGCCGCGCGCGGCGCGCCCGCTCGCGCTCGCCCCCGCGATCGTCGGCGGCGCGCTTCAGTTTCCCACGGCGGCCCGACTGGTGGTGGCGAGCCTGTGGGGGCTGGCGGCGCTGCTCGCCGCGCGCGGCGAACGCCCCGCTCCGTCCCGGCCGCGCCGTCCCTCGCTCTGGTGGGCGCCCGCGCTGACCGGCGTCGTGCTGCTCGGCGGAGTCGCCTGGGCGCGCGCCCGGCCGAACGCGCGGCCTTACCGCGTCGGCGATCATCACGACGACGCGTGGGCCTTCGTCCGCGCGCAGGTGCGGGGGCGCCGCATCGCCTACGCCGGGTCGAATCTTCCGCTCCCGCTGTGGGGTTGGAACCTCGAGAACACGGTCCGCTACGTGAACGTGGCCGGCCGCGCCGACGACGTTCTCCATGACTTTCGGACGGTCGCCCCCGTGTCCGCCGAGCCGGCCCCCGAGCGGGCCCACCCCGACCAGCGGGCCTGGCTCTCGCACCTCGATGCCCAGCGGATCGAGATCTTGTTCGTGGCGCGGCTGTACCCGGACGTCGAGCCCTCGATGCCCCACGACGGCGACGGGTTCCCCGTCGAGCGGGCCTGGGCCGACGGGCTCCCCGCCCGCTTCCACCCGCTGTTCACCAGCCCCGACGTTCGCGTCTACGGCCTCGGCGCCGACGGGACGCCATGACGCCGTCGGCGGCGGACGCGCGCGCCCGAGCGCTGTGGACCTGGGCGTCGCTGGGCGTCCTGCTGCTGTTCGTCGCCGGGCGCTGCCTGCAACCGATGGACGAGACCGATCTGTTCTACAACCTGCGGCTCGGCGAGATCATCCTGCGCTCGCGGGCGGTTCCGCGGACCAACCTGCTGTCGTTCACGAACGGGGATTTTCCCGATCCCAACCTGGCCTGGCTGTTTCAGATCGTGCTCGCGCTCGCCAACCGCGCGGGCGGGATCGGCGCCACGGTCGTCCTGAAGACGGCGTTCGTGGCGGCGACGTTCGCGCTCCTGTTCCGGGTGGCGCTGCGGCGGGGTGCGCATCCCGTCGTCGCGGCGCTCGCGCTCGCGCTGGCGGCCTGGGCGGCGGAGCCCCGCTTCGTGGAACGCCCGCACCTGGTGACGTTCCTCGGCCTGGCGGCCGTCCTGCTGGCCATCGAACGCGCGGAGGCGGGCCGACCGAAGGCGCTCTTCGCCCTGGTGCCGGCGGGGCTCGCCTGGGCGAACGGCAATTCGTGCTTCTTCCTCGCGCCGGTCGTGCTGGCGCTGTACGCGGTCGGTTGTCGGCTCGACGGGCGGGGGCCCCAAGACCAGCGCGCAGACGGCCAGCGCACAGACGGCCGACGCGCAGACGGCCGACGGGCCGCCCTGGTCGCGCTGGCCCTGGTGCCGTTGACCTTCGCGACGCCGTCGGGGAGCGGCGTCGTCGGCTACATCGTGAACCACTTCCGCATGCCCAGCGTACGCCCGCTGCAGGAGTACCGCGCCGCCGAGTGGCCGGTCGATGGGCCGTTCTTCTTCCTGGCTGGCGCGGTCGCCGTCACCACGCTGCTCGCGGCGCGCGCCCACCGCGACCGGTCGTTCCGCCACCTGCTGCCCATCGTTGCCCTGGGCCTCCTGGGCGCGCGCCGCATCCGCTTCGTGGCCGAGTTTGCCCTGCTCGCCGGGCCTTACGTCGCGGCTCAGGCCACGCGACAGGCACGTTTCGCCCCACGCCTGCGCCGCACCGCCGCCGCGCTGGCCCTGGCGACCCTGGCGTTTCTCACCTGGTCGCCGCGCCTGGCCGCCGCGCGCGCCGGCCAGCCGTTCGTCGACCTGAGCCTCGAGCCGGGGCTCGTCCCCATGGCGACGATCGCCTGGCTCGATGCGCACGGTCTGCGCGACCGGCTGTACAACGATCTCGAGGTCGGCTCCTACCTGGCGTGGCAAGGGTGGCCGAGCCACCGGGTGTTCCAGGATCCGCGCATCAATGGCTACCCGCTCGCCTGGCACGCCTGGCTCCGTCGCGCCGATCTCACGCGCGACGCGTGGGACGCGTTCCTGGCGCGCTACGCGGTCAGGGCGGCGCTGGTCAGCTTTCCCGATCTCAACCCGCGCGCGGCGCTGTTCGATCCGGCGCGCTGGGCGCTGGTTCAGCGCAGCGGCGAGGCGCTGGTCTTCGTGCGGCGTGACGACGCCTCCCGCGCGCTCGTCGCCGCCGAGGAGCTCCCGCTCACGTTTCGATTCGACCTGGCGAGCGGGACCGAAGCGCTGGCGCTCGAGGCCCCCCCCGCCCTGTCACCGGTGCCCGGCTGCGAGTGGCAACGGCGCCTGGGCGAGCTCTTCGTGGAACGACACGACCTGGCGCGCGCCGACCTGGCGCTCCGGCGCGCGCTCGCCGAGCCTACCGCTTGCCTCACGCCGTCGAGCCGGAGCGAGGCCCGCCTGCAGGCCGCCTCCGTCGCGCTGGAGCGCAACGACGCGGAACGGGCGGCCCTCCTGCTGGCGGGGCTCGACACGCCCCAGGCGCGCACCAACCGCGGGTACGCCCTGCTCGCGCTCGACCGGACCGAGGAGGCGCTCGGCGAGCTCCAGGCCGCGGCGGCGCTCGAGCCCGACGGACCGGAGGCTCGTTTCGGCGTGGGCCTGGCGCTGATGCAGCTCGGCCGCGTCGTCGAGGCCCGGGCGGCGCTGGACACATTTCTGGCCCGGTGGCCCGCGCATTTCGCGGCGCCACGGGCGCGTCGGCTTCGAAATGACCTCCGGGCGCGGTGAGCCAGAACCTGGCTGAGCCCCTGTGAACCGGGGTACAATCAACGCGGACCGACACCGTGAACCGCCCGCCGTCGTCTCACCGAGCTGGCTCCGCCGTCTGGATTCTCACGGTCGGGGCGCTCCTCACGCTGGCGGCCTCTCCCGCGGCGGCGGAGACCGCGAGCGCGCCGGCCGTCGCCGCCGGCTCCCTGTGGGACGACGCCCGCCTTCTCGGCCGTCACGAGCGCGCCGCCGTCGAGCGCGCGCTGCGCGCCGCGGCCGCGAAGAGCGGAGCCCCGGTGTCGATCGTGCTCGTCCCTCACCTGGCCGCTCACGAGACGATCGAGGACCTGGCCCGCCGCGCCTTCGGCGAACGGGGCCTCGATGCACCTGGACCGCCCCAGGTGCTGCTGGCGGTCGCGAAGCGGGAGCGGCGCGCGGCCGTGGAGACGGGCCAGGGTCCCGCCGGGATCGTTCCCGAGATCGACGCCCGCCAGATCACCCGTCACCTCGCGGCCAGCCTGCGCACGGGCGACCTGGCCCCGCTACTCGACGACGCGATCACGCGCATCGTCGTCTCGGCGCGGGCCACCGCCGATCGGCGGCGCCCCTCGCCTCCCGATCCACTCGACGCGATCCCCGTCGCCGACTCGCCCCCCTCGGTCGACGCGGTGGAGAACGGGCCGCCGCCCGCGCCCGCCGCCGCGCCGAAGGCCGACCCGACGGCGCCGCCGGCCGCCGCGCCGTCCCACGGCCTCTCGCTGTACCAGACGGCAGGCATGCTCTCCGCGCTGGTCGTGCTCGGGCTCGCGCTGCGCCGACGGCGAAAGCTGGCCTCGGAACAGGCCGAGAAACCGCAGCCGCCCCGGCCCCGCCCGGAACGCAAGACCTGAACGCCAAAACAGTTGGAGACGGCCCGAAGGCCTGCTAGCTTGCCCCGACCCTGGGCGCAGGAATTATCCCGATTTCGTGGGGGTTTCGTTCGTGTTCCCGATGACGCCCGGCGCGAGGCGTCCGGTCTGGCCGTTCTTCACAACGCGAGGTTTCATGTCGCTTTCCAGCCCCGCCATCGCCAGCGTCACCCCGGAGTCCGCAACGGAAGAGCTCGAGACCGGCAGCGGCCACGAGAAGACCGGAGAGATCCCCGACCCCAGCACGCTCGGCGTGGAGTGGTTCGCCATGGTCCCGTTCTGGGGCGTGCAGCTGACCGCCCTCATCGGGATCCTCGTGTCGGGCTGGTCGTGGAAGGGGCTGGGACTGGCGCTGGGTATCTACGCCATCCGCATGTTCGGGCTCACCGCCGGATTCCACCGTTACTTCTCGCACCGCTCGTACAAGACGAGCCGGGTCTTCCAGTTCCTGCTGGCGCTGCTCGGCACCACCGCCACCCAGAAGGGGGTGCTGTGGTGGGCGGGCCACCATCGGGCGCATCACAAGTACTCGGACACCCCGCGCGATATCCACTCGGTGCGCCAGCACGGCTTCTGGTGGGCGCACGTGAAATGGATCCTGGTCAAGCAGTACGTCCCCACCGACTTCGAGCGGATCAAGGACTTCGCGAAGTTCCCCGAGCTCCGCCTGCTGAACACGTTCAACCTGGTGCCGCCCATCCTGCTGGCGGTCGCTCTGTTCTTGATCGGCGGCTGGTGGGCGCTGCTGTGGGGCTTCTTCGTCTCGAACACGCTGCTGTGGCACGGGACGTTCTGCGTGAACTCGCTGGCGCACGCCTTCGGCCGGCGCCGGTATCAGACGGACGACGACAGCCGCAACAGCTTTCTCATCGCCGTCTTCACCCTGGGCGAGGGGTGGCACAACAACCACCATCACTACCAGCGCTCCGAGCGGCAGGGCTTTTACTGGTGGGAGCTCGACATCACGCACATGGTGCTGCGGGTCTTCTCGCTGTTCCGCCTGGTGAGCGACCTGCACGAGCCCCCGCGACACGTCCGCGACGCGCGCTGAACCGTTGGCGCGGGCGGGAGGCGAGCCTCCCGCCACGCGGCCGTCAGCGGATCAGTGGGTGCCGGGGGGCGGGGTCGCGGCGGGCTTGGTGGTGGTCGCGGCGGCGGGAGCGGCCGGTTTCACCATCATCGGCTTCGCACCGGGAGCGCCCGGCTTCGGCGCCATCATCATCGGCTTCGCGCCAGGAGCCCCAGGCTTGCCCGGCTCGGACATCGCGGCGGGGGCGGCGGGCTTCGGCGGCTCGGGCTTGGTGATCTCGAGCAGCTCGATGTCGAAGATCAGTGTGGCGCCGCCCGGGATGGTCGGCGGGCGCCCCTGATCGCCGTAGGCGACCTCGGACGGACAGGTCAGCTGCGCCTTGCCGCCGATCTTCATCTTCTGCAGACCCTCGGTCCAGCACTTGACCACGCCATGCAGCGGGAACTGCGCCGGCTGGTTGCGCTTGTACGAGCTGTCGAACACGGTGCCGTCGGCAAGCCGGCCTTCGTAGTTCACCTTGACCGTGTCGCTGTCGGCCGGGCTGTCGCCGGTGCCGGCGCGCAGCGTCTTCACGACGACCCCCGACGGGAGCTGCTCGGCGCCCGCCTCTTTCGCCGCCTTGGCGACGGTGTCCTTGCCCTTCTGCTTCTCGGCCACCGACTTCAGATCCTGACGCTTCTTCGCCATCTCGAAGATCTTGGGGCGAATCTTGTCCAGCTCGACCTTGGGCGTCCGCTTCGCGATCGCGTCGCCGAGACCGGACTTGACGAACTCGACCTCCGCCGGGGACATCGCGAAGACTTCGACGTTCTTGCCGATGTCCAGGCCCAGCGCATAAAAGACCTTCTCGTCGTCGGTCTTGGGGTCGGCCGAGGCGCCGCCGCCCCCCGCGCCACCCCGCGGACACGCCGCGAAAAGGGAACCCATAGCCACCATCGTCAAGAACCGGATCACCTGAGGTTTGGTCTGCATGGGCGCGTGATAACAATTTCCCGGCCCGCTGGCCATAGGGGCGCCACAATCTTCGTCCCCCGGGACCGGCGCCGTGTCGCCCCCCACACGGCGGTCGCGCCCGCCTTTCGTCATCGGTGAGCGCTAATGCTATTCTGCGCGGATGCTGGAGATTTATGGGTATTTGAAGGATCCGTTCGCCTGGCGAGCGCGCTTCGCCGCCGAGGAGAAGGGGATCCCGTACGAGTGGCTGCCCGGTGACATTTCCATCCCCGATCCGCGGGCGTCGAAGAGCAACCCCACCACCCGCTCGCCGCTGGCCATTCACGATGGGTTCGTCCTCACCGAAGCCTTCAACATCCAGCTGTACATCGACGACGCTTTTCCGGGGCGACCGCTGCAGCCGGAGACGCCCCGCGGGCGCGCCGAGGTCCGCATGTTCGTCGCGTCCCTGGACGCGCTTCTCCCCGTGCTGCAGGCCGAGGGGGGACCGGCGACGTTCAACCGCCGCGCCTTCAAGCGCATGGATGACGTCTTCACCGCCATCGACGCGCGTCTGAAGGCATCTCCCACCCCTTGGCTCGACGGCGGGCAGCCAGGCCAGAGCGACATCTCGTTGCTCCCCCTGCTCTCCGAGCTGGAGGCGCTCGAGACGAGCTTCCCCATCACGCTGGTGGCGCTCAATGCCTACTGGCAGCGGGCGCTCGCGTACGCGCCTTTCCTGAAGACGAACTACCGCACCGCCGCAATCAAGGGAACGCGGTGAGCGGATTCGGGGCGGCTTCTCGCCCCGCGTGACGCGTGATCGGGGCCGACCCACGCGCGCGTCAGATCGAGGAGGCGTCCCTGCGCGCCTGGCCCGCGCTCAGTGACTCCGACTTTGACGGCTGGCGTCTGCGCTTCGCGGACGGGTACACGCGGCGCGCCAACTCGATCACACCGCTCGCGCCGTCTCGCCTGGCCCTCGCCGACAAGATCGACACCTGCGAGCGGCTCTACGCCGAGCGGGGTCTCCCGGCGATCTTCCGGCTCACCCCGTTCGCGCCGCCCGAGCTGGACACGACCCTGGCAGCCCGGGGGTATCGCCTGGGCGACCAGGTCGAGGTGCGCGCGCACGCGCTGTCCGCGATCCCCGCCACCGCGGCGCGCCCTCTCCCCTCCGGCTCCGTTCGCGTGGAGGCGCTGGGCCTGGAGCGCTGGCTGGACGTCTTCACGGCGCTGAGCGGCGCGGCCGAATCGACCCGGGACGCCCACCGCCGGGTGCTGGCGGCGGCCCCCGGGGTGCGCAGGCTGCTGGCCCTCACCATGGCAGGGCAACCGGTCGCCTGCGGGATGGGCGTGCTCGACGATGGGCTGTTGGGGCTGTTCGATCTCGTCACCGCGCCCGACAGCCGGGGGCGCGGCTTCGGCGGCGAGATCCTGCGACGAACGCTGCGCTGGGGGCAGCGCGCCGGCGCGCGCGAAGCCTACCTGCAGGTGCTCGATCGCAACGCCATCGCCTCGCGCCTGTACGACCGCGCCGGCTTCGAGGTCGTCTACCGCTATCACTACCGCGAGCCGCCGCTCTAGCGCGAGGGCTCGTCCCGCACCAGCGCGGGCCAGGGATACGGGCCTTGCCAGTACCGTTGCCACCATCCCAGGTGCGCGGGGACGGCGTAAGCGAACGTGAAGGCGGTCTCGGGGGCGGCGCCGCTCCGCAGGTCGATGATCGCGTAGGACCCGATGCGGGTCAGCGGGTGCTGCTCGGCCAGGCGCGCCACCGCCTCCCGCTCGGTGGGCGTCAGGCTGGTGGGCGCGAAGGCGAACAGCGCCCGCGCCTGCTCGGCGGGCGGCAGCGACGCGACCCTGTGGACGGTGGCCGGTACCAGATCGCGATCCAGATAGAAGGCGAGGTCCATTCGAAACGGGAACGACGCGTGGAGGTACAGGCGATCGCCCAGCCGGGAACGATCGCGCAGCACGCGGGCCAGCACGGTGCGAGGCAGATTCGGGTCCATCGTCTTCCAGTTGGGGATCCCACCGTGGGCACGACTTTCCAGGAGTCCGCGCCAGCTCACCGGGACGGTCGCGACCGCGACGAACGCGAACAGCGCCGCCGCGCCGGCCCGCCCCGCGGTCGGGCGACGAAGCCACTCACCGGCGGCGATCACCGCGGCGAGCGCCTCGGCCGTTCCCAGGACGACGACCGGGCTCAGGTAGATCAAGCGATAGGCGTGGGTCACCACCTCGACACGGAAGACGGCCAGGTGCAGGCCCATGGCGACGGCCAGCGAAACGAGGGCGAGCGAACGCTGGCCGCCTCGGCCACGGACGAGACGGACCAGCGCGATCAGGAGCCCCAGCGCCGCCGTCGCCAGCAACGGAACGCCGAACAGATCCTTCGCGTAGATCCCCATGACCTCCGCGAACCCCTGCAGCGGCATGGCCGCCGAGCGGGTGTGGTAGGCGCCCAGGAAATCGTCCCACTGGTGGGCGGCGGTGACGGCCGCGGCGTGGATGGCCGCGGGGACGAGGACGGCCCCCACGAAGCCGAGCAGGAAGCGCCACGAACGCCCGCGCCGGGTGAGGGCCACGAACAGAACGTGCAGGCCCCAGGGAACGGCGAACAGAAACGGCGTCCAGTCGAAGCACCCGGCGGCCGCGATGCAACCCAGCGCCCGCAGCCCGTCCCTCCACTCCATCCGTTCCAGCCACCGGCCGTAACAGAGCAACGCCAGCAGCACGAACACCAGCCCGGGATAGCCGTGATCCATGTGCGGCCCGTACCAGATGTTGAACGGCACCAGGGGCGACAGCACGGCCGACGCCGCCCCCAGCCAAGGTCCGTACAGGCGTCCCACGAGGATCGTCAGTGCGAGCAACGTGGCGGCGGCGCTGAGCAGCGCGGCCAGGCGCACGCTCGTCTCGCGATCACCGAACGCCGAGAACGTCAGCGTCACCAGCTGCGGCGTGAAGATCGGATGGTGCAGGTAGTAAGTCCCCGGCACCGGCGCCGCCGAGCCCGGGACATTTCCCGGCAGCAGCGCCCCCTGGCGGAGCGTGTGGCGGGCCCGGGTGGCGTACTCGCCCGCGTGGTAGCCGTAGTGTCCATACACGAACGGGCCGCCGAACCCGTACAGGGAGGTCGCCAGGAACAGCAGCGCGCCCAGCGTGACCAGCAGGCCCTGCACCCTCCGCGCGTTTCGCGACCGCCCCCACCCCGATGACGACGGGGGGACATCCATGGACGTGAAATCGATCACCGGTCGGGATCGCTTGTACCACGACAACCGACGCCGGTCGGTTCACCGAATCGACCGCGTCATCGAGGGCGGCGGTCAGGCCAGCGGTGGCGAGCCCGTCAGGGGGCGACGCCGCCGGCGCCGCTCGCCGCCAGCGCCGCGGAAGGGGTCCGCGCGGGCTGGGCCTCGGGGATGGCGCTGTTGGTCGCCACCAGCGCTTCGATCAGACCGGGAAGACCTTCGATGTTCGGCTTGATGACCGTGGGGACACCGTAGACTTCGTTCGTGCTCGCCCCGGTGACGACGACCGTGGGAATTCGTCGATAGTAGGTGTTGCGGCGGAGCGCCTTCAGCAGCTCCACGCCGCTCATCACCGGCATGAACAGGTCGATGATGATCGCGAGCGGTGTTTCTTCGGAGAGACGTTGAATCGCCTCGCGACCGTTCCCGGCCTCGATCGTGCTGAACCCCTTGTCGTTCAGCAAACGCGTGATTGCCCGCCTCACCCCCACCTCATCCTCAACGACGAGGACAGCTCTTCGCATCGCTCCCTCCCTCTCCGTACGACGCATCATCCGCCCCTCGTGAATCCGAGGATGAAGGAGCACACCGGCCGGCATCCCCACGTTAGCAATCTGCGTTTCAGCGAGCAATACGAAAATCTCGCTCGAGCTCGAAAAACGGCGATGCGGCATGCGATCGAGGAGCGGAGTCGGGTCGTTCACTGCCTCCTGCGCGCCTACCGCGCGCCTACTGTCTCCGTTGACGTACAGATCCGCACACGCGGGTGCACCCGGACGAAACAGCCGTGTATCAAAACAAAACGCGGCCGGGGCCCTGCGCCCACGACCGCGTTTCGCTCGAACGACTCGCGTGTGGCTACGTCACTTCTTAGTGCCGCGACCACTGCAGCGAGCTACTTCTTGCAGCGAGCTACTTCTTGCAGCGATCTTCGCCGAGCGTCACCCAGTCGGCGCCCATTCTCATCTCGCCACGCCAGGTGAACTCGCGATCGCCCCGCTTGGTGATGACCTCGCGGAACGGAATCTTTCGCCCGCCCATGCTTGCGTCTCCGGCCAGCGTCACGGAGTCGCCGCTCCATCCCGAGGTGCTCTCCGAGCTGGTGCCCCCCATGTTGTCGACGCCCAACATCACGAAGCCCTTCGAGGCCGGATCGTACGTCAGGTAACCGCGGGCCTTCATCGGCATCGGGTTGGCCTTGGCCTTCGTCTGCTGGTATTCGGCCGCCCACCAGAAGTTGTCGAGATCTCGTTTGAACTTCCAGGTCGACTTGTAGGCGCGCTCGGGGCCACTGGGGCCCGCCGGCGCGCGCCCATCGCACCGCCAGTTCCCTTCCAGGACCTTCATCTGGTCGAGCTCGGTCGCCGGCTTGGGGGCGACCGGCGCGGCGGCGACGACTGGCGCGACGCCGGGATGCGCGACGGCCGATGCCACCACCGGCGCGGGCGTGACCTTGGCGACCTGCGCGGCGGCCTGAGTCACCGCTGGCTTCGTCACCGGCGCGGAGACCGGGGGCGCCGCCTTCGCGACAGGTGCCATGGCGGGCGCCGCGACGGGAGCGACCGGGGCCGCCGACTTCGCCGGGGCCACGGGAGCGACAGGGGCCGCGACCGGCGCGGGCGCGGGTGCCACGGCGGGCGCGGCGGCCGGCTTGGCCGTCTGGGCCGAGGCGATTGCCGGAAGGCCGGCCACCAACCAGACAGCGAGGAGAGATTTCACGGTTGCTCTTGTCATCGTTGCGGCCTCCTGGTGCCAAGGGGGGGACATTGGGGGTCACACAATAACCCCGCGCGAACGGAACCGTCGCGGAAATCACTGCGAATCTAAGCACCTACGGCCACCTACACGCGCCATGCGCACGCCGTGCGCGCCGCTCGATCTCGAATCAGACGCGTAGCTCGAGTGCCCGCTCGGCCTCGAGGCTCTCGTGGTCGCGTCCGATCGTCAGCACCGCGGCCACCTTGCCGTTGTCGCGATACTGAACACGACAGCTTCGCGCCTCGGGACGCCCGTCGAGCGTCAGGTCCTCGACGCTCTCCGCGTGACCGACATACGACAACGTCACGTCGTAGTGCGTGCTCCAGAAGAACGGGACGTCGGAGAAGTGCCGCCGGTCACCGAGCATGTTGCCCGCCGCCACCGCGCCCATCCGTTGCGCGACCGCCCAGTGCTCGACCCGAATGTGTTTCCCCGAGCGGGGGTCCGGAAAACGAGCCACGTCGCCCGCCGCGAAGACCCCCGCGACGTTCGTCTCCAGCTGCTCGTCGACGACGATGCCGTTGTCGACGGCGAGGCCGGCCGCCGATGCCAGCGCCGTCGCCGGTCGCACCCCGATCGCCACGACGACCAGATCGGCCGGGATCCGCTTGCCGCTCGCCGTGACCACCGCATCGGCATCGACGCGCGCGACCGACTCGCCCAGGTGAAACACCACGCCGTGCTCTTCATGAAGCCGGCGAAGAAGCGCCGACACCTCGGCCCCCACCACGCGCCCGAGCGGCGCCGCGTCAGGGCTGACGACCGCGACGTCGAGCCCGCGTGTTCGCAAGGCGGCGGCCGCCTCCAGCCCGATGAAGCCGCTGCCGATCAGCGCCACCCGCTGTGCCCCGGCGCAGGCGGCGATGAGGCGCTGGCAGTCGGCAAGCGTCCGCAGCAGGTGCACGTGCGGGGCGTCCGCGCCCGGAACCGGCAGGCGCACCGGCTCGGCGCCCGTCGCCAGCAGCAGGCGATCGAACCCGACGCGCCGACCATCGCCGAGCGTCACCTCGCGCGCGGCCAGTTCCAGCGCCGTCACCTCGACCCCTGTCTCCAGCGCGATCGATTGCTCCTCGTAGAACGAACGGGGCCGTAGCGGGATCCAGTCCTCCGACGCCGTCCCCGCCAGAAAATCCTTCGAGAGATTGGGGCGATCGTAGGGAACCGACGGATCTCGCCCCAGCATGCGAATCGTCCCCGCGAAGCCGCGCTGCCGCAACGTCTCGGCCGCGAAGTGCCCGGCCGCGCCCCCGCCGACGATGACGATCTGCTTCGGCGCGTTCGCCACCGGCGCGACCGCCGACGGCGTCGCCCGGCCCGCCACCCGGATGCGCGTGCCGAGCTTCTCGACCTGGTAACAGGCGATGGGATTGAACGCCGGCGCGCCGCGCACGGCGCCCGTCTTCAGATCGAAGCAGGCGTGATGCAGCGGACAGCGAACGGTGGAGCCGACCACCAGCCCCTCGGCCAGCGGACCGCCGTAGTGACTGCAGGTCGCGCCCACCGCGAAGATCTCCCCTTCGGCGCGCACGACGATCACCGCTTCGCCGTGCGCGTGCCCGAGCACCGGCTCCCCGACCACGAGCGTCGCTTCGTCGATCCCCTGCGCGAGATCAGGCCCCGTCAACGACGCTGCTTCGCCCATGCGGCGAGATTAGCAGGTCCGTCGCACGGGCCGCGGCCGCGCCCCGTCGGTCACTTCGGCAGACCCCACAGCGGCATCGGACCGAGCGGGCGATTTTCGATCTCGACTCCCACGTCCGGAGCGCCCGCCGGCCGGGCCGCGACCCGACCGCGTTCGACGGCCAGATCGGGCAGGGGATGCTCCCCCAGCGCGAACGCTTGCAACGTGGAGATCGAATCGGCGGGGATGCGGAAGGGCGCCAGCTCGGGGCCGGGAAACACCACCAGCGTGCCACCCGTGGCGCCGGCGCTGGCGGCCAGCTCGACGGGCGACACGCGCGGACGGATCTCCCAGCCCAGCGGCACCAGCAGCCCCGGCCCCGGCGAATGCAGCAGCTGGCCGAACGGGATCCCCGACAGCGCGTCGGGGGCGACGACGAGGACGCCACGTTCGAGCACCGCCAGGCGGTGGTTGCGCAGCGCCGACGCCGGCAGCGCGTAGCACAGCGAACGCAACCAGCCGACCTGTTCCCAGGGGACCAGCGCGGCGCTGGCGCGCGAGGTGGCCACGGGTGCCGGCTCGATGCGCAGCGGGATCGCCAGCGCCTCGGCGGCGGCAGGCTGGAATCCGTGCCCCGCGACCTCGACCGGCAGCGCGCCCCGCCCGCTCAGCCGGACCAGATCTCCGATCGGCAGGAACACGGGCGCCGGATCGACCACGGACACGCCCCGTGGCGCCGGCGAGAACAGAAACAGCCGCTCGGCGGGCAGCGCCTGCCGGCACGCCCCCAGGTGAATGGGATGCCGGTAACCGATCGCGACGGCGACATTGTCGACGATGGGCGTGAACAGGGTGAGCCCAGGCGTCCCCGACAGCAGCCCCAGCAGCCGCGGCGGCAGGTCCGCCAGGCGCATCAGCCAGAACGGCGGCTCGTGGCGAAACGCGGCGTCGGAGCGGGTCTCGCACAGCGCGACGGAGATGCGAAACGTCGGATGGCGCCGTTGCGCGCGATGAAGATAGTCGATGACGACCGGACCGAGGCCCCGTCGCACGGCGAGAAAGAGGACGTCGCGCATGGGCGCGCCCTCGTCGCCCCGTTGTAGATCGAGCTGCAACAGCAGCGTCTCGAACGGGATCTCTCGTTCGACGACGTAAGACCAGGTTCGATCGGCGCCGTACAGGATCATGTCGACGTCGTCGGGGGCGGGCTCGAGCGCGGAGGCATCGTAACCGAGGGGCGCCTGGGCGTCGCGGACCTGAACGAAGTGCTTGCCCGCGCCCGTGAAGCAGTGCCCCCCCGCCAGCCGCGCCGCTCGGGCGATCGGCTCGACCAGCGAGGCCGACACGACGGTGAACCGAGCCAGCGCGTCGCGCGGCCCGCCGGACGCGCGCGCCTGCATCAGCCGCAGCCCCGGCTGCACGTCATCGAGCGCCTGCTCCCCCGACCAGAGGCGCAGAAACGTCACCAGCCGATCGAGCGACGGGAAGCGGACGACCATCTGCCGCCCCATGACGGCCCCGCGGCCATCGACGGACAGTCCCGGAACGGTGAACCGAACCTGGCCCACGCCCACGCGCTCGAGCATGTTCGCCAGTGTAGCAGCCGGGCCCGGCGGGCGAATGCCGGACGCCCGGGACGCCAAGCGATGGTAGGCTGGAGGTTCATGGCGTCGTCGGATGACGACAGATCGTTCCCCGTCGAGGAGATCCGGGCGGCGACCGCGAACGGACATCTGCCGGCGCTGGCGGAACGGTTGTCCCGCGCGCGGGACTTCGTCCGTCTGGTTTCGCTCTTCGAACTTACGCACGACGTCGCCATCCCGCTCGGCATCTTGACGGAGACGGTCCAGCGGACGGCGGAGGCCTTGCGGGGGACCGCTCTCGGTCGTCGCGAGCCGGCCGAGGGCGATGACGACAAGCGTTCGGTCCGGCTCCTCGCCGGGGAGGCGTTGCTGGCGCGGACGGTGCCGCCGCCGCTGACGGAGGTCGATCGCGCGGCCCTCGGCGCGGCGGCCGCGATCCTGGCAGACGGAGGCGATCTCTACCGGGCGGCCACCACCTTCGAGCTCGCCGGCTACCTGCCGGCCGCGGCCGAGCTGTGGGGGCGGCTCGGCGATCTGGACGCCATGGAGTCTTGCCTGACCCGCGAGGAAGAGCGACACCGCCGGGCGCGCGCCGCCGTGGGCGCCCTGCGCGACGTCGAAGCGCTGCTGGAGGCGGGCGAGCGGGTGGCGGCGCTCGAGGTCACGCGGAGAATCCCGGCCGGCAGCGGCGAAGCGCGCCTGGCCCGGCAGATCGCTATCGATCTGGACGGCCGATTGCTTCGCGCGCGCAGCGTGGCGCTGCTCGCGCCGAACGGCCGCATTGTTCG
Source organism: Polyangia bacterium (assembly GCA_036500205.1). Lineage (GTDB taxonomy): Bacteria > Myxococcota_A > Polyangia > Fen-1088 > Fen-1088 > DASYCK01. Next base: position 3,810 of record DASYCK010000044.1, on the reverse strand, counting down.
CCTGGCGGCGGCGCCGGCGACCTGTGGACGTGACGCCCTCGCCGACATCCCCCTGCGCGATCCGGGCGTCTCGAGACGTCACGTCGTGCTGGCCCTGGTGACGGGCGGCTACACCGTCACGGATGCGGATTCCCGTCTGGGAACGTTCCTGGGCGGCGCGCGGCTCGGCGGCCCTATCTTGCTGGCGGGCGACGCCGAGCTCCAGCTGGGACCATCGTGCCGCCTGTCACTGCGGCAACCGGCACCCGAGCGGGTGCTGGTCCGCGGCACGAGCGGCCTCGACAGCGGCGTGACGGTGCTGGTCGGGGCGCAACGCCTCCCCCTCGACGAGGTCATCCCACAGGCGGCCGGGTTGTGGATCGAGTTCGACCCGCAAGGGGTTCGCCTCGGGCATCCGCCGGAGATCTCCGTTCGCCTGGGCGGAAAGCTGGCGTCAGCGCGCATCGATCTGCTGCGCGGCGATCGCCTGGAGGTGGCCTCCCGTGACGGGGCGCCCTTCACCCTCGAGGTGCCGTGACGTACCGGACCACGCCCCCCTCCGACCACCTGGCCGAGGCGAGCCACGCCGAGCAGGCCGGCGATCTTCCCGCGGCGGTCGCGCACCTGCGCAGTCACCTGCGCCATCAACCGGCCGACGGTCCGACGCGCCTTCGTCTCGGCCGTCTGCTGCTCGCCCTCGACGAGCCCAAGGCGGCGCGGCAAGTGCTGGCCGAGCTCGACGAAGGCGTTCACGCCAGCGCCGAGCGCCCGCTCGCCGAGCGCACCAATCGTCTGCTGGCGCTGCTCGACGAGCGAGAGGGGGCGCTCGCTTCCGCGGAGATCCGCTGGGAGCGGATCCTCGCCGCCGACATCGACGACCCCGAGGCGCGCGGTCACCTGCGCGCCCTGCACCCGCGCGCGCCGCGCGGCCCGCGCGATCTGTCGCTGGGGACGCTGGTGGCGCCGGCGGGGGTTCGCACCTCGCGCTTCCGGCTGCTCCGTGAGCTGGGACGCGGTGCGACGGCGACCGTCTACCTGGTGCAGGACGAACGGCTCGAGCTGCCGCTGGCGCTGAAGGTGCTGCACCCGTACCTGGCCGGCGTGGCTCGCACCGAGGCGCGCGTCCGATTTTTCAACGAAGCCCGCGTGGCGGCCCGCCTCCGGCATCCCGGGGTGGTCGCCGTCTACGATCTCGACGAGGCGACGCGCTCGCTGGTGATGGAATATGTCCCGGGCGGGACGTTGCGCGCGCGCATCCGCGACACGGCGGCCGCGGGGATCCCGCCCCGCGAGATGGTCGCGCTGGCGCGCTCCCTGCTGGCCGCCCTCGCCTACGTTCACGGCGCGGGCGTGGTGCATGGCGATCTGAAGCCGGGCAACGTGCTGCTGCGCGCCCGCACCGAGGCGGTGCTGGCGGACTTCGGCGGCGCGCGGCTCGCGGGCACCACCAGCACGGCGCAGGGGACGCCGCTTTACCTGGCGCCCGAGCAGTTCCATGGCGCGCCGGCGTCTCCGCGGACCGATCTGTTCGCCGCGGGCGCGATCCTGTGGGAGGTGGCGACCGGCCAGCCGGCGCGGCGCCCCGGGGATCTTCTCTTCAGCCCCGAAACGCTCGCCCCCTCGTTGCCAGAGATTTCCGAGCCCGTGCTGGGGAGCAGACTACGCGCGCTCATCATCGCGCTGGTGGCCCCCACGCCCGAGCAGCGCCCCACGAGCGCCGCCGAGGCGCTGGCGGCCCTCACCCCGTAGCCGGCTGGTCTCAGTCCTTGCCGTCGGTCGAGTCGAGCTTCACGGCGATCTCGGTCTCGCGCGAGTACTCGTACTTGCCGCAGGTGAGATCACGCGTGTCCCACTCGCCGTCCTCGAGGATCTCGGTCTGCACCGAGATCTCCGTCGAGTCGGAACGCAGCAGGATCCGCAGGTGTTCGCGGATCTCCGTCGAATCGTGGTTGGTCCGGGCGGCGATCATCAGCCCGCGCGTCTCGTCGAACGTCTCCAGCCGCCAGGTCTCGCTCGCGGCCAGTTGCTGCAACCGCTGCCAGCGCTCCCGCACCGGCGTGGCGGAGGGGACCGACAGCGGCTTGTACTCCCGCATCTCCACGTGATCCTGCGAAAACGGCATCATCGCGGAGGCACAGCCCCCGAACGACAACGTCAACATCAGGACACCCGCGCGCATCCCCCCTTCATCGACGGGAGGGAGGCGAGTCTTGACCAGGCCCCGATGGCAGGGACAGGCCTAGGGACAGGCCTGTATGACGGCTGTTACGTACATCGGATCCGCCCGTTACTTCGGCTCGTCCTCGTCTTCCACGGAGCCGGACAGCGACTCCTTGCGAAGCTTGGCGGCAGCCTCCGCGCGGCCGGAGCTGTCACCGAAGTTGAACTGGATGCCGAGGTTGCCGTCGGCGGACATGCCCTTCTTGGGGAAGCCGACGTAGGCGTTGAGCTGCAAGACCCCCGACACCGCCTTGGTGAACTCGAAGATCATGCCTCCCGCGGCCGTGATCAGGTAGGGCCCGATCCGCACGGTGTCCTGGAACGAGGACTGCCCCGGCTGCTGAACATTCACGATCTCGCGGATGCCCTCGCCGCCGCCGGCGCCGCCGCCGTAGAAGAACCGGAAGCGCTGCTGGTGCGTGTAGAACAGCAGCTTCACCAGGACCGAATGCGCGCCCGACGCGGCCACCGTCGATGACACGCCCTTGGGGGTCCGGATCCACTGATCGCGCCCCTCGATCGAGAGGCCGATGTTCGGGTTGAACTGGATGCCGATGGTCGGCGCGACGTGCAGCAGCCCCGCCCACCCGATGCCGGGGACGGCCGGCGCGTGGCCCTCATCTTTGTAGCCGTTCACCAAGGCCTCGGGCGTCCCGGAGAAGGGGAGAACCAAACCGGTCCCGACGCCCACGCCGATCCAGAAACGTCGATTCCCGAACTTCCGCCCTTCGAAGTCGGTGTCGGTGTTGGCGAGCGGATCCTCTTCCTCGCGCCGCTTCTTCGTCTTCTGGGCCGACTTGTTGACGAGCACCAGGACGTTCGGGCTCTCGGCGCGGCCGTTGGAGACGACCGGCTGGTCGGACGCATCGACGCCCTCGAAATAGAATTGCACCGACTTCCCGTCGACGCTCTTCTTCGGGAGGACGGCCTGCCACCAACCCTTCGGCGACTTCTCCATGGCGATGCTCTCGAAGTCTTCCATCTGGAAGCCCTTGAAATACAGGTTCACGTTCGCGATGCCGAGGTTGTCGGCGGCCGCGCAGCGGAGGGTCAGCTTCTTTCCCGGGGGCGCCTCGTTGGGATACGGGCAGTCGAGCGCCTCGATCTTGGACGGCAGATCCGGCTCGTCGTCCGACGAGTCGCTCCCGCGGCGCCGCTTCGACGCCGACCCCGACTCGGTCTCCGAATCGGTGGGCGGCGGAACGGCGTCGAGGTCGACGCGCCGGTTCTTCTTCGAGCCCGAGCTGGGGGCAGGCGGGGCCGAATCATCGCCGCCGCCCGTCGTGTCACGCTTGGCCACGACGGCGGCGAAGGCGTCCTTGACCGTGGCCGACGTCATGTTCCGGTCGAGCTTGATGTCGGCCTGGATGTCGAGCGCCTTCTCGAAGTAGTGCTGCGCCTTGTTCTTGTCCTTGAACCCCAGCACGTAGACGGCGCCGAGGTGGATGTACGTGCGCGCCATGACGGGGTGGGTCTCGAGCCCCGCCCGCTTGCCCGCCTTCTCGGCGTCGAGCAACGCTTTCTTCGCGGCGTCGAAGTCGGCGGTGTCGTAGTCGTCCATCGCTCGCTTGTTCAGCTGGACGAGCTTGTCGACGGTCGCTTGATCCTGCG
>DASYCK010000043.1:0-9016 GCA_036500205.1 Polyangia bacterium | reverse complement strand
GCGGGCAGCGGGATCGCCGCGATCTTCTCGGTGATGACCTACCTGCGCACGGGGCGCTCCACCTTCATGGCGGGTGCTGCCGGGGCCATCGCGCTGGCCTTCATCTTCGATTTCCTGGATGGGCGGGTGGCGCGGGTTCGCCAGACCAACTCGGTCATGGGGCGCGAGCTCGATTCCCTGTCGGACGTGATCTCGTTCGGCGCGGCGCCGGCGGCCATGGCGTTCGGCGCCGGCCTGGACGGCGGGTGGGATCAGCTGATCCTGATCGGCTTCGTCGCCTGTGGCGTGTCGCGGCTGGCGCGCTTCAACGTCACGGCGGAGTCGCTGGCGGCGGGGGGCGACAAGGTGAAGTACTTCGAGGGGACCCCCATCCCCAGCAGCATCATCCTCGTCGGGATGCTGCTGGTGGCGACGCTGCGCGCGCGCCTCGGCGCCGAGATCTGGTGGGGCGTCGTCGAGCTGGGACCGGCGCGCCTTCATCCGCTGGTGCTGCTGTTCGGTCTGTCCGGCGGGCTGATGATCAGCAAGACGCTGCGCATCCCCAAACTCTAGTCACGTCACGCGAGGAAGACCGCCATGCTGAAAACGTTCCTGCTGCTGCTCGTGGTGGTCGTCGCCGGCGTGCTGGGGTTCGCGGCGACCCGCCCGGGAACCTATCGTGTCGAGCGCGCCGTCAGCATCGAGGCGCCCGCGCCCGTGGTGTTCGCGCAGCTCGACGACTTCAGGGCCTGGAAGGCGTGGTCGCCGTGGGAGGGGAAGGACCCCCAGATGAACAGGACCTACGAGGGGCCGGCCCGTGGCGTGGGTGCCACGTACGCCTGGCAGGGCAACAGCAAGGTGGGCGAGGGGAAGATGACGATCTCCGACAGTCAGTCCCCCGTCGCGCTGCGGCTGAGCCTGGAGCTCATCAAGCCGTTTGCTTCGGTCGCCGCCACGACGTTCGCGATCTCGCCCGATGGCGCCGGTTCGGTCACGGTGAAGTGGGCGATCGAGGGGAACAACAACCTGATGGCCAAGCTGTTCGGCCTGGTCGTGAACAAGGACACCCTGATCGGTGGCGACTTCGAGAAGGGCCTGGCTTCGTTGAAGCAGGTCGCCGAGGCGGAGGCCACCAGGCAGGCCGCCGTGGCGCTGGCGGCGGCGGCGCAGGCGGCGTCGGCGGCGGCCGGAGAGAAGGCCCGGGTGGAGGCCGCCGCCGCGCTCGTCGCCGCCACCAAGGAACCACCGCCGCGGGCCAAGGCGAAGAAGAAGCACTGAGGAACCACGGTCGGGCGAGGTGATATGCTCCGCGCTCGCGTCATGACGGGACTCAAGCGAAACGCATCGCGCCTCCTGGCCTTGGCGCTCTTGGTTGGCTCGGCGCGCGCGGAAGGGCGCAAGGCGACCCCGGCGCCGCAGATCCAGATCGACAAGTCGAAGGTCGATCTGGCGAACCATCGCCTGGAGATGCGGATGTCCCTGCCGCCCGCCGACGTCGAGATCACCGTGACGTCGGACAGCGGCGAGGAGCTCGCCAGCGAGCGCCACGATTTCACCGGGCAGGCGGCGGGGAGCCCGCTCGTCATCACCTGGACACCCAGCAGCGACGCCGTGGCGGCGCGCATCGAGCTCAAGGCGCATGACACCGCGGGCGGCTTCGCGGGCATGGCCATCGTCTCGTGGTCGCTGTCGATCCCGCACGAAGAGGTGGTGTTCAAGACCGACTCGGCGGAGATCATGGAGTCGGAGCGGCCGAAGCTGGAGGCGAGCCTGCAGCAGATCAGCGCCGCGCTGGCCAAGCACAAGGACGAGTTCGGTCGGCCCACCCTGTTCGTGGCGGGCCACACCGACACCGTGGGCGGCTCGGCGTACAACCTGAAGCTGTCGCAGGCGCGCGCCCAGTCGATCGCGCGCTGGTTCAAGAGCCACGGGCTGCGCATCCCCGCCGCCTACGAGGGCTTCGGCGAGTCGGCGCTGGCGGTGAAGACGGCCGACAACGTCGACGAACCGCGCAACCGCCGCGTCGACTACATCCTCTCGGTCGAGGAGCCCGCGCTCCGCGCCACCGGCTTTCGTCCCTCGTGGAAGCGCACCAACTGACCCCACCTCGGGGGCCCGTGCTATTTTCCGACCGTGCCCCTGGCTTTGCTTCGTCGGTCGGCGTTCGCGGTGGTGCTCGCCTTCGTTGCCTGGACGGCCGGCTGCGCGTCCGGGCCGCGCCCGGCCCTCGAGCCGGCGTTCGCGGCGCGTAGCTACACGCCAGTCCGCATCGCGCTGTTGCCGCCCGACGTGTTCATGGTGCTCGATCAGCTCGGCGACAACGATCCGGTGAAGTCCGAGGCGCTGCGCCAGCAAGTGGTCAGCGAGATGGTCCGGCTGTCGACCGACGCCTTTCGGCGACGGGGCTACGACCTGGATCTGTCGGCGCGCTGGAACGGGATCTTCGGCCAGGACGGGCGGCCGCTGGTGACGTCCGACGAGCTCGGCTCGATGGCCGACGCGATCCTGCAGTTCGCGAACGGTCCGGCTGGTGGGCAGGTCGGGCCGCTGACCGTGCCGCAGATCATCGCCCCCGAGCTGGCGGCGAAGATCGGCTGGGCCACGCAGGCGGACTCGCTGCTTTACGTGAACCTGAAAGGCGTCACCACGACGAACGGCAAGCGGGCGGCGGCCATCCTGGGGGCCGTGTTCATCGCGCTGGTGGTCGTGCTGATCGTGCTGGCGACGTCGAAGAGCAGCGGGGGTGGCCACCCCGGTCACGTCGGTCACGGCCCGGCCCGTGCCGTGGCGGGGCCGACGATGCGGGGCGGGCCGCCCGTGGGCACCGCCATGCGGGCGGGCGGCGGCGGCACGGCAATGGGCGTGGCGCGCGGGCCCGCCCCGGTGGGCCGCGGCACGCACTTCGTGGCGGGGGGAGGTGGCCCGCGCCCCCGGTATTACGGCGGTGGCCCACGCGTCGGCGTCGGGGTGGGCGTCTTCATCCCGCTCGACGGACCGACCTACACGCACGACGGGCAGGTCGAGCACGAGGATGGCTGGTTCGGAGACGACGAGCTCTACCTGAACATGACCCTGGTGAACGCCGCCGACGGCCGGGTGCTGTGGCAGCTCCGCCACGACTTCGATCTGGACGCGGACGATCCCAAGGACATCGAGGCGCTGGTGAATCAGGTCGTCGGCACCATCCCGCTGCGCGGCGACCTGGTGGAGCAGAACGCGGCCGCCCCGCGCTGAAGCGTGCTCAGCTCGGCATCCCGCTGGCCATCAAGCGGCTGATCGTCTTCGACAGCAGCATCAGCGCCGCCGCGCCCAGCAGGGGAACGAAGACGAAGATGAGAAAGAAGTCGGCCTGGCCGCCCAGCAGGTGGAACAGCTGCCCCTTGGCGATCTTGTCGACCTGCCCGGCCACCAATCCCCCCAGCAGATCCGACAGGAAGAACGAGAAGAACCACAGCCCCATCATGAGTGAGCCCAGCTTGGGAGGCGCCAGCTTCGTCACCATCGACAGGCCGACCGGGGACAGGCACAGCTCGCCCCAGGTGTGCAGCACGTAGGCGACGGTGAGCCAGAGCGGGCTGACCTTCATCCCCCCCTCCGAGCCGACCGCGCCGCCCACCATGACGGCGAAGCCGAGCGCCACCAGCACCAGCGCCAGGACGAACTTTCGCGGCGTGCTCGGCTCGCGGCCGCGAGCCGCCAGCCAGGTCCACGTCGCCGCGAAGATCGGCGCGAACAGCATGATGGTCAGCGCGTTGATCGACTGGAACCAGGGCGCCGGCATCAGCCACCCGAAGAACGTGCGACGGGTGCGCTCCTCGGCGAACAGGTTCATCGACGATCCGGCCTGCTCGAACGCGCTCCAGAAGAAGATGTTGAAGAAGGCGAGCATGGCGATGGCCAGCATCCGCTGCTTCTGCACGCCCGTCAGCGGCGCGACGGGACCGGCCACGACTCGCGTGCCGGCGGCCGCCGGGGCGTGCGCCGCCGGGACGTCGCCGATGCTGCCCAGCCATCGCCGCTTGTTGAGCGCGTAGATGGTCGTGCCGATCACCATGCCCACGCCCGCCGCGCCGAACCCCCAGTGCCAGCCGAAGCGCGGGCTCTTGGCGAGAAAACCACAGATGATCTGACCCAGGAACGCCCCCGTGTTGATCCCCATGTAGAAGATCGTGAACGCCGCGTCGCGCCGCCGATCGCCCTCGCTGTACAGCTGGCCGACCATGGTCGAGATGTTGGACTTGTGAAAGCCGGTGCCGAGGATGATGAGCCCGAGGCCGGCGTAGAACGCGGTCGTCGACGCCACCGCCAGACTGAAGTGTCCGCAGGCGATCAGCACGCTGCCGATCAAGATCGATCGGTGGGTGCCCAGAAAGCGATCGGCGAGAAATCCTCCCAGCAGCGGCGTCAGATAGACGGAGCCGGTGTACACCGCGTACAGCAAGGCCGCCTTCTCCTTGCTCCATCCGAAGCCGCCAGCGGCGCTCACCAGGAAGAGGAACAGGAACGCGCGCATGCCATAGAACGAGAAGCGCTCCCACATCTCGACGTTGAACAGCAGGTACAGCCCCTTCGGCTGCTTCAGCGAAGTCGCGGGCCCGGCCGGATCGGTCATGCGGCGACGATGGAACGCGGGGGCGGGATTATCAAGCGCCCCCGAGGCTGGCCGGCGCGACGGCGCGCGACTATGCTGGGCGCTCCTCATGACGAAAGGCCGCGCGGTTTGCGTCGTTCACGTCGCTGTTCGGGACCGCGCGCGGTAGGCCGTGCGCTTCGCCGGTTCACCCACGTCCTGCCCTGGCTGCTGGTGGCGACCATGAGCCGGGCCGCCGCGCCGACGGTGCCCGCTTCGCGCAAGGACGCGCTCGTCGAGACGCTTCATGGCGAGGCGATCGCCGATCCCTACCGCTGGCTGGAGGACGAGACCGCCCCCGAGGTGAAGGCGTGGACGGCGGCGCAGACGGCGTACACCCGGCTCGCCCTCGACGCGCTTCCCGGGCGCGTCGCGCTCGAAAAGCGATTCTGGGAGCTGTACGAGATCGGCTCGCTGGGGACGCCGGTGCCGCGCCCCCACGGGCCGGCCCGCCAGCGCGCCTGGCGGTACTTCTACACGCGCCGCGACGGCAAGCAGAACCAGCCGGTGCTGTACGCGCGCGACGGCCGCGACGGGACCGATCGGATCCTCGTCGACGTGAACGCGCTGGCGGCCGACGGCACCCGGTCGCTCGACTGGTGGGTGCCGTCCGAGGACGGCGCGCTGGTCGCGTACGGCGTGTCCGCCGACGGCAGCGAGGAATCGGTGCTGCGTGTGCGCGACGCCGTGACGGGCGCCGATCTGCCCGACGCGATCGATCGCACGCGCGCCTGCTCGCTGGCCTGGCTACCCGACGGGCGCGGCTTCTACTACACGCGCTATCCGGCGCCGGGGACCGTCCCCGCGGACGAGGAGAAGTACCACCGCCACGTCTTCCTTCACCGCCTGGGCGACGACGCCGCGCACGACACGCTGGTGTTCGGTGCCGGGCGCGATCTGAAGGACTGGCCCAGCGTCATGCTCTCGCCGGGGGGGCGGTTCCTCGGCATCGAGATCAGCCAGGGCTGGTCGAAGAGCGAGGTCTACCTGATCGACCGGCAGCGCCCTCGTCCAGGGAAGGAACCGGCCCCGCCGATCCCGCTGGCGGTCGGCGAGGAGGCGCTGTTCGACCTGGCGGAGCTGACCGACGACGCCGCTTACCTGCGCACGAACGCCGGCGCCCCGCGCTACCGTCTGGTGCGCGTGCCGCTGGGGACGCGCACGCCCTCCGGGCGCTCGGGCTGGCGCGAGCTCATCCCCGAGGGCCCCCACCCGCTCGAGCAGGTGACGCGGGTGGGCGACCACTGGGCGGCCCAGTTTCTCGAGGACGCCGCCAGCCGGGTGCGGCTCTACGATCGCGAAGGACATCCGACGTCCGAGCTGCCGCTGCCGTCGCTGGGGACGGTGGTGGGGATGTCCGGTCATCCGAAAGGGGACGAGCTGTTCGTCGGCTTCACGTCCTTTTCGGCGCCGACGACCGTGTTGCGACAGGCGCTGCCCAGCGCTCCGCGGCGGTCTGCGTCGACGCCTCCGACGGTGTGGCGGGCCATCGCGACCCCGGTGGCCGCCGATGCGTTCACGGTCACCCGGGAGCAGGCGACGTCGAAGGACGGCACCACCGTTCCCCTGTTCGTCGTGCACCGGCGCGGCCTGATCCGGGACGCGAAGACGCCGACGGTGCTCTACGGTTACGGCGGCTTCAACGTCAACATGACGCCGGGCTGGGCACCGTCGATCGTGCCGTTTCTCGAACGGGGCGGCGTCTACGTGCTGGCGGTCCTGCGCGGCGGCGGCGAATACGGCGAAGCGTGGCATCAGGCGGGCATGGGCGCGCGGAAGCAGAACGTGTTCGATGACTTCATCGCCGCCGCCACCCATCTGATCGACACGCACGTCACCAGTCCGGCGCGGCTCGCCATCATGGGGCGCTCGAACGGCGGTCTGCTGGTGGGCGCGGCGCTGACGCAGCGACCGGACCTGTTCCGCGCCGTCATCTGCGGCGTGCCGTTGCTGGACATGCTTCGCTACCACCGGTTCCGCATCGCGCGGCTCTGGATCCCCGAATACGGCTCGGCCGACGACGACGACGCCTTCCGCTGGCTGCGCGCCTACTCGCCCTATCACAACGTCCACGACGGGACGGCGTATCCGGCGGTGATGTTCTCCACCGCCGCGTCCGACACCCGCGTCGATCCGCTGCACGCGCGCAAGATGACGGCGCGGCTGCAGGCAGCCACCAGCGCCCGCCGCCCCGTGCTGCTGCGGCTGGAGACGCACGCGGGGCATGGAATGGGCAAGCCGCTCGGCAAGGTGATCGACCAGCTCGTCGACGAGTGGAGCTTCCTCGACGCCGCGCTCGACGGGACATGACGCGGCGGTGGAACCGGCGCACTTTCAAAGTTGACGCCGCCGGATCCGTCGCGTGAACTTGACGCCCATGGCAAACGTCGGCTCGAAGAAGCGCGTGGTGATTCTGTTCGGCGGGCGCTCGGCCGAGCACGAGGTCTCCCTGCTGTCGGCGCGCAACGTGGCCCAGGCCCTGGATCGCGAGCGGTTCGAGCCGTTGCTCGTGGGCATCGACAAGCAGGGGCGCTGGCACCTCGAATCGCAGGCGACGCTCGACGCCGCCGTCGGCGATCCGCGCGGCGTTCGCCTCGACCCGAACGCGCCCGTCGTCGATGCCAGCGTGCTGCGACCGGGCGACGTGGTGTTTCCCGCGCTGCACGGGACGTTCGGCGAGGACGGCACCATGCAGGGTTTGCTCGAGCTGGCTGGTGTGGCGTACGTCGGCGCGCCCGTGCTGGGCTCGGCGGTGGGGATGGACAAGGACGTCACCAAGCGGCTGCTGCGGGACGCGGGTCTCCCCATCGTCCCCTATCGGATGGTGACGGCGCGGGCCTTTCGCGAGGACGCCGCCGCCTGCCTGCGCGCCGGCGAAGAGCTCGGCTTCCCGCTGTTCTGCAAGCCCGCCAACGCCGGCTCGTCCGTCGGCGTGAGCCGGGTCCTGCGCGCCGAGGAGCTGGGGGCGGCGCTGACCCTGGCGCTGCAGTTCGACACGAAGGTGCTGCTGGAGCAGGGGATCGACGCGCGCGAGGTCGAGTGCGCGGTGCTGGGGAACGAGCAGCCCGAGGCTTCGATCCCTGGTGAGATCGTGCTGTCGCACCGCGACGGTTTTTATTCGTACGACGCGAAGTACGTCGATCCCACGGGGGCCCTGTTTCGGGTGCCGGCCGACATCCCGACGGCCGTGAGCAAGCGGGTGCGCGAGCTGAGCGTGGCCACGTTTCGCGCCCTCGAGCTCGCGGGCCTGGCGCGCGTCGATTTCTTCCTCGATCGACGCGACGGCACCCTCTACGTGAACGAGGTGAACACCCTGCCAGGCTTCACGGAAGCGTCGGGTTATCCGAAAATGTGGGCCGCCAGCGGTCTGGCGGTGCGCCCCCTGGTGTCTCGGCTGATCGATCTGGCGCTGGAGCGCCAGGCGGCGGCTCCTGCCCGCAAGGGCGGCTGAGGACCTGAAGGGCGGTTAGGAAAAGGGGACAATGAATGCGTTGCGTTGTTTAAGCGTCTTGGAATTCCACTTAAATGTGATCGTTGCACCGACAAATTGCCGCGTTGATGCGATTAGACAATTGTTGGAATAGAAAATCGTTCTGGCCAAGCATCGGGTTTTGAGTGTATGTTTAGGCGCCATGGAGTCGAAGCGGGGGCCGCGTTCAAAGCGGGGGGTAGGGAGGCCATCGAAGGCACAGCCGTTCCGGGCATTCGTGCTCGACCTGTTGCTGAAGGAGCCTCAGATGAAGTCGCTGGACGTGGTCCGGCAGGCCAAGCTGGCGGGCTACGAGGGGGGCAAGAGCGCGCTCTACGCGGTCATCGCCACCGTCCGCCCACGCAAGAGCCGGCCGCTCGGCCATCAGGACAAGATTCCGGGTGAAGTCGTTCGACATGGGGTCGGTCAAGCGGACGTTCGCTTCCAGGACGGGCACATCGCCACCGTGAATTTCCTGGTCTCGCGCCTCGAGTATTCCCGGTGGACGGCCGTTTCGATCATCAACGACCAGAGCCTGGAGACCTTGCTGCGGGCGCTGGTCGGTCACCTGCAACAGGCCGGTGGCGTGCCGTTCCTGTCGGCGTTCGATCGCACGAAGCCGATCGCGGCGCGCACCGATCAGGACGGCCAGGTCGTCGAGTGGGACTCCGCCTTCGCCTACGCCATGGTGGAGATCGGCGTCGGCGTCGAGATCCGGGCGCGGCGCGGCGCGGAGCGTGGTCCAGGGACGAACCTGGCGAACTGGGTCAAGCAGGCCTTCCTGCGCGATCGGGTGTTCAGCAGCGAGATCGATCTCGGGCGGCAGCTCGGCGAATGGCTGACGGCCTGGAACGGCGCGCCTTGTCTCGAGGTGGGCAACCGTACGCCGCTGGCGCTGCTGGCGGAGGAGCGGCAGCGCCTGCGACCGTTGCGCACGA
>DASYCK010000042.1:0-39665 GCA_036500205.1 Polyangia bacterium | reverse complement strand
GCCAGCTTCCCCCGGAAGGTCGGCATGACCGGCTTGTAGCCTTTGACGATCTTGGCGCGGGGGTCGATCATGGACTCGGTCAGGTACCCTTCGTCGGCGATGACGGTCTCGCCGGTCTCCAGGGTCTCCCGACGGTGATACAGGTCCAACCAGGTCGGACCGATGTGCGGCTCGCCGGTGAGCGAGTGGCACTTCAGGCATCCCTGGGCCATCGCCACCTTCTTGCCGTACTCGACGATGGTGCCGTGGAAGGTGGGACCATCGTCGCCGCCGCTGTCCACCCGATCGGCCAGGCCGGTCTTCTGATTGGCCAACCAGGTGTCGAACTCGGCCGGCGGCATGACCACCACCTCGCCCCACATCTGCGAGTGCCAGGTGCCGCAATATTCGGCGCACAGGATCTGGTAGCGCCCGGGCTTCGTGGCCTCGAACCAGGCTTCGGTGTAGCGGCCCGGCAGCACGTCCATCTTGATGCGGAAATCGGGGACGAAGAACGAGTGGATGACGTCGCGGCTGGTCATCAGCAGGCGAACGGGACGGTTCGCCGGCACGTGAAGGGTTCCCACGGCGTTCGGACCATCCGGATAGGCGAACTTCCACATCCACTTCTTGCCCATGACGTAGACGTCGGTGGTGTCCTTGGGGGGCGTGGTGTACCAGACGAAGTCATGGAAGCCCTGGACGAACCAGGCCAGGAAGAAGATCAAGGGGACGGCGATGACGGTCAGCTCGAAGCGGACGCTCGGCTCGACGATCGGCGTCGATTGCCGCACGCTCTTCTGGCGGTACTTGAAGAAGAAGCCGAAGGCCAGCAGCCCGACGCCGAGCGAGCTCGCCATCGTGACGAGGAAGATGAAGTAGTGAAGCTCGTCCACCTTCCTGGCGAAGGTCGACGCCTGGTCAGGCAGCCAGAGAATGGCTCGCATGATGTCGTTCATGCGACCCTCCTTCTTCTCATGACCAGCTCCTTCCGCCACAGCACAGCCAGCAGCGTCGCAAGCATCAGAAACACCAATCCCGCACCGATGCGCACGAAGCCGAGCGCATAGGGGGCATACTTCCGGTTGACAGGATCATATTGAAAACATGACAGCAGCAGGCGGTCGAACGACGTGCCCACGCGACCGGCGCCTGCCTCGACCAGCGCCAGGCGAAAGTCGCGCGGTATGACGTCCACGCCATACAAATAGCGGGAAATTCGGCCGTCCGGGGTGAGCACGAAGCTGACCGCCTCGTGGGCGAACTGGCCGCTGGTCTTGTCGTAGGCGTATTTGAAGCCCACTGCATCGGCGAGGACCCGGCTGGCGAATCCATCGCCCAGCAGGAACGGCCAGGTCGACGCGTTGGCGCCCGCCCCGAATCCCGCCCACACGCGCGCACGCGTCGTCAACGCCTGCTTCGCCTCTTCCTTGGGATCGATGCTGATCGAGACGGCCTGAAAGTCTTTTCCCGGGGCGAGGCCTGACTGCTTCATCGCCTTGACGAGACCATCGAGAACCAGATCGCACAGCATCGGACACTTGTAGTAGCCGAGCGTCACCAGCAGCGGCTTCTGCCCCAGCATGGCGTCGAGCTCGACCTTGTGCCCTTCCGGATCGTGAAACGTCAGACCGCCGGGAACCTTGTCGCCCAGGTGCTCGACCACGTCGACGTCCTGCAGGGCGGCCAGCGGCTGCTCCGCTTCCGGCGGGTACGAGGGCGTCGGACCGCGGTCAGCCGCCATCGCCCGCGAGCCAGCGCCCGTCGCCGCGACGGCGCCGAACAGCGCCAGCAGGGAGGCGAGAGAACGATTGCTCATCGCTTGCCACCCGCCTTGCCCGGCTTGGGCGGCTCGCCGCCGGTGAACTCAGGGGGCGTCGTGGGCGCGGCGGCCTTCACGGGGACCCCTTCGCCGGCGATGTCGGGCGGCGAAGCGATCACGCGGGCCATGGCCTGCTCGATCGGAATGTGCGCGATGCGCTTGTTCTTGTCGACCCAGCCGTAGCCTTCGAGGTGCTTCTTGTGCTCGGTCTTCCAGACGTCCAGACGGTCGTCGACGGAGAACAGGACCTGATCGACGATCCCGATCTCGGCCTTGCCCTTCTCCGAGGCGTACTTCTCGGGCCCATCGCGCCGGATCTCGGCGACCTGGCGGGTCATCAGGATGTAGGCCCAGATGATGCCGGCCGCGAACGTCGCGAGCGACAAGAAGCCGACAATGATGATCTTCTTCAGATTCATCTCGTCGCTGCCCACGTGGCCGTGGCCGCCGTGCGAGCTTTCCGAATGTGAATGTGAGTTGCTCATTGGGTTGAAGGCTGCTTGTAGGCGACGGATTCCGCCAGATAGGGATCGCGAACCGGCATCGAGAAGTGACCGCGAAGGCGCCAGATGGCGAAGGCGATGGAGAGCCCGCCCACCCCGACGAACGCCGTGACGAGGGACCAGTGCAACACCAACCCGTCGGGGTTGAGGCTCGGCATGATCAGCCAGTAGAGATCGACCGAGTGCACCAGCAGGATCCAGAACGCCACCAGCGCCAGGCGGCTACTGCTTCGTTTGCGCGCCCGGGACAGCAGCAGACCGAACGGGATGAAGAAGTGCCCGAAGATGAGGAACACGCTGACGGCCGCCCATTCGCCATGCATGCGGGTGATGAAGAACGGAACTTCTTCAGGGAGCCCGGCGATCCAGATGAGCAGGAACTGCGAGAAGCCGATGTAGGCCCAGAAGCAGGTGAAGGCCAGCATCAGCTTGCCCAGGTTATGAATGTGATCGGGCGAAACGTAGTCGCCGTAGAGGTTCTTCCCCCGCGCCCGGTCAGTGACGACGATCAACAGCGCAATGGCGCTCACGAAGCTCCCCGCGAAGTAGTACACGCCGAAGATGGTGGAGAACCAGAGGGGCTGCAGGCTCATCAGCCAGTCGAAACCAGCGAAGCTGAACGTCAATGCTACGAAAGGCAACGAGCCCGCTCCGAACGCCCGTTGCCGCGCCGTCAACTGGATGTCACCCGTCGTGTCCTGCTTCGTCGACCAGCCGAGCAGACGGTTCGACACCAGGGTGGCCAGCAGAAGGTAACCGAAGCTCCGCACGACGAAGAAGTTCGGGTTGAGCCAAGGCTTCTTGTGCTCGAGCAGCTTCAGCGCTTCCTTGGGTAGGTCCGCCGCGGGCTCCACCCACGAGTAGATGTTCTTCAGCGCCAGAACGATGGGAATGAACAGCACGATAAACAGCGTGATCGTCGTGGCCATCACCTCGACCGGGCGGCGCAGCACCACCATCCACTTGGCGCGCACTGCGTGGAAGATTTGCAGCAACACCACCGACGCGAGGGCGATGCCACCCCAGTATGCGAACCCGAACAGATACGAAAAGGCGGCGGTGCGGCCATCCGAGGTGGCCATCCCCGCAAAGGTGGCCAGCAGGCCGAGCGCGCCGAGCGCGCCCGCCCCCGCCATCACGTTGCGGCCACCATCGAACTTCTGCATGTCAATCTTCATCGAGATACCCCATCGAGCTGCCGCTGAACGTCGGCCGGCAGCTCGGCGGCGGGAACGTTCTGGCTGACCTGCAGCGCGCGGACGTAGGAGACTACGGCCCAACGCTCCTCGACGGTCAACTCTGCCGCGTAGGAGGCCATCAGGCCAAAGCCGCGGGTAGCCACCTCGAAGATGTACCCGGGAGCGCGGTTGGCGTAGTTATGCAGCGAGGGCGGCGGACGCAGCGCCATCTGCTTGGCGACGATACTGTCCCCGTCTCCCAGGGGGCCGTGACAGGTCCCGCACGTGATGTCGTAACGCTTGCGCCCGAGCGCCAGCAACTCCGGCGTCACCGGCACCGGAATACGGCTGGCGTAGCGAACCACGCGCTCACCGTTCGCCGCCACCTGCCCGGTGTAGCCGGAGATCCCGCTGGTGAGCGTGGGGTTCATGGTGCGGCGTTCACGCGGAACCGTCCCCGCCGGGGCCGCCTGCATCACCAGACCGCTCTCAAAGAAGTTGCTGGGGCGGTAGGCCCGTTCGCGTGGCTGTCGGTGATCGGCCATGGGATCGAAAATCTGCTCGTTGCACGCGGCGCCCATCAAGAGAATCGACGCCAGGGCGAGCGTTGCTGCGCGGGTCATCATCGCTCCGACTCCTCGACGATCTCGATCGACACCTCGCCCAGCGACTTCAATTCGGCCGCCACGTCCTCGGGACTTTGCCCCTTGGGGACCTCGATCGAGATGAAGAAGCCGTCGATGCTGGCGCGCCAGAACGACTCGGCCTCGAACACGGGGTGATAGGGCTCGGGGAGACGCATCAGGCCCATCAGGCCGAAAAAGGCCGACGTGCCGCCGAGGAGGACCGCCAGCTCGAACGTGATGGGGATGTTCGCCGGGGGACTGTGGGCGGGGCGGTTCGCGACGTTGATGGGAAAGTCGACGACGTTCATGTAGTAGATCATCGCGTAGGCGAGGCAGGCGCCCGCGATGGCGCCGAACAGCACGATGGTCGGTATCTTCGGTCGCCCCAGGCCCAGAGCCTCCTCGATACCCGCCACCGGGTACGGGCTGTGGGTGTCGAGCTTCTTGTGTCCCTTTTCCCGCATCTTGCGGGTCGCCGTCAGCATCGCGTCGGAATCGGCGAACTGACCGATGACGAAGCGGCGCGGCTCGAAGCCTCCTCCGTGGCTCATCCGTGCGCCTCCTCCGCCGCGTGGGCGCGAGAGTGGGCCTCATGGGCATACTCGTGGCGCAGCTCCTTGACCTCGGTCACCGCGACGGCGGGAACGAACTTCAGGAACAGCAAGAACAGCGTCGAGAACAGCCCGATGGTGCCGAGGTAGATGCTCCAGTCGACCCAGGTCGGCGCGTAGAGCTCCCACTTCGATGGCAGGAAGTCGCGATGCAACGAGGTCACGATGATGACGAAGCGCTCGCACCACATGCCGACGTTCACCAGGAGCGCCGCCACCCACATGATGAGCAGGCTGGTGCGCGCCTTCTTGAACCAGAATATCTGCGGCACGACGACGTTGCAGAACACCATCAGCCAGTAGACGGGCGCCAGCGGGCCGCGCTGCCGGACCTTGAAGAACACGGCGAACTCATAGGGGTTGCCACTGTACCAGGCGATGAAGTGCTCCATGATGTAGCCGTAGGCCACCATCATCCCCGTGGCGAGGATCACCTTGTTCATGTTCTCGAGGTGCTTCATCGTGACGACGTGCTTCAGGCCCAGGAACTGCCGGGCGGGCACCATCCAGGTCACGACCATGGCGAAGCCCGAGAACACGGCGCCGGCGACGAAGTACGGCGGGAAGATCGTCGTGTGCCAGCCGGGGAGGATGGACACGGCGAAGTCGAAGGACACGATGGTGTGCACGGAGAGCACGAGCGGCGTCGAAAGGCCGGCGAGCAGCAGGTAGGCCCACTTGTACTCGGCCCAGTGGCGCCCCGACCCACGCCAGCCCAGCGCGAACATGCCGTAGATCATCTTCTTGGTCGGGCTCTTCGACGAGTCACGCAGCGACGCGAGGTCCGGGATGAGGCCGAGGAACCAGAACAGCAACGAGATGGTGAAGTACGTCGAGACCGCGAACACGTCCCACACCAGCGGGCTCTTGAACTGGGGCCAAATTCCCTGAACGCTGGGGTAGGGCATCAGCCAGTACAGCGCGAACCAGGGACGTCCGGTGTGAATCAACGGGAACAGGAGCGCGCAGATGACCGCGAATAGCGTCATGGCCTCCGCGAAGCGGTTGATGGACGTTCGCCACTTCTGCTGCAACAGCAACAAAATCGCCGAGATCAAGGTTCCGGCGTGACCGATGCCGATCCACCAGACGAAGTTGATGATGCCGTAGGCCCAGCCAACCGGGATGTTGTTGCCCCACATCCCGATGCCCTTGGCGATCGTCGTGGTTACCGCGACAACGAGGAGGCCGACCCCGGCAAGCGCCAGCCCGAACAGGGTCCACCAGCCCCTGCCGGCGCCGCGCCAGACGTGGGCGAGCAACGAGTCGTTTAGCGACGCGTCGGTCTGCGCCCCCTCGATGAGGGACGCCGGCTCGAGCGGGTCGTTGGTCGTCGATGCTGAAGTTGCTGTGCTGGCCATGTCAGTCGCCCAATTCCTTGGATTCGTCCTAGGACTAGCCCTTGGCTAGCTCGGGGTTGGGGTTCCGCACGCGGGCCAGATAGGCCGTTCGGGGTCGGGTCCCGATCTCGTGCAGCAAATCGTACCGACGGTCGTCCGCATGGAGCTTGCTGACGCGCGACTTCGGATCGTTCAGATTTCCGAACTCGATGGCGCCCGCCGCGCAGCCCTGCTGGCAGGCGGTCTTCACCTCGCCGTCCTCGATCAACCGGCCGGCCACGCGGGCGTCGATGCGCTTGCGCTCGATGCGCTGCACGCAGTAGGTGCACTTCTCCATGACGCCGCGGCTGCGTACCGTGACCTCGGGGTTCATGCCCAGCATGCGAACGGCCGGGGTCTCGCTGGTGAAGTCGAGGAAGTTGAAGCGCCGCACCTTGTAGGGGCAGTTGTTGCTGCAGTAACGGGTGCCGACGCAGCGATTGTAGACCATCTCGTTCAGGCCTTCGTCGCTGTGGACGGTGGCGTTGACCGGACAGACGTACTCGCAGGGGGCCGTCTCGCAGTGGACGCAGCCAAGCGGCTGCACGATCGCCTGGGGATTCTCGAGATCGCCCGAGTAGTAACGGTCGATGCGCAACCACTGCATCTCGCGCCCCTTGACGACCTGCTCGTGGCCGACGACGGGGATGTTGTTCTCGGACTGGCAAGCGACGACGCAGGCGCTGCACCCGGTGCACTTGCCCAGGTCGATCGCCATGCCCCACTTGTATTGCTCTTTGCTGTAGTCGTGGGGCTCGTGGATGTTGGCCTGCGGTCCCCGACGCTCCTCGATCTTCTCGTGGAACTCGGAGCGCTGGTCCTCGAACTCGGCGAGGGTGACGTCCATCGCCGGCTCGCGGTCCTCCATCGACCAGTGATTCTGGGTGACGGCGAACAGGTGCATGCCGGTGGCCAGGGTGACCTGGGCCCCCCGATCGAACCAGGGGGCGTCGCTGCCGCGCAGCAGACCGGCGTTGTAGCCGACGTCGCGGGCGACGCTCTCGGCGCCGGTGCGGCCGTAGCCGAGCGTCAAGGTGACGCAGTCGTCGGCGTGGCCCGGCACCACCAGCGCGGGAGCGTGCACGCGGCGATCGCGGTACTCGATGAGCAGCACCGAGAACTCGTCGTTGTCGCGCTCGACCTGGACGCCCAGGCTCTTCGCCGTGGCGGGAGAGATCAGGGCGGCGTTGTCCCAGGCCACCTTGGTGACCGGATCGGGCAGCTCTTGCAGCCACGAGGCGTTTCCGAAGCGTCCGTCGATGACCTTGTAGTCGGGCGCGAAGGCGATCTCGATGCCGGCCGCCTTGGGGGCCGACGCGAGCAGAGCGCCCAACCCCTGGGCGACGGCGGCGCCGTCGATGGTCAACGTCGTCTCGGGGGTGGTCTCCGTCCCGCGGATGACACCGTCGCCAACCCACTTCTCCCAGAGCTGATCGAATTCTCCGCTGGCGCCACCAGGGACCGTCGAGGCCTTGGCCTGCCAGGAGCGGCGCAGCGGCTCGTAGCCCCCCTGATCGCCCTCGCCCAGGAAGGCGCCGAGCAGCTCGATCTCGCTGACGCCCGCCCACAGCGGCGCGATCAGCGGCTGAACGATCGAGACCGTGCCGTCGGTGGCCCGGGCGTCGCCCCAGGACTCGAGCGCGTGCGCGCCGGGAATGACGTAGGACGCGACGGCAGCCGTCTCGTCCTCGTAAGCAGCGCGGTAGATCGTGTTCGCCACGCGGCCGAGCAGCTTGTCGAACTTCAGATCGGCGGGTGCCGTGTAGACCGGGTTGCAGGCCGTGATGACCAGCGTCTCGACCTGACCGGCGGCGATCTCCTCGGCCAGCGGCGCCAGCGCCTTCGGTCCGGCGACGGCATCGGCCAGCAGGGGGGCGGCGTAGGTGACGGTCGTCCCGACGTTGTCGAGCGCGGCGTTCATGGCCGCGACGATCGCGTGCACGGCGGCCGGCTGGCGACGCCCGGCAACGATCAGCGACTGGCCACGATGCTTGATGAGATCGGACGCGACGGCGCTGATCCACTTGGGATCGCCGGCGGTCTGTCCCCGCCCTGCCCCGGCAATCGCCGCCACCTGGGCGAAGCCCGGACGACGTCCCAGCTCGGCGGCGAGCGCCAGGGTGAAGGCGGCCACGTCACCGGCGCGCAGGCGCAGGCGGTGGTCGGCCGACATTCCCGTCACCGTCATCGACGGCTCGACGACGTACAGGCGGTTCATCCCCGCCCCCGGCTCGCGGCGCTCGGCGAACTGCCGCATCGCGCGCCGGTGCCCGGGACCGTCCTGCAGGATGTCCGCGTCGAGCGAGACGATGACCGCGGCGCGGTTCAGCTCGAGGCGCGCCTCGACGTACTTTCCGTACGCCAGACGCAGCCCCTCGGCGGCGCCGTCGGCGGCGATGGAGCTGTAGCTGACGAACTTCGCCTTGGGGAACCGCTCCAGCAGCCGCTTGCGCTGCTCGATCATGAACGGCGACGCCGTCGGCTCGGTCAGGAAACGGAGCCGTGCCCCACCGTCAGCGGCGTGGTGCGCCGCGAGGAGCGCCATCTGCCCCAAGAACGTCCGCCAGGCGATCGGCTCTCCACCATGCTTCAGCTGCTTGGCGCGATCGTTGTCGTAGAGCCCCTGCAACAGCGCCTGCTCGTAAGAGCTGGCGGCGCCCAGGCTGTCCCGGTGATCCGGGTTGCCTTCGATCTTCGTGGGCCGACCTTCGTGGCTCTCGACGATCAGCCCCGAGGCGTGCCCCTCCACGCTGTACGCCGTCGCGAAGTGCAGCGAGTTTCCAGGGGTCACCTCTTCCGGGCGACGGATGAAAGGAATGGCCTGCTCTTGCGGCGGCTGACAGGCGGCGACGCCGGCCATGGCCGCGCCTCCCCCCAGAAGCTGCATGAACGAACGACGGCTGACCTCGGGGAGCTCCGAGGCCCCCGGCGGGAACTCGCGGGCACGCGCGGCGGTCAGCGTGGGCGAGCCCTGCTTCTCGGCGATGCTGCGCCAGTATTTCCGCGCTTCCCGCACTTCGCCGCTGGCTGACTCGGTCGCCGCCACGGCCTCTTCGACGATCGGCAACGAAATGCGCCGAAGCGAACCTGACGGCGCGCGGTCCGTATTGCCGTTGCTCCCTTTCGGGGACTGGGACTCGTCAGGGCTGCTCATCGGTGACACGTCGTGCAACTGGTGCGGGTGTGAACGTCGTTCTTCTCGGCCAGCACGTGGGCCGTCTCGTCCGCGTTGCCCTCGGGCTGCCAGGTCATGTTGGTGATCTCCGACAGAGGTCGCAGGTTCTTGCTGGGATTGCGATGGCAATCCAGGCACCAGCTCATGGTGAGCGGCGTGACCTTCTCGACCGCCGCCATCTGATCGACGCGGCCGTGACAGGTCACGCAACCGACGCCCTTCCCGACGTGGATCGAGTGGTTGAAGTACACGAACTCGGGAACCTTGTAGACCCGGTTCCAGACAAGCGGCTTGTTCTCGATGAAGCTGGCCCGCACCGGCTCGAGCAACGGACTCTTGTTCCAGATCTGCGAATGACAGTTCAAGCAGAGCTGGGTGGGAGGAATGCTCGCGAACGGCGACTTCTCGACCGTATTGTGGCAGTAGCGGCAGTCGATGCCTTCGTCCCGGGTGTGGTGGCGATGGTCGAACTGGAGCGGTTGCTCCACCGGGGTCTGCATCGCGCGCGCATACGGCGTGCGGGCCCAGAGGAGAAGTCCACCCACGGTTCCGCCAGCACCGGCAGCCAGAACGATAAGGCTGAGCCGCGCAAGCGTGTTATGTCGAGGCCTAAAGATGAGTGGGCTCATCCGCGTTGCGCTGCATATAGTCCTACCGGATGTTGAACGTCAAGTACCGAAGTGGTCTGGAGGGTCCCTTCTTGAAGTTCGGTCCGGCGTTGCCTCGCTGTGGTCGTCTCTCCGACGAGCTGCTTGGAAAACTCGACGTGAAAAATAATGCGGGCAAACACCCTTATCGGGGCCGCGAAGCGTGTCGAAGCTCCATTCGCACAGAAAGGGAATGAACGGGGAGGCAATGCGATGAAAACCAACGAGGTGAACGGCACCAGCGCCCCGATTGTCCAGGGAGGCCAGCCGGCCGACCGGAAGAGCGCGGAAGTCGTCGGCCAGGCCGCCGTGGGCGACCGGGCGACGTTGGAGCAGTCGGATCAACTTCGCGCCTCCATGTCGAACAACGTCAACGTGGCCGCGTCTGAACGGGCCGTGCGCATTCACAGCCTCACCCAGCAGGTCCGCGCGGGGACCTACCGCCCCAACTCGTCGCAGCTCGCCGAACAGATCCTGGCCGAGGCCCAGTTCGACGCCCGGCTAGCCGCCACGCTCGGCTGACGCCGAGGCCCCGACGGAACGGCACCAGCCCCGCCACATGCCGCGAAACGCGGCTTCGATGTCGCGCGCCATCAGCGCCGGGGTGCCCAGCGGCGCCCCGGCCACGCGCGCCCGCATCCCCGCCCTGAGCTCGGCCAGCCCGCCCAGGTCCGCCGCCAGCCGCGCACACGTCCGCACGTAGGCCTCCGGCGTGGCGGCGACGAGGTCGGATAAGCCGACGCGCGTCATCAGGCTGGGCCCGACGCGCCCCGGGTGGGCCGACCCACGCAACGTCACCACGGGGACCCCCATCCACATCGCCTCACAGGTGGTGGTGGTCCCGTTGTACGGGAAGGAGTCGAGGCCGATGTCCACCTCGCCATAGACGGCCAGGTGTTCGAGCCGGGTCGCCGTGTAGGGCGCCACCGTGATCCGCTCCGGAGCGATGCCGTGGGCCGCGAACCGCCCCCACACCCGCTCTCGCGGCCCGTCGTCCCCCAGCCCGCGGCACTTGAGCAGCAGCCGCGAGCTCGGGACTGCGCTCAGCACCTCCGCCCAAAGATCGAGCACGCCGTCGTTCAGCTTGGACAGGTTGTTGAACGAGCCGAAGGTCACCATCCCCCACGCCAGCGCGGGCGGCGGACCGGCCGGGGCAAGATCGGCGACCTCGGGCTGGTAGCACAGAAATCCGTTCGGCAGGCGCCACAGCCGTTCCGCGTAGTGCGGATCGGAGTCCCCTTGGGGATCGGCCGTGGCATCGGTCAGGCGCCACCCGATCGCCGACAGACCGGTCGTGCCCGGATATCCGCAATACGACACCTGCACCGGCGCCGGGCGCCGGGCGAAGGCCTGCAGCCGGTTTTCGGCGGTGTGGCCGGCCAGGTCGACCAGGATGTCGATCTGGTCGCGGGCCACCAGCTCGGCCAGCGCCGCGTCGGTCAGGTGGCGGGTCTCGCGCCATTCGTCCGCCTGGGTGCGAATCCGGGCCGTCACGGCGTCGGGCACGGTCGACGAGTAGCAGAAGACCTCGAAGGTGGCGCGATCGTGCGCGCCCAGCAGCGGCTCGATGAACGACGCGACCGAATGGCTGCGCAGATCCGCCGACACGTAGCCGATGCGCAGCCGCTTGTCGGGCTCGGGCGCTCGCGCGCCGAAGCCCCCGGTGGGCCCGGGATCGAGTGGCTTCGCGAACCGCTCCTCCCAGACGCGGTGATCGGCGAGCAGCTCGGCCGGGGTCGCCGTCGGATCGGCTTGCCGGGCCAGCAGATAGCTGGAGAAGATGTTCATCGAATCGGGCTGCGCCGCCAGGGCTCGCCGGTAGTGCACCAGGCTGGCCGCGATGTCGCCCTGCTCGCGCAAGACGCCGGCCAGGTTCCCGTGGGCGGCTGCATTCTCGGGGGCGAGCGCGAGGACGCGGCGGGCCGTTTCGGCCGCGGCGGCGAGCTGGCTCAAGCGATTCTGCACGGCGCCCAGGTTCACCAGGGCGGCGATGTTCGTCGGATCGAGGGCTATGGCCCGCCGGAGCGTCGGCTCGGCCTCGCGCTGATTGAGGTCGTACAGCAGCGAGCCCAGATTCAGGTGAACGGAGCTGTCGTCGGGCTCCAGCTCGGCCGCTTTCTTGAGGTAGGGCAGCGCCCGCTCGGGCTGGCGCAGCTCGCGCAGGGCCCTGCCGGCGTTCGTCTGAAACAGCGCGCATCTCGGATCGAGGACGCACAGCCGGCCATAGCTGGCGGAGGCGTCCAGCCAGCGCTTCTCGTTGAAAGCGCTCAGCGCCATCGCCTCGAGGGCCATGATCAGGTTCTTGCGGATCTCGGGCGCGCCCGGGGCCACCATGAGCGCCAGCTCGTACTGGACGACGGCGGCCGGGAACTGTCCCCGGCGGGCCAGCAGAGTGCCGAGGTCGTTGAAGACGCCCGGCGCCATGCAGCCCCGCGAGACCGCCTCGGCGTAGAGCGTGATGGCGCGGTCGACGTCGCCGGCAGCGGCGAGGGTCTGCGCCCGGACCGCCAGCGCCGTCGCGGCGTCCATCGGCGCCGCGGCGACGGCCGGGACGCGAGAGCGCTTTCGGCTGGCCGCGTTGCCCATTGCCGCCCTCCATCGGCACCCGGCCGGCGAACCTTGACCGCCGCGCCCCGGGGCTCACGCCAGAGATCGGACGCGCCGGCGAACCAATCCCTCAGGTTCGCGGCCCAAGGCACCGATATCACACCGATGCGTCACATCCCTGACTTGAGGCGGAGGCAGGTTTGAACGACGCGCGCGTGCTCCTGCTGACCGGCTCGCCGAAGCACTACATGGCGCCGCCCCTGCTGGCGACGGACCAGCTGACAGGTGGCCCCGACTGGCCGGACGCGCACGACGCGGATGCCGGCTGGTCCACGCTGAAGACGCCCCCCGGCGAGTACGATGTCGCCGCGCAGCTCGCCCGGCTCCCCCC
Organism: Polyangia bacterium; assembly: GCA_036500205.1. GTDB lineage: Bacteria > Myxococcota_A > Polyangia > Fen-1088 > Fen-1088 > DASYCK01. Next base: position 26,807 of record DASYCK010000042.1, on the reverse strand, counting down.
GCACCAGAAGCCCGACCTGCTGGTCTGCCTGGTCGATGCGGGGCGCCGCAACGTCCCGCGCAACCTGGCGGCGTTTCGTGGGCCGAAGGTGCTGCTCGTCGCCGACACGCACCACATGCGGTCGCCCGTGAGCACGATGGTCCGCTACGCAGCCAGCGAGCCCTATGACCGCGTGGTCTTTCTGTACGATCGGCATCACGCGTCGGTCTTTCACGCCGCCGGGCTGCGCAACCTGTTCTGGTTTCCCGGGCTGACGTTTCCCCATGGCGACGATTTCGTCCGACAGAGCCGGCGCGACGGCGCGCGCGCGACCCAGGTGGCGTTCGTCGGTCAGGCCGGCAGGCTGCATCCGCGGCGGGCTCGGTTGCTCGCCGGTTTGACCGCCGCCGGTTTGCCGCTCGCGCAGCAGGCGCTGGGACAGCGCGACGCCCTCCCCTTCTATGGTTCGTCCTCGATGGGCTTCAATTCGAGCCTCAACGGCGACCTCAACCTCCGCGTCTTCGAGATCCTGGCCAGCGGCGCGCTGCTGCTGACCGACCGGCTGGCCCCTTCCTCGGGCTTCGATGCGTTGCTGACCGACGGCCGCGACTGCCTGCTCTACGGCGACGAGGACGAGCTGGTGGCGAAGGTGACGACCTGTCTGCGCGCGCCCGACGAGGCCAGGCGCATCGCCGACGCGGGAGGCCGCTGGTTTCTGGAGCGCTTCGGCGAGCAGGCGCGGCGGGACATGTTCAACGCGCTGGCGTTCGACGGGCGCGCCCCCGAGCCGTTCCCCCTGCCGCAGCATGAGCTGGCGCGCCTTCACTTCAAGGACACGCGCGACCTGCTGGCCACCGTGATGGTCTACGAAGGGGTCCAGGAGCTGCATCGGCTCCAGCCCGAGGTTCGCGTGGCCCTCGACGAGGGCGTTCCCGCCAACGTCTCCGAGCTGTGCGCCACACTTCCCCGCGTGCGCCTGGTCCGCCCGAGCGATCAGGGGCGGGTCGATCTGCTCGTCACCGGCATGAAGAACGCCGAGGCGGCGACCTCAGTCGGCGCCGCGCATGTCTGGTGCTGGGATGCCGCGGTCGCCCAGCTCCCCGGGCTGGGCGCGATCTTCGCGGCCCGCGGCTACGCGGCGGCCAGCCCCGAGCTGGGGTTCTACTCGGCACGCCCGCAGCTGCCGGCGACCGTCGCGCTGGCCAAAGCCGGCTGAGGCGGCCGTCAGCGCGCCGTCGTGAGCGCGAGGATCGCGTCGATCACGTGCTGCTGCTCCTCGTCCGTCAGCTGCGGGTACATGGGGAGGCTGAGCGCGCGCGCATAGTAGCCCTCGGCGTGCGGCAGCGGGCCCCCCTCGTAACCTGTCGACTGATAGTAGGGCATCGTGTGCACGGGGATGTAGTGGACCTGGGTGTGGATCTGTCGCTCGCGCAGGCCATCATAGATCCGCTTCCGGTCTGCCACCTCGACCACGTACAGGTGATAGGCGTTCCCCTCGTCGCCCGGCACCGAGAAGCCGCGCACGGGCGTGCCCCCGAATGCGCGATCGTAGCGGGCGGCGATGTCGCGACGGCGAGCCAGCCCGGCGTCCGCGCGACGAAGCTGCGACACGCCCAGGGCCGCCTGCACGTCGCTCAGGCGGTAGTTGAACCCCAGCTCCTGCATCTCGTAGTACCAGCCGCCCGGGTTCTGGGTCAGCCGCGCCGGGTCCTTGGTGATGCCGTGCGTGCGCAGGCTGACGAGCTTCTCGTACAGCTCCTTCGAGTTGGTGGTGACCATGCCTCCTTCACCCGTGGTGATGTGCTTGACGGGATGAAACGAGAAGACGGTCAGCTCGGCGAAGCGGCCGTTGCCACAGCGCTGCCGCTCGCCGCCCTGGTCAGTGAAGTGCCCCCCCACCGCGTGGCATGCGTCCTCCATGATCCACAGGCCGTGCTGATCGGCGAGCCGCCGGAACGCGTCCATGCGCAGCGCCCGCCCGCCGAAGTCGACCGGAATCAGGCCCTGAAAATGTCCCGGCGGGGCCTTCTCCAGCATGCGGCGCACCGCCTCGAGGTCGATGAGCAGCGTGTCGGGATCGATGTCGGCGAAGGCGACGTTGCCGCCGCAGTAGCGAACGCAGTTCGCGGAGGCGGCGAAGGTGATGGGGGTGGTGATCACGCGCGACGCCGACGAGACCCCCAGCGCCAGCGCCCCCAGATGCAGGGCCGCCGTGCCGTTGGCGACGGCGACGGCGTAGCGGGCGCCCGTGTAGTCACAGAAGGCGCGCTCGAACTCCGCCACCTTCGGCCCCTGGGTGAGGAAGTCCGAGCGCAGGGTCGCCACCACCGCCTCGACGTCCTCGTCGGTGATCGATTGGCGGCCGTACGGGATGGGCCGCGCCGGCGAATTGAAGGACACGTTGCTAGTAGCTTTCCCAGGTGAAGTTCGGGTCGACGTGGCTCTTGATCATCGCCCGCAGATCGTCGACGCGCAGCCAGTCGCTGTTCGTTCCCGAGCTGTAGTGAAAGCCGGTCGGCACCGGCTCGGCGTGGAAGCGCTGGATATAGGCCGACAGGTCGAACGACGTCGACTGCGGCAGGATCGAGAAGTAGTTCTTGAGATCGTAGGTGGTGAACGAGTCGGACGCCGTGATCATCTCCTCGTGGATCTTCTCGCCGGCGCGGATGCCCACGATCTCCTGCTTGGCGTGAGGCGCCACGGCGGTGGCCAGATCGGGCAGGTGAAACGACGGGATCTTGGGGACGAACACCTCGCCCCCCCAGGCGTGCGCGATGGCGTACAGCACCATCTCGGCCCCCTCGAGCAGCGAGATGTTGAAGCGGGTCATCGCCGGATCGGTGATGGGCAGGACGCCCTCGTGCCGCTTGTTCAGGAAGAACGGGATCACCGAGCCGTTCGAGCCCATGACGTTGCCGTAGCGAACCACCGAGAACCGACAGTCGCGGCTGCCCCGGATGTTGTTGGCGGCGATGAACAGCTTGTCCGAGGTCAGCTTGGTGGCGCCGTAGAGGTTGATGGGCGCGGCCGCCTTGTCGGTCGACAGCGCCACCACCCGGCTCACCTCGGTGGCCAGCGCGGCGTTGATGACGTTCTCGGCCCCCATCACGTTCGTCTTCACGCACTCGATGGGGTTGTACTCGGCGATGTGGACGTGCTTCATGGCGGCGGCGTGGATGACGATGTCGATGCCGTTGAACGCCGTCTTCAAGCGATCGACGTCGCGCACGTCACCGACGAAGTAGCGCATCGCGGGAAAGCGACCGGTAGGGAACCGCTGCGCCATCGTGTACTGCTTCTGCTCGTCGCGCGAGAACACCACCAGGCGCTTCACGCCCGGGTAGCGCTCGAGGATCACCTCGACGAGCTTGTTGCCGAGCGAGCCGGTCCCGCCCGTGATGAGGATTCGTTTTCCGTCGAGAGACAGGCATTCGTTCATGTTTTGATCTCGGGCTGTCAGGCGTGGGAGGGGGCTGGGAGAGCGGTTGCGGCGACGAACGGGGGCCGCGCGGCGGACAGGCCGAAGAACGCCACCTCGTCCCCGTCGTCCCGTCGCCGTTCAGCGAGCGACGGCGAGGGAATGACCGACGCGCCGTCGAAGACGATGCGTCGCAGGCGTTCCAGATCAGGTCCCGTCTCCTTGCTCTTCATGAGCTCATCGACCGAGCGGAAGCGGAACTTGCCCGTGAACGGCGTGGGCATCTCGACCATCGGCAGGTGCAGCATCCAGCGGTGGAACCAGGCGTAGACGAAGCGGTGGGCCTGGCGCGCGATCTCGGGATCGCGCGCCCCGATGGGGAGCGACAGCGCCGTCTCATAGGCCTGATCGAGCGCCGCCAAGGTGAACGCCGACTTCAGGAACGGCAGGCCACGGTAGCCGCCGTTGCCCGCCATCACGACGTTCATCCCCCGGCTGGCCATCTCGACGGTGACGGTGCTGATGTAGGCGATCCCGAGCGTGCTCGCCTCGATCAGGTCGTACGAGCTGATAGCAGACTTCGAGCCGAGGTAACGCATGTTCGGGGGGAGCTGCGTCTCCAGCATCTGCTGGAACGCCACCTCGTGCGGATTGAGCGCGTGGATGATGGGGCGGAACGTCCCCGACACGGGCCGATTGGGGTGCTCGCGGATGACGATCTGGATCTCGGGGTGGCGCGTGGCGAACCCGATGGTGGCGATCAGCCAGTCGTCCTGGCTGACCTCCGGGGTCCCGTGCGCCGGATCGCCGCTGAATTCATAGAGCGACGAGGGAAACGCGGCCCAGATCGGCTTGTCGGGGTCGAGGTTCAGCTGCCGGTGCAGGTCGGTGGCCTGACCGGGGACCGGCGAATAGCGAATCCAGCTGAGGTTGGTCCCCTCCGCCAGGCCCTTGAGCTGCTTGGCCGCGACGTGGAGCTGCTCCGTCGTGAGGGGGACGTCCTTCCATTCGTCCCACACCCGCGCCAGGACGCCCGGGGCGTTGCACTGGTCGTCCTCGACGAGGCGGACCATCTCCTTCAGGCCCCCCCGCTCATGGGAGAGGAGGCGAACGCCGCGCGCGCGCGCCACCTCCATCGCCACCTTGGTGCTGCCGCGCAGGCCATTGAAGACGAACAGCAGATCGGGCTGGTGCTGCTCGAAGGCCCGGTTCAGGGCCCGGTAGGCGAGCGCATCCCCTTCGAGAAAGGCGATGAAAACATTTCGTAGATCCGGGTTGCCGAGGTCGAGCCGCTCGACCTTGAACATCAGGTGGAGGGAGGCCCGCACCCAGCTCTGGAGCGGCTGGCCGTCGAACGTGGCGCGCTCCACCTGGGCGAGGGGGGCTTCCCGCAGCCCGGCAATCCAGTCGGCCACATCGGCGCGATCGGCGTCGGTGAGGTAACGGTTCAGCCAGTGAAAGTCGAGCGGCAGCTGCGACAAGAAACCGGCCTGAACGGCCTGACATTTCTCGCACTTCTGGGGCGTGCGCGGGTTGGTGGGCGTGTCCAGATCGCAGATCGGGTACATGCCGTCGCACAGCAGGTAGCGCACCTCGGCCCCCTCCGCCTGCAGGGCCAGCAGCATCGTCGCCTCCCAGGCCGCGTGGATCTGCCAGCTGAGATAAGGCGCGTAACAGAGGATCTTCATCCGGTTAGCTCATCGGCGGCGGATTTGTGGCACTTGAGGCGGTTCGCGTCGGATCCCTGACTCGCAATACGCCCCGAGGTGTCCGGCAAAACTTTGATTTCGCGGCGGGCCGGACGATATGATCCGCGCACGACCGACTGCGCCGGCTCGCCATGAGACTGCTATTCGCGGGAAACAACTGGCTTGGATTGGAGGCCCTCCGTTTCCTGCGAGAGCAGGGCGAGGAGATCGTGGGGCTGGCGCTGCATCCCCCCGCCAAGCGCAGATTCGGGGACGAGCTGGTGGCCGCCGCGGGCGTCTCCCCGCAGGCGGTCCTCGACGGCGCGTCGCTGAACAGCCCCGCCGGCCTGGCGGCGGTCGCGGCGCTGGGGGCCGAGGCGACGGTGTCTGTGCTGTTCGACTACCTGTTCCGGGCGCCGTTCCTGGAGGCGTTTCCGCGGGGGGTGGTGAACCTGCACCCTTCGCTGCTGCCCTACAACCGCGGGCAATATCCCAACGTCTGGAGCATCCTCGATGGGACGCCGGCCGGGGTCACGTTTCACTACATCGATCCAGGTGTCGACACCGGCGACATCATCGCCCAGAGGCAGGTCGAGGTGGAGCCAGTCGACACGGGTGAGACGCTGTACCGGAAGCTGGAGCGCGCCGGGCTCGACCTGTTCCGCGAGGCCTGGGTCCCCTTTCGCGAGGGGCGCAACCCGCGCCTGCCGCAAAGTGGAATGGCGGGCACCAGCCACCGCACGGCCGACGTGGCGGCGGTCGACGAGATCGACCTCGATCGCACGTACACCGGGCGCGCCCTGCTCGACCTGCTGCGGGCCCGGACGTTTCCCCCCTACCGGGGCGCCTATTTCCGCTCCGGCGGACGGAAGGTTCACCTTCGATTGCAACTCGAATACGGAGACGACTGATGAGCGGCGCGGCGAACGACACGAGCTATCTGGTCGCGGGGCGCATGTCCTGGAACCGCCGCGTCTTCGACGAGGACGTGCGGAAGCTGCCAGGGCGATGGGAGTTCATCTCCGGTCCCGAGCAGCTCACCCAGGCGCTGCTCGACCGGCTGAAGCCCCGCTACATCTTCTTCATGCACTGGTCGTGGAAGGTCCCCGACGACATCTGCCGCGACTACGAGTGTGTCTGCTTCCATATGGCCGATGTGCCCTACGGACGCGGGGGGAGCCCGCTGCAGAACCTCGTCCAGCGCGGCCACCGCGACACCAAGCTGACGGCGCTGCGCATGGTGGACGAGATGGACGCCGGGCCGGTCTACGCCAAGGAAGAGCTGAGCCTGGAGGGGAGCGCCGAGGAGATCCTGATCCGGCAGAGCCGTCTGTCCGCCGTCATGATGGGCCGCCTCATCGTCGACCAGCCGACCCCCACGCCGCAGACCGGCGAGCCGCTGGTGTTCGCCCGTCGCAAACCGCACGAGAGTCTGGTGCCGGCCCTCGATTCGCTGGAGCGGCTGCATGATTTCCTGCGCATGCTCGACGGCGAGGGCTATCCCCGCGCCTTCCTCGTCCACGAAGGATTTCGTTACGAATTTTCGCGCGCGAACCTTTATGACGGCCGGATTGTTGCCGACGTAACGGTCACCCGTGTCAAAGAACCCTGAGGAGACAGACCGCATGCGACGGATACTGGTGGTCGCGGCGCACCCCGACGACGAGATGCTCGGGTGCGGGGCCTCGATGGCCAAGTGGACCGCCCAGGGCTACCAGGTCTCCATCGCCATCCTGGGAGAGGGGGCGACCTCTCGCTACGGCAGCCGCGAAGCGGGCCCCTCCCACGAGATCTCGGCGCTGCAGAAGGCGGCGCTGGCGGCGGCCGAGGTGGTCGGCGTGAAGGACGTCACTTTTCACGGACTGCCCGACAATCGCTTCGATTCGCTCCCCCTGCTCGAGGTCGTCAAGGTCGTCGAGAAGCGGGTGATGGAGCTGGCCCCCGAGCGCGTGGTCACCCATCACGGCGGCGATCTGAACGTCGATCACCGCACCACGTACCACGCCGTCTTGACGGCCACGCGCCCCAAGCCCGGCCACCCGGTGAAGGAGCTGCTGGCCTTCGAGGTGGCCTCGTCGACCGAGTGGGGCTTCCAGACCATCGAGCCTGCCTTTCGCGCCAACCACTTCGAGGACGTGACTGGCACGATGACGAAGAAGCTCGAAGCGCTGGCGGCGTACGCGACGGAGATGTGCCCCTTTCCCCACCCTCGCTCGACCGAGGCGGTGGCGGCGATCGCCCGTCGGTGGGGCAGCGTCGTCGGCTGCGAGGCGGCCGAGGCCTTTCAGCTGATCAGGGGCCTGCATTGACCGGTCCCGTATCGAAAGGAGCGAACGACATGCATCTGAACATTGGCGGAAGACGCGTGGGCCCCGGCGAGCCCGTCTATGTCGTCGCCGAGATGTCGGCGAATCACAACGGCGATTACCAGCAGGCGTTGAACATCCTGCGCGCCGCCAAGGACGCCGGCGCCGACGCCGTGAAGCTGCAGACCTACACCCCCGACACCATGACCATCCGCCATTCGGGCGAAGGCTTCGTGATCGGCAAGGGAACCTTGTGGGAGGGGCGCAACCTCTACGAGCTGTACGCGGAGGCCTTCACCCCCTGGCAGTGGCAGAAGGATCTGCGCGACGAGGCGAAGCGTCTGGGGCTCGGCTTCTTCTCCACCGCGTTCGACGAGAGCGCCGTCGATTTCCTGGAAGAGCTGGCCGTGCCGGTGCACAAGGTCGCGTCGTTCGAGATCGTCGATCTGCCGCTGATCCGCCGCATGGCCGCCACGGGCAAGCCGATGATCATGTCGACGGGAATGTCGACCGAGGCGGAGGTGCGCGAGGCGGTGGAGACGGCGCGCGGCGCCGGCACCAAGGACCTGTTGCTGTTGAAGTGCACCAGCGCCTATCCCGCGCCCCCGTCGGAGATGAACCTCGCCACCATGTCGGCGCTGGCCAGAACGTTCGGCGTGGCCGTCGGTCTGTCGGATCACACGATGGGATACGCCGTCGCCGTCGCCGCCGTGGCGCTGGGCGCCTGCATGGTGGAGAAGCACTTCACGCTCTCGCGTCAGGTGAAGGGGCCGGACAGCGCCTTCTCGATGGAGCCGGCCGAGTTCGCGGAGATGGTGCGCGCCATCCGCGTCGCCGAGGCGGCGCTGGGCACCGTGAAATACGGGGCCGGCGAGGCCGAGGAGAAGAGCAAGGTGTTTCGACGCTCGCTGTACGTCGTGAGCGACGTCAAGGCGGGCGAGGCGTTCACGGAGAAGAACGTGCGGGCCATCCGTCCCGGCTTCGGCATGCACACCCGTCATCTGCCCGAGGTGCTGGGCCGGCGCGCCACCAAGGATCTGACGATGGGGAGTCCCCTCGACTGGACCATGGTCCGCCCCGGCTGATGCGATGACCGTCGAACACTCGGCCCTGGCCATCATCCCGGCGCGCGGGGGGAGCAAGCGCATCCCGCGCAAGAACGTCAAGTCGTTCCTGGGCCAGCCCATCATCAAGTACTCGATCGACGCCGCCCTCGGCGCCGGCCTCTTCGACGAGGTGATGGTCAGCAGCGACGACGCCGAGATCAGGGAGCTGAGCGGTCGGCTGGGAGCGTGTGCCCCGTTCGCGCGCTCGGCGGCGGCGTCGAGCGACGTCGCCACCACCGCCGAGGTGATCCTGGAGGTGCTGGAGTCCTACCGCCAGGCGGGGCGCGAGTTCGCGTACGTCTGCTGCATCTACCCGACCGCGCCGCTGGTGACGGCGGAGCGGTTGCGCGAGGCCTGGGACCTGCTGCTCGAGAGTGGCGCCGACAGCGCGCTGCCGATCATGCGCTTCGGCTTTCCCATCTGGCGGGCCTTCAAGCTCACCGACGGTCGTCTGCGGTTCGAATGGCCAGAGAACGCCGTTCGCCGCTCCCAGGACCTGCCGGCCTCCTTTCACGACTGCGGGCAGTTCTATTTCCTCAAGACCGCCTCGTTCCTCGCGCACCGGGCGCTGGTGATGCCCCACACCGTCCCCCTGATCGTGCCGGAGAGCGAGGCGCAGGACATCGACACCGACGAGGACTGGAAGCTCGCCGAGCTCAAATATACGCAGCGGCGCGTGCTGAAATGAAGGCGTGCTGAAATGCGGCCTCTGCTGATTCGCGCCGATGGCCACCACGCGATCGGCGCGGGGCACGTGATGCGCTGCCTGGCGCTGGCGAACGCCTGGCGGGCCCGGGGCGGCGCCGTCACCTTCATCACCTTTTGCGACAGCGACGCGCTGGCGGCGCGCCTCCTCGCCAGCTGCGACGAGCTGGTGAGGCTCGCCCAGCCAGGCCCCTCGGACGACGATCGCACGCGCCTGCGCGCGGTGGCGGCGGCCCAGCCGGGCGCGATCGTGGTGCTCGACGGGTACGGCTTCACCGCCCCCTATCATCATATGGTCCGCGCCGCCGGCCATCCGCTGCTGGTGCTCGACGATCACGCGCACCTCGCCGCCTACGACGTCGACTGGATCCTGAATCAGAACACCATCGCCTCGCCCGCGCTGTATCGTGGGCGCGTCTCGAACACGACCTTGCTGCTGGGACCATCGTTTGCCCTGCTGCGCGGCGAGTTCGCTGCGTACCGCACGTGGACCCGTTCCCCGATCGGCGACGCCCACAAGCTGCTCGTCACGCTGGGCGGCAGCGATCCCGACAACGTGACCCGCGACGTGGTCGTCGGCGTGGCGGCGGTCAGCGGTCCCGAAGCGGTGGTGCGGGTCGTGGCCGGGCACAGCAACGCCCACGCCGCCGAGCTGAAAGAGCTGTGCGCGCGCCAGCGCTTCTCTTGTGAGGTCCTGCAGGGGGTCGATGACATGCCCGCTGAGATGATATGGGCCGATCTGGCCATCAGCGCGGCGGGCAGCACGATCTGGGAGCTGGCCTACATGCAGCTCCCCGCGCTGCTGATCACCACCGCGGACAATCAGGGGACCAACGCCGCCGGCCTGCAAGCGCGCGGCGTGGCCCGCGACGTGGGGCGCCCCGACGTGGAGCTCGGCGAGCGCCTCGCCGTCGTGTTGCGCGAGCTGGCCCACGCCGGTGGTCGGTTGACCGACATGGCGACCGCGGGCCGGGCGCTCGTCGACGGACGCGGCGCCGAGCGCGTGGTGGATGCGCTGCTGGCGACGGGGACGCGCCCGTGAAGCCGGATCAGGTCCTCCGACACGTCGGCGTGCGCCGCACCAACACCCATCGGGTGCCGTCCGGAAGTCCGCGCGTTTCCATCACCAGGACTTTTTATGCGTAAGCAAACTTACCCCTTAACGTTTCCCACGGCTGTGACGAAACCTCATGTGAAGGCCAACCAGCCAAAAAGTTCTCGAAACTAAAAGGAGTCCTCGTCATGTCAATGTCAATCCGCACCAACGTCGCCTCTCTCAACGCTCAACACGCCCTCTTCAACGCCGGCAACGATCTTCAGACGTCGATGCAGCGGTTGTCGACCGGTTACCGCATCAACAGCTCGGCTGACGACGCGGCCGGCATGGCCATCTCCACCAAGATGCAGTCGCAGATCGGTGGTCTGAACCAGGCCGCCATGAACGCGCAGGACGGCATCTCGATGATTCAGACGGCGGAAGGTGCCCTGGACGAGATCACCTCCAGCCTCCAGCGTATGCGCGACCTGTCGGTCCAGGCTTCCAACTCGACGCTGTCGGACACCGACCGCGGCAACATCAACCAGGAAATCCAGGCTCTGTACTCGAACATCAACAACATCTCGAGCCGCTCGCAGTTCAACGGGCAGAACCTGCTCACGGGCTCGCTGACGACCGGTCAGGATTCGACCTCCGGCCTCATCGGCGGTCTGGCCCTGGCGACCGACAGCGCCGCCTCCGTCTCGACGGTGGACGTCAGCAAGGCGGCCGCTGGCGCGACGTTCGACGTCACCGCCGACTCGACGACCGGCGCGGTCACGTTGACGAACCACAACGACACCACGCAATTCCAGACCGTCACGGCGAACGATCTGACCGCCGGTCAGTCTCAGACCTTCAACTTCTCGAACCTCGGCGTCAGCTTCACGGTCGCCGCTTCCGGCACCGCGACGGGCGTGGACACGGCGGCGGACCTCCAGACGGCCGGCAACGTCATCACCACGGCGGGCACGGGCTCGGCCGCCTTCCAGGTCGGCGCGAACGCCAACCAGACCGAGTCGGCCACGTTCTTCAACACCCAGATCAGCGCCTCCAACACCGGCGGCAACGGCGCCTACTCGGCCCTGCAGACGGCCATCTCGGCCTTCGGTGGCGCCAACGGCCACACCATCTCCAACGCGCAGTCGATGATCACGGGCGTCGACAACGTCATCGCCTCCCTGGTGTCCAGCCGCGCGGCGCTCGGCGCCTCGCAGAACTCGCTGACCCACACCATGAACAACCTGAAGACGACCTCGGACAACCTGTCCTCGTCCAACAGCCGAATCCGCGACGTGGACGTCGCCTCCGAGTCCGCCAACATGACCCGCGCGCAAATCATCAGCCAGTCGGCCGTCTCGGTCTTGGCCCAGGCGAACCAGATGCCCCAGCTGGCCCTCAAGCTGCTCGGCTAATCCTCCGAAAACAGACTCTAGGGAATAGCGCCCCGCGGCCTTGAACGGCCCGCGGGGCGCACCCGCTCCAGGAGGTTTTTCCCATGTCGACGACGACGAGCACCCCGATCTTCACGGCAGGCGGACTGGCCTCAGGCCTCGATACCAACACGATCGTCGACAAGCTGGTGGCGCTGGAACAGGCGCCCATCACCAAGAACACCGCCTATCAGGCCGCCCTCACGGTCCAGATTTCGGCCATCGGCGACCTGTCGTCCAAGATCAAGGCGCTCGCCGCCTCGGCGACGTCCCTGGGAAGCGGCGTCTCGGCCAACACGGCCACCCAGATCCCCACGGGGATCGGCGCGGTGGCGGGGGTCGGCGCGGTTCCCGGGAACTATTCCATTCAAGTGACCTCCGTCGCCTCGGCGGCGCGGGCCCGTTCCACCACCTTCAACACCGCCAACGACACGGTCGCCGGCGGCGCGCTCAACCTTCACATCCAGGGCGTGGCCACCACCATCAACATCGCCGCCAACAGCGATCTGGGGAGCGTGGTCAAGCAGATCAACCAGTCCGGCTCGCCCATCAGCGCCGCGATCGTCAGCGACGGAACGAACCTTTACGTCTCGCTGACCAACCGCAGCACCGGAAAACCGATCGGCAGCGGCGTCGACGGTGGGTTGACCATCGATTCCGACAGCACCGGTCTGGGCCTGACCGTCACGAAGAACGCCACCAACGCCGTCGTCAAGGTCGACGACCTGACGGTGGAGAGCAAGACCAACGACATTTCGACCGCCATCCCCGGCGTCACCATCACCGCGAAGTCGATCATGACGTCGCCGAGCGACCTGGTCGTGGCCAGTGATCCCACCACCAGCACCAGCAACCTTCAGGCCTTCGTCGACAAGTACAACGCCATCATCACGGCGCTGCAGCCCTCCTTGCGGCCCGACCCGGACAACCCGCCCGCGGACGGCACCACGCTCGACGGCAGCACCGTCCTCGGCCTCGAGCAGAGCCTGCACGGCCTGCTGTCGTCGATGGTGGTCCCGTCGGGGACCGTCCGCACCCTGGCCGATATCGGGGTGGAGCTGCAGAACGACGGCACGTTGAACCTGAACACCACCACCTTCACCAAGGCGCTGGCCCAGGACCCGAACGCCGTGGACTCGATCTTCTCCACCGCCAGCACCGGCCTGGCGACGAAGGTGGGCAACCTGTCCACCCGGTACACCAGCTCGATCGACGGTCAGCTGGTTCAGCGGACGACCTCGCTCCAGAAGACGATCAAGGACATCACCACCTCGAACGCGCGCCTGCAGGATCACGTCGACAACTACAAGCTCCAGTTGCAGCGAGAATTCGCCACCATGGAGAGCCTGATCGCCAACTACAACTCGATCGGCACGTTCCTCACCAATTCCGCGTCCGCGGCCTCAGGGAGCTCGAAATGAGTGGAGCCAATCGTTACCTCGCCGTGAAGAACGCCACCGCCTCCAAGGAACGGTTGATGGTCAACCTGTTCGAGACGGCGCTGCGACACATGCGCGTGGCGATGAAGCACCTCGAGAACAAGGACGTGAGGGCCGCCCTTCCCTTGCTGGACAAGGCCTCGCAGATCGTCGGTTACCTGCACGGAACGCTGAACCGCAGCGCGGCGCCGGCGATGGTCGACAGCCTGGCGGAGATCTATGTCTTCACCATCGCCCGATTGATGCGTTCGATCGTGACCCACAAGGTCTCCGACGTGCGCGAGGCCGAGCGGGCGTTCGCCCCCATCGTCGAGGGGTTTCAGAAGGCGGTCGCCGCCATGGCCCCGCCGGCGACTGCCGCGCGTCCCTGAACAAGCGTCATGCCCAACGCACCTACCGTCGAGCTCGCCGAGAACCTGGGACGCGCCCACGCGGCCCTGCAGGCGGGCGACCTGGCGACCGCCGACACGCAAATGCTGGCGGCCGCCGATCTGTGCCGTCGCCTGCAAGCTGCCGGTCTCGGCGTTCCCGACGGGGAGCTCACCGCCCTGCGCGAGCTGTCGGAAAGTTGTGGCAACTCGCTGGCGCGGCTGGCGGAGCGGCTGAACGCATCGGCGATCCGGAACGAGAATCATCGACGGGGGATCACGTCGTATCACGCGACGTTGCTTCGCGAGGTTGGCTGACCGCCCCCTTTTGTTCCGAGGTGAGCCGGCGCGGCGAAGCCGCGCCTCCCGGGGGAAGACTCGCTCCCTGCGGTTGCTCTGGCGTCTCGGCCCAAACGATCTCGACGGGCGACGGCGGACGGCGGACGGCCTACGAGGTCTCTATTTCGGAGCGAAAGCCGAAAGCTCGGTCCTCTGTCCTCTCCGCCGTTCTGAAAATAGAGCGCACCGCAGGTGTTGGCCGTCCGCGGCCAACACCGAGGAGCGCATCGCGCGGCCCCGACCGCTATCCTTCCCGCGGCGCACGCGCCGCGAGACCTCGTAGGCCGTCCGTCCGGCATCGTGGCGCTGACATCGACATGAAGCTGATCTCGGACCCCCGTTAGCGCGAGCAAGCGAAGCGGCGCGAGCCGAAGCGAGCACCGCGAGCAGCTACTACTTCAAATAGTCGAGCAAGCTGACGCTGAACGACTGCGCCGTCACCGCCAGCGTCGCCTGCAGCGACTGCTGAGCGAGAGCCAGGTTCGAGGTCGCCTCGAAGATGTCGACCTCCGACTGTGCTGACAGCACCTTCTGGGCCGAGTCCTTGGCGACGCTGCCAATCTGCTGAGCGCTGTCGAACGCGGACAGCATCGCACCGGTGGTGGTGAGCGCCGCCGCCACCTGATCGGTGGACGAGCTGACCCCCCCGACCGCCGCGCGAATTCCGGGGCCGTCGTTCGCCGCCAGCGCGGTGGAGAGCGTGGACAGCGTCGCGAACACGTCGACGCCGCCGCCGACGCCTTTCATCGTCTGGTCGGCGCGAACGGAGGCGTTCTGAAGCAGGCCGGGGGCGACCTCGATCTGGCGCACGGCCGAGTCGCCCGAGTAATTTCCGGCGGCGTCGAACGGCGGCGCGTTGTCCACGTTGCCCCCGAAGATGTAGCGGCCCGCCACCTGCGTGTTCATCAACTGGGCGATCTGCGACGAGATTCCGTTGATCTCCGCGGCGCCGCCAGCGCGGTCGGAGGCGCTGTAGGTGTCGTTTCCCAGCTGCACCGCCAGTTGCTGGGCCCGTTGCAGCAATGTGGCCACGCTCTGCATGGCACCATCCGCCACCTGAACCTCGCCGGACGCGCTGGAGGTCGTCTTGTCGATGGTATCGAGGCGCTGAATCGCCGCCCCCTGCGTGACCATCACCCCGGCCGCCGCTGGATCGTCGCCAGGATGAACGACCCGAAGGCCGGTCGTGACCTGCTGCTGGGCGTCGATGGCGCGGTTGCGCGCCGCCATCATCTGGCTCTGGGCCAGATCGAAAGCCATTCGGTTGGTGACACGCATGGGTCTGGTTCCTTCCTGACTTCTCGACGTGAATCCAGACTAGGTGCCGATGGAGAGCAAGGTTTCGAGCATCGCGTTGGCCGTCGCTATCACCTTGCTCACCGCTTCGTAAGCCTTCTGGGCCTTGGTGAGGTTGATCATCTCCTCATCGATCGAGACGCCCGAGGTGGCGTCCCGCAAGCTTTGCAGGTGCGAGGTCAGGGCGCCGTCGTGCGCGGCCAATGCCGTCGCCTGGGCGCTGCTGTTGCCGAAAGCGGTCGTGATCTGCTGCACGGTCGACACGGGATTCGAGCCCCCGGCCAGCACCTGGCTCTGCGTGGCGAGCATCGCCAGCACGTTGCTGTTGTCGCCGGAGGCAGCCGGGGTGGTGCCAGCGGCCGCCAGGAGCCGCGCGTTGCCGGCCAGCGCCGCGTTGACCGACATCTGCGCCGCCGCGCCGGAGGACGTCGCCGGCACCGTGAACAGGGCCTGGCCGGCCGTGCCGTCCATCGCGAAGCCCGCCTGCTGAACGGTGTTCAGCGAGTTCGCCAGATCGAAGGACAGGCTGTCGACCGAGTCCGCCGCCGTTTTCAGCGCGCCGTCGCGGGCCACGAACATGCCGCCCAAGGTGCCGCCCAGCGATGAGCCGTTCCAGTCGGATGGTCCCGACCCGTCGGCGCGGGTGAGCTGAAGCTTCAGAAGTCCGCCGTTCGCCGCGTCGGGGACCGCCGAGAACGATCCCGCGTGTCCGTCGACGACCAGCGCCGTTCCCCCCGGCAACGCCATCGAGATGTCTCCGGCGGCGTTCGTGTAAGGCGTGGCGCCCGTCAGGCTCGCCAGGGTGTCGACCGCCTGTTGCCGCGCATCGAGCACGTCGTTGGCGCTTCCCCCCGACGACCGCGCCACCTCGACCTGAATGTTGAGGTTGGCGAGCGACTGCGCCGCGGCGTTGACCTCGCTGATCTTGCCGGTGATGGCGGAGTCGAGCCCCGACCGCGCGGCCGAGATCGAGCTGGCCGTCTGGTTGAACGACGTGGCGAGGGACTGCGCGGAGCCCAGCACGCTCTGCCGCAACGACAGATCGCCCGGATTCTGTGACCAGGTCTGCAAGGACGAATAGAAGGCACCCAGGGTCGTCGACAGCCCCCCCTGCAGATCGGGGTTGAGGGCCGTCAGCGCCGTCAGCGCGTCGCTCTCGGCCTGGGACTGCGCCTGGGAACCGAGGGCGACCGGCATCTGGCGCTCGACGAACTGATCGCGCGCCTGCGTGATGTCGGAGAGAGAGACGCCCGTCCCCACCGCGCCGGAGCCCAGGGACGACACGGCCGGATTCGCGACCAAGTTGGCGATCTGCCGCGAATACCCGGGGGTGTTGGCGTTCGCCACGTTGTTTCCGGCGACCGCCAGCGCGGCGCTGTGTGCACCGAGGCTGTTGCCGGACTGAACGAGGAGAGAGAAGAGGTCCGCCATGTCACACCACCCTGACGAACGTTGAGGTCCGGTCCACCTTCGCGCCGCTACCGCGGCGATCGTAGGCGGCCGGCTTCGGTGAAATCACCGAGAGATGGGCCCGCACGTAAGCCAGCGCCCGCTGGCTCAACAGGCGGTTCAATCGATCGAGCTCCGAGAGCTGTCCCGCCAGCGTCCTCACCTCGACGAGCACGGCGGACATGCGACGGCCTTCGACCGGCGCGTTCACCAGCAGCGCATCCATCGTCAGCTCCGACATTCCCAGCTCGACGGCGGCGGTGCCCAGCGTCCTCCCCAGCTCGGTCATCGACGCGGCGGTCCTGGTGTTGAACTCGGCGCGGATGGCGGCGCGGGCGTTCAGACCCTCGGAATCCATTCTTCGGATCAGCACGCGCTCCTCGCGCGCCACGGCGATCTCGGCCGCGAGCGATTCCCGGATTCGTTCCGTCAATTCGATCGCGCGCTCGAGACTGTTCATCCGTTGAACCTCAATGTGACATCATCGATTGGAGACGGGCATCGACCTCGGCATCGGAGAGGAGCTGCTCGGCCACCCGCCCCGGATCGGGCGCGTAGGTCCCCGAACGCACCGAGGCTTCCAGCTGCTGCATGCGGCTGGCGCGGTCGGTGCCGGTCGAACGGCGGGCCGCCGACACGCTGGCTTCGGCGTTTCGCGTGGCATTGACCGAGACCCGGTCCGGCGTTCCCTGGACGGCCGTCGACGCCGCCTGTTGCGCGGCGACGCGCTCTGGGGCAACCACGGGACTGACGTCTGAGACTTTCATGACTCACCTCCATCGGCACCCGAAAGAGTGCCTCCTGCTTTGTCTTCGACACGTTCCCGATAACTATTAAGGGCACGTCCGGTCGGACTGGGCAGAAGGAGGGAGGTGGGATTCACGGGATGGTCGTGGTGGCGAAGCTCGAAATGGAGGTGGGGGCCCGTCGCCTGTCCCGTCTGACCGACCAGGCCGACGGGCTGGCCGCGTTCGACGCGCTGCCCGGGCCTGACCAGAAGTGCGGAAGCGTGGGCGTAGAGGGTACTTGTCCCATCGCCGTGATCGATCTCGACGGCGTTGCCGTAGCCGCCACGGGGACCGGCCTGACGCACGATCCCGGCGGCCGCGGCGCGGATGGGGGCCCCTTCGGCGGCGCGCAGGTCGACGCCGGTGTGAAAGCGGTGGTCTCCCGTGATGGGGTGCACGCGGTTGCCGAAGCCGCTGGTCACGAAGTCGGTCACCTCGCCCGGATTGGCGATGCTGGCGGCAGCGGTCGCCGGGTTGGGGACCACCGGAAGCGCCGAGGAGGGAACGGTGTGACCCGGCTGATAGTCGTCGATGCTGGCGGCGGACGGATCCTCGGGCAGCGGCGCGGTGCTGTTGGGATCGTCGAGATCGTCGACCGTGTTGACCGCCGCGGCAGCGCCCGCCCCGGCGCGATGCAGCAGGCTCAGCCCGGGGGATGGGGTGGACGAAGCGCCCGCGGCGTTGGCTTCAGCCGATTTGCCGCCGAGCTCCCGCTCGAGCATGCGCGCGATGCCCAGCCCCCCCGCCTTGGCGACGGCGTCGGCCAGGGTCTCGACGAACATGTCGGTGCGTAGCTGCGATCCGGGCGTGTCGGTGGCCTTGAAGGCGCCGCTCGACTGCAGCATCTGGCGCAGCATCACTGCCTCCATCTGCTGGAACGCCTCGGTCTGGCCGCGCACCGGTCCCGGCATCACAGCACCTCGAGGTCGGCGTCGAGCGCACCCGCCGCCTTCATCGCTTGCAGGATGGCGATCAGATCACGCGGCGTGGCCCCCAGGAGATTCAGCGCCTTCGTCAGATCCTCGACCGACGTCGTGGCGGGAAGCGCGACCATCGCCTTCTCCTTTTCCTTGGCATCGATCTGGCCCTGCTTCGTCGCCACCGTCTTGCCCCCCTGTGAGAAGGCGTTGGGCTGAAACACCATCGGCGTCGCCTGGATCGAGATCGACAGGCCCCCGTGCGCCACGGCGACGGGATGAATGCGCACCCGCTCGCCGGCCACCACGGTGCCGGTGCGTTCACTGACCACCACGCGGGCCTTCTCGTCGGCCTGGACCTCGAGCGTCTCCAGCTTGGTCACCAAGCCGACGGCCTTGCCCTTGAAGGCGGCCGGGACCTTGATCTCGATCTGCGCCGGGTCGATCGCCCGGGCGGCCTCCTCCCCCAGCGCCTTGTTGATCACCTCGACCAGATTGAAGGCGGTGGTGAAATCGGGGCGCTTCAAGCCGAACGTCAAGGTCGGCTTGTCGAGGTTCGGGGAGACCGCGCGCTCGATGGTCGCCCCCGCCGGGACCCGTCCCGACGTGGGCTGATTCTTCTGAAACGAGGAGCCGAACGCCGACGCCTCGATGCCGCCGGCTTGCACGGGACCCTGCGCCAGACCGTAGACCAGACCGTCGGCCCCCGTCAGCGGCGTGATCAGCAGGACGCCCCCCGCCAGCGAGCGGGCGTTTCCCATCGAGGCGACGCTGACGTCCATGCGGGTGCCGGGGCGGGCGAACGCGGGCAGGCGCGCCGTCACCATGACGGCGGCCACGTTGCGGACGCGGACGTCGTGCGGATCGATGCGGATCCCCAACCGTCCCAGCATGCCGCTGATCGATTGCGACGTGAAGAACACGTATTCCGTGTCGCCCGTGCCGGCCAGGCCGACGACGAGCCCGTAGCCGTAGAGCGCGTTCTCGCGCATCCCCTGGACGTCGACGAGCTCCTTGATGCGGACCGCCGCGGCGGTCGCCGGGCGTCCCCCGCCCGCGACGCCGATGAGCGCCGCGCCCAGCGCCAGCACCATCCGGGGAAGCCGGAAGCGAAAGTTGCCTGTCTTGTTGCTCGTCATCGTCATGAACGTTCCTTCACTCAAAACGGCCACAGCCATCCCAAGTATCTCGAAAAGAAGCCCTGCTTCTGGTTGTCGGTCAGATCTCCGGCGCCGGCGAACTCGATCTCGGCGTCCGCGATCATCGAGCTCTTCACGCTGTTCTGCTGGTCGATGTCGATGGGGCGGACCACCCCGGAGATGTAGAAGTGCTGCTCTTCGCTGTTCACCAGGACGACGCGGTGCCCTTCCACGAACAGGTTGCCGTTCGGCAACACCTTGCGGACCAGCGCCGGGACGGTGGCGGTCAGGTACTCGCTGCGATCCGACGAGCCCTTGCCGTGGAAGCTGCTCTGCGAGGACCCGCCCACGTTCAGGTTGGGATCGAGCCCCGCCTTCTGCAGCTTGCCCAGCACGCCCAGAAAGGCGTCGATCTTGGCGGCGGCGGACGAGGTCCGGTCGAGATCGGTGTTGGCCGACCGGTTCGCCGACGCGATCTCCTCGACGTTGATGACCACCAGATCGTTCGCGTGCAGCGCGCGCGCATCGGTGAACAACATCGAGGCGGGGCGCCCTTCCTGCCACAAGCTCCCCTCCGAGACGGCGGTGTTCTTGGCGGCGTCGGTGGCGTCGGCCGTGTATTCACGCTTCTTTTGCTTGTAGGCGCCCGTGTGCGCCGGTCCGCAGCCGCCGGCGAGCGCCAGCGCGATCAGACCGGCGACGACCGACTTCGAATGGCGATGTTTGATCTTCATGGCATCTCCACCAGCAGGCGCCCGTCGACGAGCGTCCCGTCCACATGCCGTCCCGAGGGCAACACGGCACAGTTGTGATTGCGCGCGCAGGGAACGGCGCGCCCCATCTGTTCGATCGACATGCCACCGGCGACCAGCAGGACCTTCACGGTCTCGCCGGACCGCAGACCGGGCACCCGGACGACGTCGGCTTCGATCATCTGTCCCGGTCCCAGCGGGCGGTCGGCGACGGCACCGTCGACGGAGGCGGCCGGCGTCCGGCCCGCCTTGATCTCCCGCTCGACGGTTTCGGTGGCGCCCGCGAAGGGATCGCCGGCGCGGATGGCCCGCGTGGCCACGCTGACCTGCGCGAAGACCCGCACCCGGGCCCAGATCCAGGCCTGGCATTCGCTGCCCGACCGGGTCCCGATCAGCTTGACGGCGAAACGTCCCGAGCCGTCGACGGCGCGGGGAACCTCGGCGCGGGGGTCGATCCCCATCGTGCAGTTGGTCGCGCCGCGCTCGAGCGCGACCACGGAGACGCGCGCGTTCGGGATGGTGGTCGCCGCCTCCAGGGCCGTCTGAACGATCGTGGTGGTGTCGGCGGCGTGCGCGGCACGGCTGCCGGACAGGCCGGCCAGAACCCCGAGCAGCGTGAACATCGTGCTTCGCATGGTCGTTACCGAAGCTGCGTCAGACGTTGCAGCATCTGATCGGCCGTCTGAATGACCTTCGAGTTCATCTCGTAGGCCCGTTGCGTCGAAATCATGTCGATCATCTCCTCCACCGCCTTCACGTTCGAGCCCTCGAGGACCCCTTGGCTGATGCCGCCGGTCCCCTGCTCGCCAGGCTTCGATTGCAGCTCCTGGCCGCTGGCGCCTGTCGGCTGAAACAAGTTGTGCCCGATCGCGCTCAGCGCGGCGGGGTTCGTGAACGTCGTCAGCTGAAGCTGCCCCAGCTCCGTGGGATCGGTCTTGTTGGGCAGCTGCGCCAGCACCGTGCCGTCGGTCTTCACGGTGAAGGAGAGCGTCTCGGGCGGTACCGTGATGGCCGGCTCGATGGTCTCGCCGTGCTGCGTGACCAGCCGGCCGTTCTCGTCGATGCGCAGGTTGCCGGCGCGGGTGAACGCGATGTCACCCGACGGCAGCTGCACGCGAAAGTACCCGTTCCCATCGATGGCGAGGTCGAGCGGGTTCTGCGTGTTCTGCATGTCGCCCGTGCCGATGTCGCGGGTGGTGCTGCCGGTCTTGACCCCCAGGCCGACCTGCAGGGGAACCGGCTGACCGCCCCCCTGGGGCCCCGCCGGCGTCGCCTGCTGGATCGTCTCCGACATCAGATCCTGGAACTCGGCCCGCACCCGCTTGAAGCCCGTGGTGCTGGTGTTCGCCAGGTTGTTGGCGATGACGTCCATCTTCAGCTGCTGGGCCTCCATTCCGGTGGCCGCGGTGTAAAGCGATCGCAACATGGAAAATCTCCTTCGTCCTTCAGTGTTCGTTGCGCTCAGCGCGCCTTGCCGACGTTCATCACCTGATCATCGAGGCGACGGTAAGTTTGAATGGCCTGCATCGCGGTCTCGAACTGCCGCTGCGCTCCGATCATCTGCACGGTGGCGTCCAGCGCCGTGGCGTTGGCCATCTCGATCTGACCAACCTCCACGCCCCCCTGTGACGGCACCACCGTGCCTCCGGGACCCGACGCATACAGCGACTGCCCCTTGTGCACCACGTTTCCTTGCAGATCGGCCAGCGCCAACCGATCGATCTCCACCTGGTCGACCATCACCGACCCCTGCTCGTTCACCAGCGGCGTGGCGCCGATGGGGATCTCGATGGGATTGCCCGACACGCCCA
Organism: Polyangia bacterium; assembly: GCA_036500205.1. Lineage (GTDB taxonomy): Bacteria > Myxococcota_A > Polyangia > Fen-1088 > Fen-1088 > DASYCK01. The sequence continues at coordinate 4,838 of DASYCK010000042.1, read as the reverse complement.
GCAACGGAAGGCCGCTGGTGGTGAGGAGGCCTTCGGGGCTGACGGTCAGGCGACCGTTGCGCGTGTAGGCCATGCCGCTGGGCGTCTGCACCGTCAGGAAGGAGCTCCCCTGGGGGACGATGTCCAACGGATTTCCAGAGGTCTTCACCAGGCCGCGCGACAGATCGGTGCCCGTGCCCACGGCGGCGGCGGCCACCTTGTCGGAGCTCTTGCCGGCCTTGGGCGGCAGAAAGGATTCGAACGCAGGATGCGAGGCCTTGAAGCCGGGCGTCTCCACGTTGGCGAGGTTGTCCGCGATCGAATCGAGCTGCTCCGCTCGCGCCGCCGCAGCTGCCATACCTACATATATTCCGTCAGCCAATTGACTTTCTCCTTTCCCGCAACAGGGACAAAGCAAGGGCAAGGCCAACGTCCTCGTCGGGTTTCTGACTCACGTCACGTTTGACGCGCGTCACGCTCATTGAGGAGGCGGCGCATGACGCGCTCACCGTCGGAAGATTTCTCCGCGCGCGCCTCAAGTTGATTGCGGCCGGTGCCGAAGAACTGCTCGTGCGCCCCAAGATCCGTCTCGACGCCGCCGTCAAGCTGGAGGAACGTCACGAAGAGCAACGGCTCAACGAGATGTCCGAGGCTGGCCGACAGCTGAAGGAGGCCGAAGAGGCCCTGGCGCAGCGTCGGGCGCGCGCCGGACAGGACAGCCGCCGACTCGCCAGCGCTTCCGACTGGCAGCTGAGCGAGCTCTCGCACGCCCGGGTTTTGTCGGACGTGCGCGTGGCCGAGCAGGCCGTGGGTCAGGCGACCGCGGTGTCGAGCGCGTCTCGCGATCGCTATGCCGCCGCCTACAACCGGGCCGAGGCGCTTCGCCGCGTGGCCGCCACCCGGGTCGACGAGATTCTCCGCTCGCGCGATCGCGCCGAACGCCGCGAGCACGATGAGCTGGGGATCCTGCGTCACGGCCGCGACGCCGCGTAGGCGTTCGAACCGCGTCACGCCCTCGCCGGTCCCGTCCGCCATCCCGTTCGTGATCGAGCGCATCTCGAAGTTTTCGCGAACGTAAACGGCACGTTAATACTGCCGCCCGAAAGCGATTGACGCTTTCCACCGGCGCGGACGGGCGTTAAACGGACGACATGTCGTTCAACCTCGCCTCGAAGCTGCGACTCACCACGCTCGCGATCTCGTGCGGATTGGCCCTCGGCGCGCTGGGCCTGACGGCCTGCTCGTCCAGCAGCTCGAGCGGTGGCGGGGGACAGGGCGGCGCCACGGTCCCGACAGGGGGAGCTTCCGGCGCGCTCGGAGGGACCACCGGAGGCGGGGGCACATCCGGGGGCGGCCTGGGCGGCAGCGCCGGCGCGGCGGGCGGTAGCACCGGCGCGGCGGGCGGAACCATCGGCACCACCGGCGACTGCGGCGACCTGCCCGCTTGTATCGCCGACGTGATCTCAGGATGCGTTCCCGCCGGGACCTGCCTGGTGGCAGCCAGCGGCGTGGACACGACCAGCACCCACGACATCTGCTACGGCGACGGCATCAAGGCCGTCAACACGGTCACGAACGACATCAACGCCGGGACCGGCATCAACACCATCACGTTCTACAAGGCGGGCGCCACCTGTTACAGCCTCAGCAGCGCCTTCGACTCGAGCTCACTCACGCGCACCTACACCCTGACGAATGCCGACGGCGTGGCGGTCGGCACCTTGAACACCGTGACGGCGAACGGAACGGTCACGTCGGTCACCTGCGGCGCCGTCACCACCCCGATCACCGACAGCGGAACCTGCATGCCCGCGCATCCCGAGGTCGACGACTGCCTGGGCGGCCGCTGCGTCCTCTAGTGCGGTGCACTAGTGCCTCCCGGCCAAGCCAGGTCAGAGCGCCCGGCCCATGATCTCCCCCAGCACCGCGCTGAACGCCGCGGGATCAGGGAGCTGACCCGAGTCGGCCAGGTGGGCCTGCCCCAGCAGCAGCTGCGCGTACAGCCCCAGCCGGGGATCCTTGTTGTCCGCCGCGAACAGCTCGTGCAGCTTCACGACGAGGGGGTGCTGCGGATTCAGCTCCAGGATCCGCTTCACCTTCCCCGACGTCTGCCCCAGCTGCTCCATCATCTTCTGCAGGCGCGGCGTCATGTCGTGCTCGTCGCTCACCAGGCAAACCGCCGATGAGGTGAGGCGGTTGGAGAGCCGGACCTCCTTGATCTCGTCCGACAGCAAGACACGGAAGCAGGTGAGGAGATCGCCGTACTCCTTCTGCTTCTCCTCGAGCGCCTCCGTCTCCTTCTTGCGGTCCTCGTCGCTCCCCAGCTTGATCTCGCCGCGACCGATCGACTGCATCGGCTTGTCCCGGTAGCGGGGCGCGCGCTCCAACCACAGCTCGTCCACCGGATCCGAGAACAGCAGCACCTCGTAGCCCTTGGCGACGAACGTCTCCAGCAGCGGCGACTTGGCGAGCGCTTCCTTCGAGGCGCCGGTCAGGAAGTAGATGGCCTCCTGCCCTTCCTTCATTCGCAGCACGTACTTCTCGAGAGAGGTCGGCTCGGCGGCATCGGCGGTCGACGCCGCCAGCACCAGGTCGAGCAGCTTGTCCTTCTCCGACGCCTCCGCCCCGAGCAGCCCCTCCTTCAGCACCGGGCCCAGCTCGCCCCACAGCGCCGCGTACTCCTTGGCGGCGTCCCGCTTCATCTCGTCCAGCGTCGCCAGCACCTTCTTGACCAGCTGCTTGCGGATGACCTGGATCTGCCGGTCCTTCTGCAAGATCTCGCGCGATACGTTCAGCGACAGGTCATGCGCGTCGACCACGCCCTTCACGAAGCGCAAATACGACGGCATCAGGTCGCGGCACTCGTCCATGATGAACACGCGCTTCACGTACAGCTGCACGCCGCGCTTCATCTCGGGGCTGTACAGGTCGAACGGGGCCTTGGCCGGGATGTACAGCAGCGCGTACGCCTCGAACGTCCCCTCCATCTTGATGGGGATGGTGCGCAGCGGCTCGTTCCAGTCGTGCGAGAGGTGGCGATAGAAGTCGTTGTACTCGGCCTCGGTGACCTCGCCCTTCGGGCGGTCCCAGATCGCCTTCATCGAGTTGAGCGTGGCGTCCTCGAAGACCTTGGCCTCGGACGACCCCTGCTCCTTCTGGCGCCAGGTCTTCATGCGGATCGGGTACGAGACGAAGTCCGAGTAGCGCTTGACGATGTCGCGGATGACGTCGTCGTCGGTGAAGTCGCGCATCCCCTGCTCGTCGTCGACCGGCTTGAGGTGCAAGGTGACGGTGGTGCCCGGCTGGTCGCGCTCCCCTTCGCCCAGGCTGTAGGTCCCGTCGCCCACCGACTCCCACGACGTGGCGGTGGCCTCGCCGGCGCGGCGGGTGACCAGCGTGACCTTGTCGGCCACCATGAACGCCGAATAGAAGCCGACGCCGAACTGACCGATCAGCTCGGGGGGCATGTCCTTTCCCTGCGCCTGCTTGACCGCCGAAAGGAACTCCTTGGTCCCCGACTTGGCGATGGTGCCGATGTTGCGGACCACCTCGGCCCGGGTCATGCCGATGCCGTTGTCGCTGATCGACAGGGTGCGTGCCTGGCGATCCGGATCGAGGCGGATGTGCAGCTCGTCCGTTCCGGCGAGCTCGGGCTTGGTGAGCCGCTCGAACCGCAGCTTGTCCAGGGCGTCCGAGGCGTTCGAGATCAGCTCGCGCAGGAAGATCTCCTTGTTCGAGTAGAGGGAGTGGACCATGAGGTCGAGCAGTTGCTTGACCTCGGCCTGGAATTCGTGACGTTCGGCGGGCTGGCTCATGACGGTGCTCTCATGAATTACAACCCGGGATCTGTCAACCCCCCGACCGCCCCGACCGCTCAGGGCAGCAGGTTGCGCAGCGGATCGATCCAGGACGACAGCAGGTCCGAAACCTCTGGGAAGACCGCGGTCAGCAGCCCCACCACCGGCAGGGCCACGTAGATGACCAGCTTGCTGATCAGCTCGGGGCGCAGGTTGATGCGCCCCGGCTCGGTCCCCCCGAGCCGGCTCATGATCTCGTCCTTCTCCAGGCGCAGGATGATGAGAAAGCAGCCCACCGTCACCACGATCACCAGCACCCAGGTGAAGACGGTGATGAAGCGGCCCGGGTGAAACGGATAGGCGACCACGCTCGCCACCAGCAGCAAGGCGGCCGACAGCGCGAACAGCATCAGCCCCCGCACCTGACCCAGCACGTGAATGATGAAGGTCGCCACGCGCATCGCCACGAAGTCCTCCGCCAGGCGCGACCAGAACAGGCTGGCCTCCTCCCCCGCCACGCCGAGGATGGCGATGGTGGGGACCTTGCTCTGCGCCCCCCCCGAGACCACCGCGTCGGCCGGCGAGACGGCGGAGAGCCGCGACAGGTCGAGCGTCTCGGCGCGCATCCTCCAGATGCGATCGAGGATCCGGAACGCGGTGCGCGAGGCGGCGAAGAAGGCGGTGTGCACCGCCTTCGTCTTGCCGTCGTCGTTCTTCCGGGTGGTTCCCTCGAAGGCGTGGTCGATGGTCGCGGCGGCCGCCTTCAGGTCGTCGTGGTTGTCCGCGATGTAGGCCATGACCCCTCGAGCGGCGGCGTCGGCCGCGAAGCGCCCCGCCAGACCGGCCAGCGCCGTGGCGGAGGTGCGGGCCACGTCCAGGTCGGCGACCTCCGGGACGCGCGCATGAAGCTGAAACCCGAACGTGCCCGAGACCTTGTGGGCGACCCGATCGTACGCCTCGATCATGGGGAGCGCGGCCATTCGCCTCAGGAACAGCCGCAGCAGGTGCGTCAGCACGATGAAGTGCACGAAGGTCAGCAGAACCGTCGCGTAGAGCGCCAGG
>DASYCK010000041.1:0-137207 GCA_036500205.1 Polyangia bacterium | reverse complement strand
AGGCGGTGTCACGAGCACAGGCGGTGTCACGAGCACAGGCGGTGTCACGAGCACGGGCGGTGTCACGAGCACAGGCGGTGTCACGGCCAGCGGCGGTGTCACGTCGAGCGGCGGCGTCACCTCCAGCGGTGGCCTCACCGGCGCGGGCGGCATCACCTCGACGGGCGGACGTCCCGGCAGCGGGGGCGCGTCGAGCTCGGGCACCGGCGGGCTCGCCACCGCGAGCGGCGGCGCGACGTCGACCGGAGGCGCGCCGGTGGCGTCGGGGGGCGCGCTGGGCTCCTCGAGCGGCGGGACCTCCGGCGCGGGCGGCGCGCCGAGCAGCGGGGGGCGAACTGGAAGCGGCGGGCTCGCCAGCACCGGCGGCCGCTCGTCGAGCTCGGGCGGCTCATCGGCGAGCAGCGGGGGACGCACGGGCTCGGGCGGCGCGCTCGCGGCAGGCAGCGGCGGCCATACCGGCAGCGGCGGAAGCGCCCCCGGCAGCGGGGGCAGCTCGTCGTCGCCTCCGGACGGCGGCACCGACGTCAGCGGCGAAACCGGGACCGGTCAGGTCACGTCCGGCTGCGCCTATGCTGGCAATGGCAGCGCAGGAGCCCCCCTCCCCGTGCTCATCGGCGCGTTGCTGCTGCTCCGCCGACGTCGTCGGCAGACTCCAAGTCTCCCGCGGGCGTGAAGCCGGAACCTCATCGGGCCGCCGTTGTCCGCCATGATACGCTGCGCACGGAACTCTTCGAGGAGGCGCCCGTGAGGATGATGTCAGGTCTGGCGGTGGTGGTGGTCGTCGCCGCGTGGGTTTCAGGGGGTATGGGCTGTTCTTCGTCCAGCGGCGGAAGGAGCGGCGGGAGTGGCGCCGGGACGGCGAGCCAGAGCGGCGGCGCGGGAGGGGCGACGGTGAACGGAGGCGGAGGAATGCCGGCGACGGTGGAGCCGTCCGTCGGCGGACAGGGCGGTGGCGGAACGGGTGTCGGCGGAGGCGGCTTCGGAGGTACGTCCGCGCCAGCCTCGGGAGGTGCGGCAGGCCACGCGGTGCCAAGCGACGGCGCCGCCGGGAGCGCGGGCGTCGGGCCAGGGGGAGCGGCGGGCTCAGGCCTCGCCGGCACGAGCGCGGGCGGAACGAGCGGGGGCGGAGGCCGCGCCGGCGCGGGCGACGGAGGGACCGGCGGAGGCATCGTGACGTCGCCGCCTCCCAACATTCTCATCGTCCTCGATCGCTCGGCGTCGATGAACGACACGTTCGACGGCATGACCTGTCCCGGCACCTACGGTTGCGGGGTGACCTCGAAATGGTCCCTGATGACGACGGCGATGGAGCAGGTGCTTCCGCTCGAAGAAACCAAGGTCAACTGGGGTCTCAAGTTCTTCGCCGAAGGAGGCGGCCTTTCGACCGATGCCTGTGTGGTCCTGAGCGGCGTCGAAATTGCGCCCCAGGTGGCGAGCGCGGCCATGATCGCCTTCCGACTCGAGGCGACACATGCCAGCGGCTCGACCCCAACCACCGCCGCCATCTCGGCGGCGGCGACGTATTTATCGAGCCTGAACGATGGCGCTCCGAAGTTCATCCTCCTCGTCACCGACGGTATTCCCACCTGCGGGGTTGCGCCTTGTGCCGGCGCTGCCCCGGGCAGTCTGAATCAATGCGACGACGCGAACGCGATCGCCGCCGTCAAGAGCGCGTACGACACCCTCGGCATTTCAACGTTCGTGGTGGGGGTGGGAATGGACGTCGGAAGTGGCGACGCGACCCTGGCGGCGATGGCGATCGCCGGGGGCCAGCCGCGCTCCGCGAACCCCTCTTACTATCCGGTGGAGAGCGGGGCCGATTTGATCGCCGCGTTCACGACGATCGCCGGGCTGGCAGCGCCCTAGCCGTTGCGCCTGCCGGGATCGGACTTAGATGGTGCGAATGATCACCATGCGAAAGGAAATCGTGCGCGGAACATCGATCCTGTTGGGCGTCTTCTTGGCGGTGGGTGCGGGCTGCGCACACCACGAGACGGGGCCCGCCTACCCCGGCCGCCCCCGTGGCGAATGGGTCAAGCTGGGCGAGCGCTCGGTGGACGGCGCGCGGGATCGCGACGTGATCACCGTGGGGGCGCGCGAAGGCACGTACCGGCGCATCATGATCGTGGTGGAGCGGAGCCCGCTCGAGATGTTCGACGTGGTGGTGACCTTCGGCGACGGCACGCAGTTCGCGCCGAAGACCCGCGCCATCTTCAACCCGGAGACCCGCTCACACGTGATCGATCTTCCCGGCAACCGGCGCGTCATCCGCAACGTCGAGTTCCACTACGGCAACCTGCCCGGCGCCGGTCGCGCGCTGGCGGAGCTCTGGGCGGACTGAGCGCGCCCACCCTCATCTGGAATCAGGGTCGATGCGCGACGCCCAGCGCGACCGCCGACGCCTGGAGCCGGATGTCGACCGTCCATAACGAGACGCCGCCCACCAGCGCCGAGGCGAGCAGGTGGGCATCGCTCCAACCGATGCCGCGTCCCGCGAGCCTGCGCGCGCGCACGAGCTCCACCACCTCGGTGTGTCGAATGACGGGCGCCTGTCGCATCTGCGCGTAAGCGTCGAGCAACGTCGCCCGCCCCCCGACATCACCGACGAGGAGCTCCCCGTAGACCAGCTCGTGGCCGATCACCTCGTCACGGCCGAGCAGGCGATCCAGCTCGGCCGTGTACGGCGCACGGTTGGCGAGAAACCGGATCCAGACGGCGGTATCGACCAGGACCATCAGACCGCGGTGCGCTTCGCGCGCGACGAGGCCCGTTCCTGGCGTCTCGGCACGTCGCGCGCCGTGGGTTCGGATCCGCGAAGCGTTCGCAGCCGCTCGTGGGCGGCATGCCGCACCAGGGCCTGCAGCCCCAACCGGACCGCCTCGGTGTCCGTGACGGCCCCCGACGCGACCTTGGCCTCGGCCAGCAGCAGCGCGTCGATGTGCATGGTCTTTTTCATACAGCTATTTTTACCATACTGGGATGTATGGTTTGGTCGACCCTGGGACTAAACAAACATTCAGTATACTCGCGGTTCATGGCCGGGAGTGACTACGTCGAGCTGCGCTGCCGATCAGCCTTCTCGTTTCTCGATGGGGCCTCGCTCCCCGAAGATCTGCTGGAGACGGCCGCGCGCCAGGGGTACGACACCTTGGCGCTCGCCGATGTGAACGGGCTTTACGGGGCGCCGCGGTTCTTCGGCGCGGCCCGACGCGCCGGGGTGCGGGCCATCGTCGGCGCCGAGGTGACGCTGACCGACGCCGGCGCGCCGCCCGTGCTGCTGCTGGTCGAGCATCGCGAGGGCTACCAGAACCTGTGCCGGCTGCTCACCCGGATCCACCACGGCCGCCCCAAGGGGACGGGCTCGGCCACGCACGCGCTGCTGGCGGCGCACGCCCCCGGCCTGATCGCGCTCGCGGGAGCGGACGCGCGCGCCGATCTCCCGGCGCTGCGCGACGCCTTCGGGCGCGACCGGCTGTACCTCGAGACGCAACGTCACTTCGACGCCGCGGAGGCGCATCGGGTGCGGGCCGCGTGCGCCCAGGCGGAGGCGTTCGGGCTCCCCATCGTCGCCACCAACGACGTCCGCTACGCCACGCCCGAGCGGCGGCGCATTCACGACGTGCTCACCTGCGCGCGCCACGGCGCCACCGTCGACGAGATCGGGCGGCGGCTGTCCCCCAGCGCCGAGCATCACCTGAAATCCCCGCGCGAGATGGCGGCGCTGTTCCGCGACCTGCCGGCGGCCCTGCGCGCCACCCGCGCCATCGCCGAGCGCTGCCGGTTCACGCTCGCCGATCTCGGCTACACCTTCCCCACCTTCCCCGTGCCCGCCGGCGAGACCGAGCAGAGCTACCTGGTGAAGCTCACCTGGCAGGGCGCCGCGCGCCGCTACCGCGCCGACTCGGCCGCCGCGCGCACGCTCGCCGAGAAGGCGCGGCGGCAGCTCGAACGCGAGCTCGACCTCATCGGGCGCCTCCACCTCGCCGGGTATTTCTTGCTGGTGTGGGACATCGTCGAATACGCGCGGAACAACGACATCATGGTGCAGGGGCGCGGCTCGGCGGCGAACTCGGCCGTCTGCTACGCGCTCGGCATCACCGCCGTCGATCCCGTCGGCATGGAGCTGCTGTTCGAGCGGTTCCTGTCCGAGGAGCGGGTCCACGCCGCCTCGAACATCACCGATCGCATGCCCGACATCGATCTGGATCTGCCGTCGGGGGACAAGCGTGAGGCCGTCATCCAGCACGTCTACGCGAAGCACGGCGCGCGCGGGGCCGCCATGACCGCGAACGTGATCAGCTATCGCCCGCGGCTGGCCATGCGCACGGTCGGCCGCGCGCTGGGGTTCTCCGAGGAGCAACTGGGCCGCATCGCCAAGGGGCTGCCGGCCTGGCTGCACGCCGAGCCGGACGCGCCGCTGTCCGACTACGTCGCCTCGGCGGGCTTCTCCACGCGTGAGGATCGCACCCAGCTCCTGGGGACGATCTCGACGGAGCTGTTGAACCTGCCCCGCCACCTGGGGCAGCACTCGGGCGGCATGGTCATCGCGGCGGGGCACCTGGACGACGTGGTGCCGCTCGAGCCGGCCAGCATGCCCAACCGGGTCATCGTGCAGTGGGACAAGGACGACTGCGCCGACCTGGGCATCGTCAAGGTCGACCTGCTGGGGCTGGGGATGATGGCGGTGCTGGAGGACGCGGTGCCGCTCATCGAGCGGCACGAGGGGGTCGCCATCGACTACGCGCACCTGCCCGTCGACGATCCCAAGGTGTACGAGATGCTGCGCGCGGCCGACACGGTGGGGGTGTTCCAGGTCGAGTCACGCGCGCAGATGGCGACCTTGCCCCGCATGCGCCCCGAACGGTTTTACGATCTGGTGGTCGAGGTGGCGATCATCCGCCCCGGCCCCATCGTGGGAAAGATGTTGAACCCGTACCTGTTGCGCCGGGCGGGGCGCCAGCAGGTGACCTACCCGCACCCGTCGCTGGAGCCGATCCTGAAGCGGACCCTGGGCATCCCGCTGTTTCAGGAGCAGCTGATCCGCATGGCCATGGTGGCGGCCGGCTTCACGGGCGGCCAGGCCGATGAGCTGCGGCGGGCCATGGGGTTCAAGCGCTCGCAGGAGCGGATGAACGCCATCGAGGTCGACCTGCGCGCCGGCATGGTGAAGAAGGGCATCACGGGCGCGGCGCAGGACGAGATCGTGCAAGGGATCAAGTCCTTCGCGCTCTACGGGTTCCCCGAGTCGCACGCGGCGTCGTTCGCGCTGCTCGCCTACGCGTCGGCCTATCTGAAGGCGCATCACCCGGCGGCGTTCCTGTGCGCGCTGCTCAACAACTACCCGATGGGCTTCTATCACCCGTCGACGTTGGTGACCGACGCCGGGCGCCACGACGTGGTGACGCTGCCCATCGATGTCGCGCGCTCGCCGTGGCGGTGTGACCTGGAACCGAGCGACACCGGCGGCGGCCCGGCCGTGCGGCTGGGGCTGAAGTACGTCCACGGCTTGCGGGAAGAGGTCGGCGCGCGTCTGGTGAAGGCGCGCGCCGAGCGACCGTTCACGTCAATGGCCGACCTGGAAGCGCGCGTGCGGCCGAATCCCACCGAGCTCTCCAGTCTGGCCGCCATCGGCGCATTTGGCGCGCTGGGGGGGAGCCGACGGCGCGCGCTGTGGCAGGTGGAGGTGCTCGGCCGCTCGGGGCGTCTGTTCGCGGGCACGGCCGCGACCGACGACGACGATTCTCCCTTGCCCGAGATGTCCCCCTTCGACGAGATCGTGTCCGACCTGGGGCACACCGGCGTCAACACCGCCGCGCATCCCCTGGCGTTCGCGCGCGAGCGCTTGCGAGCGGAGGGCGTGGTGACGGCGGCGGGGCTGGGCGCCATCGCCGACGGGAAGCGCGCCCGCGTCGCCGGCATCGTCATCGTCCGCCAGCGCCCCGGCACCGCCAAGGGCTTCGTGTTCCTGACCGTCGAGGACGAGACCGGCTTCGCGAACGCCATCATCACGCCGCAGCGTTTCGTCACGCACCGCCAGACGATCCTGGGGCTGGGCACGATGATCGTCGACGGGGTCGTTCAAAATCGCGACGGCGTCGTCACGATCAAGGCCGATCGCTTCAGCCCCCTGCCCGGCCCCACCACGCGCCCCCTGACCTCCCTCGACATCTCACACGACTTTCACTGAGGGTGTGCGTGGGAATCTGGCGCGCGTTGCCCCTCCTTACAGGTCCGCTTGCAGCAAGATGAACTTGGTGTTGCTCTCGTGCACGACCACGATCGAAGGGCGAACCTCCACCGGCAGCAGCCCCGCCACCTTGCCCTTCTGCCCCTTCTCGATCAGCAGGAAGATGCGTCGCCCGCGATGGCTGGCGATGTACTTGTGGAACTTCTCGTCGGCGCCTTCCGCGTCGAAGACTGTTCGCTCCTCCATCGGCCCCTGGTAGATCTCGTTCTCGGTGTAGAACGTCTCGCCGCGCCAGTAGAGCTGGTAGGCGATCAGCTTCTCGTCGGGCGAACGGCGCGTCTTGTAATACGCGGCGATGACATCCTTCTGCGACCAGAACGGCGCCACCTGGCGCATGAAGTCGTCGAGCAGGAAGAACGTCGCCCCCACGGCGACGCCGCACATCGCGAACGCCACCCAGCGTCGCCAGGCCGGCCGCCCCAGCAGCAGGAACGCCGCCCCCGCGAACAGCGCCGAGAACGCCACCACCGGCACCGTGAAGTCGAGCGACGAAGGCCACGGTCGCCCCTTCGGGCTGTGGATGTAGTCGTAGGAGAACAGCCACAGAAACCGCTGCGAGGCGTTCTGCGCGCTCGTCAGATCGACGGTGACCGCCGCCAGCAGCGGCACCCCCAGCAGCAAGGTCAGCAGGATGCGGCGACGGCCCGGCCTGGTGATCAGATCATCCAGGAAGCAGCCGATGCAGATGGCCAGCCCCGGCACCGCCGGCAGCACGTAGTGATGAAACTTGGTCATCGACACCGAGACGATGGCGTAGGCGCTGACGAACCAGATCGCGCCCAGCCAGAAGATCCCCTGGGCGCGCCCGTCGGCCGCGCGGGCCGCCACGGTCAGGCCAGCGCCACCGCGCGCCCGCCGCGTCACCGCCCAGGCGACGGCACCGGGCGCCAGCACGACCCAGGGCCACAGCGCATAGCCCAGCTCGCGAATGAAGTATTCGAACGTGCCGCGATCGCCGTGCCGACCGAGCACCATGCGCCGCCAGTGGTTGTCGCCGAACAGCTCGTTCCAGAACGCCAGCCCGTGACGCGCGATCATGGCGTGGTGCCACGGGACCGCCACCACCAGCAGCGCCAGCAGCGAGCCCCCGATCCCCATCGGGATCTGCGCCCGCCGCAAGCGGGCCCAGTTCCAGGTGAAGGCCAGGTAGGCCAGAAACACGATCAGTGGCAGCCCCAGGCCCGCCAGCCCCTTCGCCAGCACCGCCAGGCCGCACAGGATCGCCGCCAGGTACAGGTACAGCGGCGCCTTGTAGCGGGTACGCGACGCGATGAAGCCGAACAGCCCGAAGCCGGCGAAGTACGGGAGCATGAAGACGACGCCGTAGATGCGGAGGAACCCCCTCGCCGTGGGGACGTCGACCTTCAGCTGGATCGAATCGATGACCAGCTGCGGGATCGTCGTGACCACGAACAGGCCGATGGTCCAGTAGAACAGGCTGTGGTGGGGCCAGGTGAAGCGGCCTCGGCCCCGCCGAGGGAGCTGCTCGTCCTCGTCGTCGAACAGGGCCAGCGCGCCCAGCGCCAGCGCCATCGCCATTGGTCCGACGAACGCCATGTCGGTCATCGCCTGGCGCGCCACCAGGCTGTACATGGGGGACGTGGCCAGGATGACGGCCGCCAGCACGCCAGCGCGCCGGGTGACGAAACGCGCCGTCACCAGATAGACGGCCAGGATCCCCAGCACGCCCATCAGGCAGAACGGCGTGCGCACGGCCCACTCGGCGCGCGTGCCGAGCGCCATCTCGCCGGACATGCCGTCGGGCGAGCCGATGCCCGCCAGATGCATGCCGATGCTCATGAGCCAGAACGACAGCACCGGCTTCGACCAGAACACATCCACGTCGCGCGGCGAGCCGGGCCACCACAGGCTGATGAAGTCGCCCCGCTTCGTCATCTGGCGGGCCACTTCCGAGTAGTGCGTCTCCCAGGGATCCCACAGGCCGTAGGTCCCCGCCAGCGGTACGTAGAGCAAGATGCCCAGCACCACCACCAGCCAGATCATCTGGCGCTCGCTCAGGCGGTCGAGCCAAGAAACCGCGGAGGGACGCGCGGGCGGCGGCGCGGGCGTGGCCAGCGAACCGGTGCCTGCCGCTTCAGACGGCAAGGACCCGCGCCAGCTTCAAGAGTTGGAAGTCGATGGTCTTCGGCGTCTTCATCACGGTCTCGTAAGGGGTCGACGTCACCTCGCCCTTGATGAGCCCGACCAGACAGCCGTGCTCGCCGCGCGCCAGCCGCTCGACGGCGCCCGCCGACAGCCGGGTCGCCAGCAGACGATCGAACGCGCCGGGGACGCCGCCGCGCTGCACGTGCCCCAGGATCGTGGCGCGCAGGTCGAAGCCGAGCTGACCGCGGCTCCCCTCGAAGTGCTTCAGCAGACCGGCGGCGTTCGGGTTCGCCCCTTCCGCCACCACCACCAGCGCGTGCTGTTTGCCGCGCGCCCAGGCGCCTTGCAGATCGGAGGCGACGTCGTCGGGGTTGGTGGTGGCCTCGGGCACCAGGATCGCCTCGGCGCCGCCCGCCAGGCCCGCCATCAGGGCCAGGTAGCCGCAGTTGCGCCCCATCACCTCGACCACGAAGGCGCGCTTGTGCGACGACGCGGTGGTGCGCAGGCGATCGATCGACTCGAGCGCGATGTTGAGGGCGGTGTCGACGCCGATGGTGATCTCGGTGCACGAGAGATCGTTGTCGATGGTCGAGGCGACGCCGATGACCGGAAAGTCCATCTGCGACAGCGCCCAGGCCCCCGTCTGCGAACCGTTGCCGCCGATGACGATCAGCCCCTCGATCTTGTGGGCGCGCAGGTTGTCGAGCGCCTGCGCCCGCACCTCGTGCTCTTTCCACCTGGGGAACCGCGCGCTGCCCAGCACCGTCCCGCCACGCTGGAGGATGCCGCCGACGTCGCGGGCCCCCAGGGGCTCGAGCCGGTCCTCGAACAGGCCGGCATAGCCGTTGCGAATGCCGAACACCTCCCAGCCTTCGCTGATGCCCATTCGTACGACGGTACGAATGGCGGCGTTCATCCCCGGGGCGTCACCCCCGCTGGTCAGGACCGCGATGCGTTTCATGAAAACGGGCACATCCTACACGAGAGGGGGCGCACCGGGGGACTTCCCGGACCGCCGGACCGGGGCTTGCGGTAAGGTGAATCCAATGTCTTTCCGCCCCCGGTATGGCCGGCCCTCACCGCGGCCCAGCAGGGCGGGCGCCGGCCGCGCGGGGCCGCCCCGCCCCACCGAGATCAACTACATCACGCCCGCCGGATTTCGCCGGCTGACGGACGAGCTGACGTTCCTGCGCACCAAGAAGCGCCCCGAGGTGGTGGCGGCGCTGGGCGACGCGGCGGCCGAGGGCGATCGCTCGGAGAACGCGGAGTACATCTATCGCAAGCGGCAGCTGCGCGAGGTCGATCGGCGGCTCCGGTTCCTGTCGAAGCGGCTCGACGACGTGCAGATCGTGGATCCGCTGAAGCAGACCCGCGTCGAACAGGTCTTCTTCGGCGCGACGGTGACCGTCGAGGACGACGACGGCGAGTCGCACGTCTATCGCATCGTGGGGCAAGACGAGGTGGACGGCGCCGCTGGCGACATCTCGTGGAAGTCCCCGGTCGGGCGGGCGCTGCTGGGGAAGGCCCTGGACGACGACGTGGTGGTGAAGTGGCACGCCGGCACCAGGCGCTTCACCGTCGCCGCGATCGTGTATCGCTGACGTTCAGATCGTCACAGCCCCAGACCGTCGCGGATCTTCTGGACGATGGTGGCGGGGCGGTCGTCGATGTCGACGACCAGGGCGTCCGTCGGTTCTTCCAGCGCGGCGAACTGGCTGGCCAGCATGTCTTCCTTCATGAAGTGGCCAGACCGGTTGCGCAGCCGCTGCCGGATCAGCGCCATCTCCCCCTTCAAGTAGACCAGCCGGACGGCGGCGGCATCGACGACGAGCTGGTGGCGGCTGTCGTGGCTGAGCGCCGAACAGGCGAGCGTCAGGTTCTCGCCCGCCGCGACGGCCGCCGTGATCGCCTCGCGCAGGCGGGCCAGCCAGGGCTTGCGATCTTCCTCGGTCAAGGGATGCCCGGCCGCCATGCGACGAACGTTCTCGGGCGGATGGAAATCGTCCGCGTCCAGGAAGCGCCAGCCCAGATCCTCGGCCAGCTTCGCGCCGATGGTGGTTTTTCCACTGCCGGACACGCCCATCAAGATGACGACCATGACGACGCGCCGGAGGCTATCAGGCGCCGCCGGGGCTGTAACCCCGCAAAGCGCGTCATTTGTGCGGCATTGTTGGAAACACGAGCACGAACGACCGGGCGTCCCGCCTCACCAGCACCGTGGCGCCGGGGCGGCGCGCCCGCAGGTATGATCGCCACCACGTCTGCGCGCGAACGGCGGCGCTCGACGCCGCGTACTCCGGCACCACGAGATCGACCTCGACGTACCGGCCCAGGGTGGCCCCCAGGATCCCGGGCACGAAGCTGTACGCCGCCAGCTCCGGGTCGGGATGCAGATCGTTGTGCAGCGCTCCGCCGTAGACCCCCACAAGGCGGGGCGCCGCGCCGGGCGGGGCGCCCGACGCCCGCAAGGCGCGCACGATCGCCGTCTCCAGCGCGCCCGCCGTCACGCGCAAGGTGCGATCGTAGTCGACCGCGCCCCCCTCTCCTCCCCGCATCGCCTGGTAGTCGGCGCAGCCGATCGACAGAATGCGGGGCGCCACGCCGTGATCGTGCGCCACCCGCAGCAACGTCTCGATCTCCGTCTCCGTCTGCGCCGGACGCTCCGTGGTCCGCTGCACGTCCGCGGTCACCGCCCGCTCGGCCTCCCCACAGCGGCCGGTCGTCATCCAGGTCTCGACGACCAGATGCGAGAACCGCCCGGCGATGCCGGGAAAGATCTCCTCGGTGAACCGATGCAAGGCGGAGGGGATCTTCACCGTGGCGTTCGTCTGGTGAAGCTCACCGAACGCCACCACCCCCCCCGCCGCTTGCGCCAGCGCCACCGCGACGGCCGCCCCCGGGGAGGCGAACCGTTCGGCGCGCGGCGCCTCGACGTCCGGGCCCGGGTGCGCGGCCACGGCGGCGAGCGCCGCCACCGCGCGCGCCAGCGCCCCCATCGCCATCAAGCGTGAAGCTCAGCGGCGCCTTCGGCCGTCGTCGCCAGCGCCGCGGCCGTCATCGACTGGACCTCTCCGTCCGCGGTCGCCCCGTCGGCGTCGACGTAGAGGTGATTCTCGACCACCGTGACGAGCCAGCGCTGGCGCTCCCGCTCCTCGCGCGCCAGCGCCTCCACGAGCGCCCGATCGATCTCGCGCACGTCGACCGCTTGCAACCCTGGCAGGGTCCGGCGAAACGAGTGCAGCCCGGTGGACAGCCGCTTCCGCTCGTCAGGCGAGCCGAGCACGATGTGGATGCGCGCCTGCCGCTGGTGCTGCATCACGTAGCGTAGATCCTCGACGTCGGGATCCCCGCAGATGATCCATTCGTCCGGTCGCCCCTCGGGGTGATGCGACCACAGGTCGGGGCCGTCGCGATCGGCCGGGCCCGGCGCCAGGCGCAGGCCGCCCCCCCGTTCGTCGTGGCAGAACAGGCAGTAGGCGAGCACCCGCAGCACCACGTGCTCCATCGACTCGTCCTCGCGACGAGGAACGACCAGCTTGGTGTTCAGATCGATCCCGCGCTCGACGGCGGACAGCACCAGGCGAAACTGCAGGGTTCTCGGTCCAGCGGGCACGGCGCGGGAAACCTAGCGGATCCCGCGCCGGAAACCAGCCCGATGCACCAACGTTCGTGTGACGACCGGAACGGCCGCGCGCTCAGCGGCGGGACCGGCGGCGACGAACCGCGAAGCTCCCCGCCGCCACCCCCAGGGCCAGGATGCCCAGGCCGAGACCGCCGGCGCCTCGCCCCCCCATCTCGCAGGAACAGCCGCCCCCGCTGCTTGCACTGGTCGCGCCGGGCGCGCCGGTGGGCGTGGGGAACATGTTCTGTTCGGCCGGGTACGCGTTGTTGTTGGCGGCCAGCCCCTTGTCGATGGCCGCGCTGTTGTCGACCACCTCCATGCCTTCCCCCAGCCCGTCGCGCTGGAATGCCATCGCCGAGGCGGGCAGCCCCTGCAGACCGCTCAGATCGTACGAGCGGTAGTCGCACGTCGTCGCCGTGGAGCCGGCGCGCACCCAGGCCTTGCGCCCGTCGGCGAGCTCGAGCCGCACCGGGGCGTTGCACCCCATGAACTTCATCTGGCCGCACATGGTGCGGAACGTGGCCGTGTGCACGAGCGGAACGTCACCCAGCCCGGTCGAGGCGAAGAAGAAGGCGTCCTTCGTCATCTCCGGCGGCGAGATGAAGGTGTTCATGCGCGTCATGTAGGCGTGCGAATCGATCATCGTCTGGGCGGCGTGCAGCGGCTCGATGATGTTGGCCGAGATCTTCGTCGTCAGCGTGGCCAGATCGAAGGCCGGGAAGGCGTACTGCGAGTAGTACGAGGAGATGTTCGCATAGAACTGCGCGTCCGTGATCCCCATGGCCTTGAGGTCGGCGGGCATGGGGATGTACATGTCGAGCAGCGGCAGCACCTGAGAATTGCTGGCCAGGCCCAGATTGATCAGGGCCTGAACGTAGGCGGGCGGCGTCTGCGCCGCCTGCAGGGCGGTCAGGTCGAAGCGGGTCGGCGACCACAGCAACTGGGCCGCGATCGAGGCCGGCCCGGCGTACTCCGTGATGAACGCGTTTCCACCTGCCTCGTCGGCGGCCTGGCTGAGCAGGCTGTTGCTGATCGATGAATAGTTCGAGCCGCCGTTGAGCCAGTCGATGCGCGCCTCGTCGATCTGGACCTCGAGGAAGGTCTTGGGGACGACCCGGCCATCCGCCAGCACCCAGACCCGCACCGGCATGTCGGGGTTCGCCGCGATCGCCGTCAGCCGCAGGGGGATGCAGGGCTCGGTAGCGTAGAACGTGAGGACGATCGGCTGAATCGAGGAGGTCCCCATGCCGTTCATCAGCTTCAACGCCACGAAGAACTTATTCTCCTTCACGTACTGATCGATGATGGCGGAGGCCGAATCGTCGACCACGTAGCCGTTCGTCGTCAGCCAGGTCTTCAGCGCCGTCGGATCGGTCGACTGGATGACGGCCGCGTCGTAGGGGCCGACGCCGCCCTGAAACGTCACGTTCACGCTGCCCGTGGGACCGCCGCCAGTGGCGCCCCCGGCGCCGCCGCTGCTGTTGGTGGGGGTCGAGATGATCCCCGCATCGAAGATGCCTTTGCCGCCGTAGTTGTCGGGCAGGCAGGTCCCATCGACGTCCGACAACGCCTGGAATTGCGGCTGTGTCGCCGACAGCAGCGACGTGAACAGCTGATCGGTCCCCACGCCCAGGGTCGGCATCGCGTCGACCGGGACCACCCACGAGAACTGGGCGGCGTCCCCGGTGTACAGGATCTGGATCTGCGCGGTCATCTTGGTGGCGCCGCCCGCCGGATCCTTGTCGATGCTGAACACGACGTTCTCGCCGTTCTGCGCCACCGGCAGCGGCGCGAACGGGTTCGCCGGCGGACCGTCGCAGAACAGCCCCCCGCAGGCCCGCGCCGACCGCGGCGTGACCAGCGCGCAGACCAACGACACCCCGGCGAACGCCGTCCACCGCGCCACCCGCCCCACCCTGTTTTCCATCCGGCCTGGTTCGCTACGCATATTGTCTCTCCTGGTTGGGGCGGCCCACTATCGATAGACGATCCGCACGCGCTGGTTGTGCGTGTCGGCGATGTACACGTCGCCCGAGGGGGCGACCTCGATGCCGTAGGGGCGGTCGAGCAGCGCGGCCGTCGCCGGTCCGCCGTCGCCCGTGAAACCGTTCTGCCCGCACAGCCCCGCGAACGTGCTGATGATCCCGTACGGGGAGATGGCGCGAACGCAGTTGTTCTCGGTGTCGGCGACCAGCACGGTGCCGTCCACCTCGACCGCCACGTCGGACAGGCGGCTCAGCTGCGCCGCCGTCGCCGGCCCGCCGTCACCGGCGAAGCCATCGTCGCCCGTGCCCGCGTACGTGTGCACGATGCCGTTCGTATCGATCTGGCGAACGCGAAAATCCTCGGTATCGGCCACGTAAATGTTGCCCAGGGCATCGAGCGCGATGCGCCCGCCCGGCGTCGCCGCTTGCCCGATCGGAAAATGAAACCCCGCCTGCAGCGCCGGGCCCTCGTCGTTCAGCACGCAGGGCGCCGGGTTGACGGAGTCGGCGCAGTGCCCGGTGCCGGCGATGGTGTCGATGATCCCGGTGACGTGGTCGACCTTCCGGATCATCTGGTTCGCCTGGTCGGCGATCAGCAGGTCCTGGTTGGCGTCGAAGACCACCGCCACGGGAAGATCCAGCGTGGCCACCGAGGCCGGGCCACCGTTCCCGGAGAAGCCGCGCTTGCCGTTCCCGCAGATGTCGACGATGTCGGAGTCGGGGGGCAGGGTCAGATCGACGGTCTTCACGCGGCTGTTGTGCCAGGCCGCGATCACCATCAGGCCGTTTTGATCGAACGTCACGTTGGTGGGGTGATTCAGGCGGCCCGACGTCGGGTCGTCGACGTTTGGCCCCAGCTCGCCGATGCCGGCGACGATCTCCATGTTGCCGTCGGCCCGGATGACGCGGATGCGGTGGTTGTTCCAGTCGACGACGTACAGTCGGCCGTCGGGGCCGACCGTCATGTCCTGGGGCAGGTAGAGCCGCGTCGCCAGCGGCGGCTGCAGATCCTCGCCATCGCCGGCGATTCCCGTCCCGGCGACCGTGCAGATGTTTCCCGAGGCGACGGCGCAAGCGGGCGTCGTCGCGCCGGGCGTACCGCCGCCGCAACCGATGGCGACGGGCGCGCAGGTCAGCAGCAGACCGGCCGTGAAACGAAGGACTGTCCTCATGGCTGCACCACCCGGCGGATGCGGTTGTTGAAGGTGTCCGAGATGTACAGGTCCCCCGGAGCGTCGAACGCGATTCCGAACGGCCTCCACAGCGACGCCGCCAGCGCCATGCCGCCGTCCCCGGCATACGCGGCATTTCCGTCGCCCGCGACGGTGGTGATGATGCCGGTGGCGGGATCGACGACCCGCACCCGGTGATTCTCGGTGTCGGCGATGAACAGGCGGCCCCCGGGGCCGAATTCGATGTCGCGGGGATGGTTCAGCATCGCGGCGGTGGCCAGCCCGCCATCCCCCGAGAACCCAGCGGTGCCCGTTCCGACGACCGTCTCGATGAGCCCCAGCGCGAAGTCGACCCGGCGGATGCGCTGGTTCTCGGTGTCGGCGATGTAGAGCCGCCCCGTCGTGTCGAGCGCCAGCGCTCCCCCCGGCTCGGGGTTGTCGTCGTCGTCGATCCCCTGGTCGAGGCCCTGCTGGAACGACAGCCCCGCCGCCAGCGGATCGCCGCCGTCCCCCTGTCCGCCGCGCATTCCGGTCCCCACCACGGTGGTGATGATGCCGCTGTCGGCGGCGACTTTACGGACCCGGAAGTTGCGTGTGTCGGCGATGTAAAGATCGCCCGAGGGGGCGAGGGCGAGCGCCTTGGGCATGCTGAGCAGCGCCGCCGACTCGGGACCACCGTCGCCGGCGTAGCCGGGGCCCCTGCCGCAGTCGACTTGCACCATGTCCGCCACCACGTCGAGCTGGCGAATCTTGTGGTTGTGCCAGGCGGCCAGGATCAGCGTCCCGTCCGGTGTGAACTGAATGTCCGTGGGGTGGTTGAGGCTGACCCTCGTGCCGAGCACGCCGGGAGGCGTCGTCTCGTCGCCCATGTTGTAGACGGGACCGTCGCCCGGCTCGTCGGTCCCGAGGACGGTCGTCACCTTGCCGGTCGCGTCGACCCGGCGGACCCGATGGTTCTGCCAGTCGAGGATGTAGGGGAGCCCGTCGGTCGGCGAGAACTCGACGTCCATCGGCCAGTACAACGCCGTCTCGAGCGGCGGCTTGCCGTCGCCGATGAAGGCGGGCTCGCCCGTTCCTGCCCAGCTGCAGATCGTTCCCGGCCCCGCGCAGGGCGCCGGAGCCGTTCCCCCGGGCGTCGAGCCTCCGCAACCGATCGCGAACGGAACGGCACCCGCCAGCGCCAGCCCCGCCAGCCCCTTCCGCACCGATCGCATCGAAAGCCACATTTTCTGCGGGCCAGGATAGCAACGAACGTGCCCAAACGGTCAACGGCGAAGGGTCACGGATTGGCCCCGCCCGCGCGACGACGCCTCGGAAATTCGAGGGTCGCGACGCCCCGTCTCGGAAAAGCACGACATCCTGATCCGACCTGCGTCGGGTGCGGCGGCTACTTCTCGAGCGTGACGAAGCGGGCGCCGTTCGGGCCCCGGACCCGCAGCAGCCGCCCGCCCCGGCGTCCCGAGCGCAGCGCCGATTCGGCGTCCTCCGCGGTGGGCGTGGCCTTGCGATCGATCTCGACGATCACCTCGCCAGCGGAGAGGCCGGCCTTCTCGGCGGGGCTGCCCGCGGCGATCTCGACGATCGCCGCCCCCTTGGTGTCGCGGCGCAGCCCCAGCGATTCGGCCAGCGGCGGCGTGACGGTCTGCAGCGCCAGCCCATAGCCCGACTCGCCGCCGATGGCGGCCGGCTGCTCGCCGTTCGGCAGCTCGGCCAGCACGACGGAGATGGCGTTCTTCTTGCCGTCGCGGACGTACTGCACCTGGATCTTGCCGCCGATCGCCTGCTCGGAGACGTAGTCGACGACGTCGCCCGCGCTCTCGATGCGCTGCTTGTCGAGGCCGACGATGACGTCGCCCATGCGCAGGCCGGACGAGGCCGCGGGGCTGGACGGGGTGAGACCGCTGACGAACGCCCCCTCGGTCGGCGGGTTCCCCGCGCGCCCCAGCGCCGTGCGCTGCTCGTCGGGCAGATCGCGCAGGTCGCCCAGCAGCACGCCCAGGTAGGGGTAGCGCACCCGTCCTTCCTTGATCAGCGCCTGCGCGACACGCCGCACCTGATTGATGGGGATGGCGAAGCCGTACGCGCCGCCCGGGCCGGTGTTGATGAGCGTGTTGATGCCGATGACCTCGGCGCCCAGGTTGACGAGCGGCCCGCCCGAGTTGCCCGGGTTGATCTTGGCGTCGGTCTGGATGTAGCTGCGCACGCGCTCGCCCGACATCTGCACGTGGCGCCCCACCCGCCCCTTGCCGCTCAGGATCCCGGCCGTCACGGTCTGATCGAGGCCGAGGGGGCTCCCCACGGCCAGCACCCACTCGCCGACCTCCAGCTTGTCCGAGTCGCCTATGCGGGCCGCCGTCAAGTTCGCCGGGGGACGGTCGAGCCGCACCACCGCCACGTCGGTCTGCTGATCGGCGCCCACCACGTGGGCCGACAGCTCGGCGCCGTTCGACAGGGTCACGCTGACCTTCGTCGCCTTCGAGACGACGTGCCGGTTGGTGACGATGTTCCCGGCGCCGTCGAGGACCACGCCCGAGCCGGTCCCGCGCTGCGGCGCCTGCTCGCCCGGATCACCGAACTGGAAGAACTTTCGCAGCTGCGGCGGCAGGCGCTCGGGGGTCGGCGCGTCGTCGTCGTCGCGGTCGGGGTGCGCCACCTCGACGTCGATGCGGACCACGCTCGGCCCCATCGCCTTCGCCACGTTCGAGAACGCGCGCGACAGCGCCCGCGCCTCGGCCGGGATCTCCAGCTTGGCGGTGACGGTGGCGGCGGGCGCGGGCGTGCCGGCGGGATGCGCTGGCGCGCCCGGGGCTGCGGGCGGCGGCTTGTCCGGCCGCACCGGCGCCGTGGGCGTCGGCGGCGACGTCGGAGAATCGAGCGGGATGGAGACCGACTCGTCCCCCGGCTTGTGGTGGGGGAACAGGCGGTCGCAGCCACTGCCGAGCGAGAGCAGCAGAAGGCCAGACGCCGCCCAGCATGTGATGTTCGAGGTCACCAGTCGTCGCACGATGTTCACGTCGATCCTACGTCACGGGACCAAGCTACTCGTCAAGGTCACGTTGGAGCACTTGTCGACGGAGCCAACCACAACCGTGAACAGACCTCGCTCCCCGCGCTCGCTGTTGGTGACCGTGGCGTCCTTGGGACCAGCCGCACAGGATGCGGCGGTGTCGTTGCACACCTGCATGACCGTCGAAGCCACGACGCACTTGCCGCCCGTGAAGTCGACGCTCCCTCGACTGACCTGGATGACCGTATCGAGCGCGGCGGCCCTGCCGCCACAGGTATCGACCGTCAGTCCTGGAGCCGGGCACTTCTCCACGTAGTAGTTCACCGCGCCCGCCATCGGTACCGCTGTGCACGTATTCCCGTACAGGTCGGCCGAGTTGCACGTGGTCGGCGTTGCGGTCGCGGGCAGCGCGCCCCCGGCCACGCAGCTGGCCGGAATACGATGGAAGCGCAGCGTGTAGCGTCCAGCGATGCTGTTCACCTGGCGCGCCACCAGGATGTACTGGAGGCCGCCCGTCAAGTTGTTGACCGGCATGAGGCGAGGCCAGCCCGCTGCGGTTCCACAGGCCGTGTTGCCGCTGGTCGGTTGGCCACAGTCGGTCGGATTCCCGGCATTGATGCTGGTACAGGAGCCCTGATACAGCTCGAGCCCGGCGTTCACCACCTTCCCCGCCGGATCGTAAACATCGAAGTATCCGTAATAAAGCGGCGGCGCGGTCCCCGCCGGATTGGTCGGCAAGGTGAACGTGAAGAACACCTCCGGTTGACCACCGAACCCACACTTCGTGTTGTTGACCGTCCCCAGATCCAGCTGCGCATTGAACAAGCTGAACGGGAAGTCTCCGCCCGCCGAGATGTCCGTCGCCCCCGCGCAGGTGTCGTTCGCGGGGACGCAGTCGTTGTCGTTGGCGCTCGTGCAGCCAGCGGCGCAGCAGCCGTCACCGTCGATGCATGTGTTGATCGTCGTCTTGGTGCAGAGCGCGGTGCAGTTGGCGGCGCTGCCCGACAGGGTCGCCTTCGTGCAGGCGGCGCTGACGCAGCTGTTCGCGTTCGGGCACTGCGTGGCGGCCGGCGCCACGTCGCAGGTCTCGCCCGACTCGATGAGTCCGTTCCCGCACACGGCCGCGCAGTCGCCGTCGTTGGTGGCGTTGCAGCCGGGCGCGCAGCAGCCGTCCTTCACGCCCGCCCCGGAGCAGGCCACGATCTTCGTGTTCGTACACTTCAGGTTGCAGGTGGTGGCGCTGCCCGTCATCGCATCCGTGGTGCAGACATCCCCGTCGTTGCATGACACGGCCGTGCACAGTGGCGTGGCGGGCGCCTTGGTCTCGCAGGTCTCGCCCGTCTCGAGCACGCCGTTGCCGCACACGGCGCCGCAGTCGGCGTCGTTCGTCATGTTGCAATTGGCCGGACAGCAGCCGTCCTTCGTCAGCGAGCAGGCCGTGACCGCCGTGTGCCCGCACGCCACGTTGCAGGTGGCGTTGGCGCCCGTCTTCACGTCCGTGGTGCAGGCGTCCCCGTCGTCGCACGACAGCGCCGCGCACAGCTTCGTCGCGGGCGCCATCGTCTCGCAAGTCTCACCCGTCTCGATGACACCGTTGCCGCACACGACCGGACAGTCGGCGTCATTCGTGGCGTTGCAACCCCCCGGGCAGCAGCCGTCCTTCGCCGCCAGCACGCACGCCGTCTGCCGCCGCCCCTGATCGACGCAGGCCGCCTTGCACGTCCCGGCGTTGACGAGATCGGGCAGCACGCAGGCCGCCTGCGGACAGGTCGTCGGACAGCTCCCCTCCAGCTTCGTGTCGCACGCCTCGGTGGGCGCCTCGACGACGCCGTTGCCGCACACGACGGCGCAGTCGGCGTCATTCGTGGCGTCGCAGCCGGGGGCGCAGCAGCCGTCCTTGGGTGCCGTCGCCCCGCCGCACGCCGAGATGGTGCTGTGCGCGCACGCCACCGTGCAGGTGGCGTCCAGGCCCAGCCGGGTGTCCGTGGTGCAGGCGTTCTTGTCGTCGCAGGTGATGGCGCTGCACAGCGGGCTCGCCGGCGCGACCTCGCAGGTCTCGCCCGCCTCGATGACGCCGTTGCCGCAGCCGGCGACGCAATCGCTGTCGTTGCTGGTGTTGCAACCGGTCGGACAGCAGCCGTCCTTGTTCACGCAGGCGGTCTGCATGGCGCCGTTCACGCACTGGGCGTTGCACGTGGCCGCGCTGCCGGTCAGCGTCCGCAGCTGGCATCCCATGGCGGGGCAAGTCGTGGCGCAGTTGCCGTCGCACGTCTCTCCCGCGTCGAGCATCCCGTTTCCGCAGGCGACCGCGCAGTCGGCGTCCGTCGCCGTCGTGCATCCGCTGGGGCAGCAGCCGTCCCCCGTCACGCAGACGGTCTGCAGGGCGCCGTTCACGCACCGGGCGTCGCACGTGGCCGCGCTGCCGGTCAGCGTCCGCAGCTGGCACCCCAGCGCGGGGCAGGCCACGGGGCAATCGCCGTCGCACGTCTCGGCGCCGTCGAGCACCTTGTTGCCGCAGATGGGGGCGCAGTCGGTATCGGTACCGCTGGTGCAGCCGGTCGGACAGCACCCATCGCCGTTCACGCACAGGCTCTGCACGCCGGCCGGCGCGCAGGCGGCCTGACAGGTCCCCGCCTTCGTCAGGCTGAGCAGCTGGCAGCCGTTCTGCGGGCAGGCCGTCGGACAGGTCGCCAGCGGATCGCACGTCTCGCCCGGCTCGATGGCGCCGTCGCCACAGACGGCGCAGTCGAGATCGGTGGCGGTGGTGCAGCCTACCGGGCAACAGCCGTCCGGGACCAGCGCGTCGCAGAGCGCTGCCGCGCACGCCGTCGCCGCGTCCATGCCCCCGTCGGTCCCGATCGGGATCGTTCCGGTCAACATGATCGTCGCCATCACCTGATTCCCCATCTTGACGTCGACGGTCGTCGAGCTCGTCGCGATCGGCACCATCGATCTGTCATCCAGCTCGCCGGTGATCGTCAGCACCCCGGAGTGTTTCACGGGGTGATAGGTGGACTTGTACATGCCCCCCTTCAAGCCCGTCATGGGGAAGCCCTGGGTGACCCGGGCGCCATCGCCGTCGATGAAGATCCAGACATAGGCGACGCTGTCGAGCTGCGCTTGCGTCAGTCCCTGGCCGTCCACCACGATGACGACGCCGCCCTGCCCGCCGCCGCCGTTGCAGGCGAAGACCCCGAGGCTCAACAGGGCGCCGAAGATCGCCGACCACCCCGCCAACCGACCCGCTGCCCGCCCGAAATTCCCCACGATTTGCCGCGCGTTTGAAAACACGGGGCCAACACTACAACAAGAGACCAGGCGGATCGCCTGGTGAATACCGGCCATTCCGCGCCGCGCGCCGTCAGGTCACGCCCCGATCTCGGGCCGCTGCCTCCCGCGAGATCGATTGTCGCAGCGCCCGCATCAGCAGCGGCGCGGCCGCCTCCAGCAGCGGCATCTCCCGCACCGGGATGTCGCAGGGGACGAGATCGAAGTGGCACAGCGTGCCGAACGGCTGGCCGTCCTCGTCGCGCAGCAGCACGCCACTGTACGAGACGACGGTCTGTCGCGCCGGGTGATCGCGCAGGCGCTCGTCACGACGGGTGTCCTCGGTGGTGAAGCTGTGCTCCGTCTGGCCCACGATCGAACAGTAGGTCTCGACCATGGGCGCGTCGACGCCGGTCCTGGTGTCGGGGGCGTAGGAGTCGACGAGCAGCAGGTTTCGCAGCGTGGGGGGATCGAAGCGGTACATCGCCGTGAAGCGGTGCGAGGTGCGGCTGTTCAGGAAGCGCAGCGCCTCGTGAATCCCCTGGGTCTCGAGGATCTTCTCGAACTTCAGGAAGGTGTCCGCCTTTTCGAGCGCCACCTCACGCCCGAGCGGCGACGACTGCCGGCCCACGAACTTGATGAGACCGACCACCACGCGCACGAGCTCAGCCGGCTCGACCGGCTTGGCCACGTGTGTCTGGAAGCCCGCCTCGAGCGCCAGGCGGCGATCCTGCTCGCGCGAGTAAGCGGTGAGCGCGATGGCGGGAAGCTGGGCACCGTGCGTCCCTGTCGAGGTCCGCACCCTGCGGATGAGCTCGTAGCCGTCCATCTCGGGCATGCCGACGTCGCTGATCAGAATCTGGGGCGCGTTCGCGGCGACGAGCTCGATCCCCTCGGTGGCGTTCGAGGCGGTCGCCACGTCGGCGCCGTTTGCGCGCAGCACCATCGCCACCAGATCGCGCGCGTCGGCCTCGTCGTCGACGACCACGATCTTCACGCCGATCAGGGTGGCGGCGCCCTCCATCGCCGGGGCCGCCTCGGGGACGGGCGTGGCGCGCGGAACATCGGTGTCGGCTTCCTCGCGGTAGACCGCCTGCACGGGGAGCAGCACGATGAACCGCGCTCCCCGCCCCTCGCCCGCGCTCTCCGCCCGGACCGTGCCACCGTGCGCCTCGACGAGGTGGCGGACGATGGCCAGCCCCAGGCCCAGGCCACCGTGGCGGCGGGTGGTGCTCCCCTCGGCCTGGCGAAAGCGCTCGAACACGTGGGGTAGGAATTCGGCGCTGATCCCCTGCCCCGAATCCGAGACCGTGAGCTCGATGGAGGTCCCCACGCGCGCCAGGGTCACCGCGACCGCACCGCCCCGTGGCGTGAACTTGACCGCGTTGTTCGCCAGGTTCCACACCACCTGCTGCAGTCGCTCCGGATCGCCGACGACCCGCGCCGCCTGCGGGTCCACCTCCACGGAGAGATCGATCCCCTTGGCCTCGACCGCCGGCCGCACGGCGTCGAGGGCGGCGCGCACCAGCGCCGTCAGATCGAGCGGGCGAATCTCCAGGTGCAGCTTGCCGGTGAGGATCCGTGAGCCGTCCAGGATGTCCTCGATCAGCTGCACCTGCGCCTTGGCGTTCCGCTCGATCGTCTCGAGACCGCGCGCGTAGCCACTGGGATCGACCTTGCCCGAGCGGAGCATTCGCGCCCAGCCAAGGATCGCCGTGAGCGGCGTGCGCAGCTCGTGCGACGCGGTGGCAAGAAACTCGTCCTTGCTGCGGCTGGCCTCCTCGGCGCGCTTTCCCGTCTCGCGTTGCTCGTGAATGTCCGCGTTCGTGCCGAACCAGCGCACCGTCTTCCCGGTGCTGTCGCGCAACGGCCGGATGCGGGTGAGGAACCAGCGGAAGGCACCATCGGCGCGGCGCAGGGGAAACTCCATCTCGAACGGCTCGCCGGTCGCCAGCGAATGCTTCCACCTCTGCACGACCTTGGGGAGGATCGCCGCATCGTGCACGCCCCCCCAGCCCCAGTCCCTCATCTCGTCCAGCGTGGTGCCCGTGTAGTCGAACCAACGCTGGTTGTAAAAGTCGACGCGGCCGTCGGGCTGCGCCGACCAGGCCAGCACGGGGAGATTGTCGACCAGCGCGCGCAGCACGTTCTCGGCCTCGCCGAGCTGAACGTTCAGCCGGGCCGCGTCGGCCAGCGCTCCCTCCAGCGCCTCGAGCGCCGCCTGCCCCTCGCGCTGGGCCTGGCGGGCCTCGTCGAGTAGCCGCGAGCGCTCGAGCGCCTGCTGCTCGAGCGCGGCCTCGGCGCGGCGCTGGGTCGTGACGTCCTCGAGCAGCGCGAAGTAGCCATCCGGCGCGCCATCGGCGGTCCGTCGGGACACGAAGGAGACCTTGACGTCCTTGGTCCCCCCGAGGCGGTAGGGAACGTTGGTCTGTTCGAACGAGAAGGTCTCGCCGGCCAGCGCGCGGCGCACGTTTGGACCGAGGCGTGCGAGGGCGGCCTCGCCGATGACCTCTCTCAAGGTCCGGCCGAGCAGCTGCCCGGCCGGGATGCCGAACCATGTCTCGTAGGCCTTGTTGACGAAGCCGTAGCGCTCGTCGGCGGTGACGATCGAGACGAGGAGCGGCAACGCGTCCATCACCAGACGAAGCTCCGCCTCTCCTTCGATCGTCCCCCGCGGCGGAGCCTCGCTCACCGTTCAGACCCTGGCTTCGCAGCCGGCGAGGAGGCCGAGGAACGCATGCGCTTTTCTACTCCACCGCCGCGCCGCGACGAGACGCTATTTCCCGGGAAAGCGACGCCGGCAGGGTGGTTACGACGACGGATCGTCGCCCGGCCTATCCACTTTCGCCGAGGATCCGGCGCATCTCGTCGCTGTGCCCGGCCGGCCCGCGCAGCACGAGCGGTGGCTCGACCTCGCACGGCGGGACCGGGTCCGACATCGCGCCTGCCTCGACCAGCACGCGCGTCGCCGGCTTGTCGGGCGTGGCGTGCGCGAAGCGCAAGCGGCGCGGCGCCAGCCCGCGCGCCGCCAGCCCGCTCAGCAGCTCGCCCACGCGGGTCGCCAGGAAGACGATGGCGATCCGACCGGTCGGCTTGCGCAACGCCGCGGCGGCGTCGAGACATTCGGCCAGCGTCAACGTCAGCTCGTGATGAGCCTGGGCTACCTCGCTGTCGGGCGAGGTGAAGCCGCCCGCCAGCGGTCGAAACGGCGGGTTGCTGACGACGAGATCGAAACCACCCCGCTCGACCGGCTTGCGACCGACGATTCGCCGCACGTCCCCCTCGACGATGGCGAGGCGCGCGGCGAAGTCGTTTCGGGGCAGCCCGCGGCGGGCCAGCCGGGCAAGCCGCGGCTGGATCTCGATCGCCACGCCCGTGGCGCCGTCGTCCATCGCCGCCAGCGAGAACGCCAGCGCCCCGGTGGCGCAGCCGATGTCGACGAAGCGGCCGAACGGCGGGCGGACGAACGACGCCAGCAGCACCGGATCCAGGCTCGACCGGAAGCCGCGAACTGGTTGCAGGAACGTCACGCGCGCCCGGAACAGCGTGTCGACCGTGTGCGCGTCGTCGTCGGGTCCGAGGTCGGCCGAATCCGCCGACATCAATCCGCCTCGGGCTCGACCGCCCCCTGGCGCAAGATCTCCAGCGTCGCGCCGCGCACGCGCGCCACGGTGCTGGCGGCGCCCCCGGGCGTGGCCCCCGCGTGCAGCACGCGGCAGCGCCCCTCGAACGCTTCCTCGACCGCCTCGGGCGTGCAGGCCGGCGGATCGCCGGCGCGGTTCGCGCTGGTGGTCGTCAGCGGCGCGCCGAACGCCTTCACCAGCGCCTGGGCGGTGGGGTGGGACGACACGCGCACGGCGACGCAATCTTCCTGCACCAGCGGCGCGGGCAGGCCGGGGCGCGCCGGCAGCACCAAGGTCAACGGTCCCGGCCAGTACTTCGTGACCAGGCGGCGCGCCAGCGGCGACAGCGGCGCGCACACGAGGTCGAGCATCGCCACGTCGCCCACCAGGATCGAGATCGCCTTCTCGGCGCCCCGCCCCTTCAAAAGACGCAAACGCGCCAGCGCCAGCTCGTCGAGCGCGCTCACGCCCAGCCCGTAGAACGTCTCCGTCGGGTAGGCGACCACCTCGCCGCGGCGGAGCGCCTCGACCGCGAACGCAATCTCTTCCGGGAACGCGTGAGCCACCTGGGCACCGCCCTCAGCCGCGGGAAAATTCCGCCTTCACCTCGGCGTCGGACGCCAGGACCTTGTCGCGTCGCGACTGCCGCTCGGCCTCGACCTTGCGGGCCAGCGCCGGATCACCGACGGCGACGATCTGCGCGGCCAGCAGGCCGGCGTTCTCGGCCCCGCCGACGGCCACGGTCGCCACCGGCATGCCCGGCGGCATCATCACCGTCGACAGCAGCGCGTCGAACCCGCCCAATGACCCGCCGTTGATCGGCACGCCGATGACCGGTCGGGTGGTGTGCGCCGCCACGGCACCCGCCAGGTGGGCCGCCCCGCCCGCCGCGCAGATGAACACCTTGCAGCCGCCGGCGGCGGCGTCGCGAACGAAGCCGGCCGTCTCGGCCGGCGTGCGGTGCGCCGACAGCACGCGCACCTCGATGGCCAGGCCCAGCGCGGTCAGCACCTTGGCCGCCGGCCGCATCACCTCGAGGTCGGACTTCGATCCCATCATGATTGCCACGTCGATGCTCATGCGTCTCCTCGCGTTCCAATGTCGGTTCTGAAATGCATCCCCGCGAAGCCGATCTGCCCGGGGCCTGTCCCCATGGCGGAATACACCGTCGAGCGGGCCGCTGCCAAGTCGGAACCGCGCGCCACGATCCCCAGCACACGTCCCCCCGCCGTGACCAGCTGTTCGCGCTCGGCGTCCCAGCGGGTTCCGGCGTGGAACGTCCACGGACCTTTTTCACCTGGCGGGGCGTCGAGGTCGCCCAGGGAGATCGGATCGCCGGCGCGCGGCGTGCCGGGGTAGTTCGCCGCCGCCAGCACCACGCACACGGCGGCGTCGGCGACGAAGCGGGGCTCGCCGTCGGGCAGACGCCCCACCGCCGCCCCCTCCAGCCAGGGGAGCAGATCGTCCTGCATCCGCGCCATCACCACCTGCGTCTCGGGATCTCCGAAGCGGCAGTTCCATTCGATGACCATGGGCCCGCGATCGCGCGTGAGGATGAGCCCACCGTACAGCAGCCCGCGAAAGGTCCGGCCCTGCGCGCGCAGGGCCGCCACGGTCGGGTCGAAGATCCGCGCGATGATGTCACGGGTCGACGCGGCGTCGACCCGCGGCGACGGTGAGTACGTGCCCATGCCCCCCGTGTTCGGGCCGCGATCGCCGTCGAACACGGCCTTGTGGTCCTCGGCGGAGGCCAGCATGGCGATGCGCTCGCCGTCGCAGAGCGCCATCATCGACACCTCGCGTCCGTAGAGCCGCTCTTCCAGCACCACGCGCGCCCCGGCCGCGCCGAACTCGCCGTCGGCGAGCATGCGCCGCACGGCGGCCTTCGATTCGTCCCTGGTGTCGGCCACCACCACCCCCTTGCCGGCGCACAGCCCGTCAGCCTTCACCACCACCGGCCCGGGCTGCGCGTCGATGAAGCGCTCGGCGGCGGCGACGTCCTCGAACACGCCGAACGCCGCGGTGGGCACGCCCGCCTCGGCCATCAGCTGCTTCGCGAAGGCCTTGCTCCCCTCGATCTCGGCGGCGGCGCGCGAAGGGCCGAAGAAGGCGAAGCCGGCCGCGCGCATGGCGTCGCCCAGCCCCGCCGCCAGCGGACCTTCGGGGCCGCACACCACCAGGTCGACCGCGGCGGCGCGCGCCAGCGCCACCAGCGCCACCGTGTCCTCGGCCCTGACCGCGGCGACGCGGACCTTGGGCAGCCGCCCGATCCCGGGATTTCCTGGCGCCACTACCAGCTCGTCGCAGCGGGGGCTGGTGACCAGCTTCCAGGCGAGCGCGTGCTCGCGCCCGCCGCCGCCGACCAACAGGATCTTCGCCATCGGCCGTCGTCCTAGTGCTTGAAGTGCCGCTCGCCGATGAAGACCATGGCGATGCCGTGCTCGTCGGCGGCGGCGATCACTTCCTCGTCGCGCACGGAGCCGCCCGGCTCGATGATCGCGGAGACCCCCGCCCTCGCCGCCTCGTCGACGCCATCGCGGAAGGGGAAGAACGCGTCCGACGCCACCACGGCCCCCGTCAGCGGCACGCGGGCCTTCGACACGGCGATGCGCACCGAATCGACGCGCGACATCTGGCCGGCGCCCACGCCCAGGGTGCGGCCAGCGCCGGCGAACACGATGGCGTTCGACTTCACGTGCTTCGAGACACGCCAGGCGAAGTCGAGGTCGGCCAGCTCGGCGGCGGTGGGGGCGCGCTTCGTGACCACCTTGCCGTCGGCGGCGGAGGCGGTCTGCAGGTCGCGCGTCTGCACGAGGAAGCCGCCCGAGACGCTGCGCACCTCGTGCACGGCCGGGCCAGCCTTCTCGCGCGCGGCCGCCGCCACGAAGTCGTACGTCAGCAGCCGGAGGTTCTTCTTCGTCGACAGCACGGCCAGCGCCTCGGGCGCGTAGCTGGGCGCGATCACGCACTCCAGGAATGTCTCGCTCAGCTCGGCGCCGAGCGCGGCGTCGACAGGGCGGTTGACGGCGACGATGCCGCCGAACGCCGACACGGGATCGGTCTCTCGGGCGCGGCGGTAGGCATCGAGCACGCCCGCCTCGGAGACGGCGCAACCGCAGGGGTTGGTGTGCTTGATGATGGTGACGGCGGGCAACGTGAACTCGGCGCCGAGCCGCATGGCCGCGTCGAGGTCGAGGAGGTTGTTGTACGAGAGCTCCTTGCCCTGGAGAACCTCGGCCTGGGGCAGCGACAGTCCGGCGGTGGCGGGCAGCGCGTAGAACGCGGCCTTCTGGTGCGGGTTCTCGCCGTAGCGCAGCGGGCGCGACAGCGTCGTCGACCAGTGCTGCGTGCGGGGAAACTCCACGGGAGCGGCTTCGGGGGCCGACAGCCGCGACAGGTACGAGGCGATGGCGCCGTCGTAGGCGGCCGTGTGCGCGAACGCCTTGCAGGCCAGCTCGAACCGCAGCGCGGGCGACACCTCGCCCGTGGCCTCGATCTCGGCGGCCACGCGGGCGTAGTCGGCGGGATCGACCACCACGGCGACCCGCTCGTGGTTCTTCGCGGCCGAGCGGATCATCGCCGGGCCACCGATGTCGATGTTCTCGATGATGTCCTCGAACGGGGCCCCCTTCTCCACCGTCTCGCGGAACGGATAAAGGTTCACCACGGCCAGATCGATGGGCGACAGCCCCGCCTTCTGCATCTCCTCGCGATGCTTCGGCGTGGGACGTCCCAGCAGCCCGCCGTGGATACGCGGGTGCAACGTCTTCACCCGCCCGTCGAGGATCTCGGGGGCGCCAGTGAAGTCGCTGACCTCGCGCACCGGCACGCCGGAAGAGGCCAGCGCCTTCGCGGTCCCCCCGCTCGCCAGCAGCTCGACGCCGGCCCGTGACAGCGCACGACCGAATTCGGCGAGACCGGTCTTGTCGGAAACTGAAAACAGCGCACGCGTTAGCTTCGACACGCGACTCTTCTAGTCCCCACGTTAGCCGGGATCAACGAGGATCTGGGGGCCCCCGACACCTCTCGCTTCGAAGTCGGCATCCACGCGACGACAGCGCCTCGGAAGCAGGTCGCCCGCCGCCCTCACCCGGCCCTCCGGGCCGACCTCTCCCATTCTGGGAGAGGTGAAGAATTTTTGCATCACCCCGTAGGTGGACCACTGGGCAGGCGCGTTGCGCGACCAGCCAACTCTTCAGGAGGGTCGCAGGGAGGACAAAGTCCTCCCCGGCATCGGAGGCGGGCTCAGCCCGCCGGAGAAAGCGTCCGCCGAGCAAGTCCGGACCCGCCTAACAGGTCCGGAGCCGTTCTTTTCGGGGGGTATCGTAGGGGGGCAGCGCCCCCCTGCGTGCCTCAGAAGTCGAACTTCCCGAACGAGCCCAGCTCCTTGAAGGCCTGGACCAGGCGGGCGGTGGTGCCCTTTTCGCCCAGGTTGAGCCAGCCGCGCGGGTCGATGTACTTCTTGTTGGGCTTCTCGGGGCCTTCCGGGTTGCCGAGCTGGCTCAGCAGGTAGGCGCCCTTTTCGTCCATGAACGACTTGATCGGGTGCGTGAACGCCCACTGCGTATCGGTGTCGATGTTCATCTTGACGACGCCATACGAGACCGCCTCGTGGATCTCCTCGGGGGTCGAACCGGAGCCGCCGTGGAAGACGAAGTTCAGCGGCTCGTCTCCCGTCTTGCGCTCCTTCTTCACGTGCTCTTGCGAGTCCTTGAGGATGGTGGGCTTCAGCTTGACGTTGCCGGCCGCATAGACGCCGTGGGTGTTGCCGAACGACGCCGCGACGGTGAAGCTACCAACCGGTCCGAGCACGTCGTAAGCGCGCAATACGTCGTCGGGGCTGGTGTACAGCTTGTCGTGCTCGACGCCGGAGTTGTCCACACCGTCTTCCTCGCCCCCCGTGACGCCCAGCTCGATCTCCAGGGTCATCTTCATCTTGGCGATGCGAGCCAGATACTTGCGGCTGATCTCCAGGTTCTTCTCGAGCGGCTCTTCCGACAGGTCCAGCATGTGCGAGCTGAACAGCGGCTCGCCGTTCTTGGCGAAGTATTCCTCGCCGGCGGCGATGACGCCGTCGACCCAGGGGAGCAGCTTGGCCGCGCAGTGATCCGTGTGCAGCACCACGGGCACGCCGTACACCTTGGCCAGGGTGCGCACGTGCAGGGCGCCCGCCACCGCGCCGGCGATCGAGGCGGCCTGGGCGCTGTTGTCGAGGCTCTTGCCCCCGTAAAATTGAGATCCAGTATGCGAGAACTGGATGATGACCGGGGCCTTCGCCTCCTTGGCGGCGGCCATGGCGGCGTTGGCGCCGTTGGATCCGATGACGTTCACGGCGGGGAGAGCGGCGTCCACCTTCTTGCAGTAGGCGAACAACTCGAGCAGCGCGTCTCCAGTGATGACCCCAGGCTTTAGCTTCAACATTTCCGATGTCCCTTTCGCGGCCTTTTCTACCACGGTCGGAAGAAGGTGATGCGGAACTTTCGCCAGGACAGCCACCATGAGAAACTCGGGGCGCGATGGAACCTGATGTGTTGGCGATCATTCTTGGTGGCGGCCGCGGCACCCGCCTGTTTCCCCTGACCTACCGGCGCTCCAAGCCGGCCGTGCCGATCGCGGGGAAATACCGGCTCATCGATATTCCCATCTCGAACTGTCTCAACTCGGACATTCGCCGCATTTTCGTGCTCACCCAGTTCAACTCGGAGAGCCTGAACCAGCACATCAGCCGCACCTACAAGTTCGATATCTTCTCGGAGAGCTTCGTGTCCATCCTGGCCGCCGAGCAGACCGAGGACGGTGACAAATGGTTCCAGGGGACGGCGGACGCCGTCCGGCAGAGCCTGCGCCACATGCGCCGCCACCGTGCCCGGGACATCCTCATCCTGTCCGGCGATCAGCTGTACCAGATGGACTACCGCCATATGCTGGACACGCACCGCCGCAACGACGCGGCTTGCACGGTCGGCGTCATCCCGGTCAGCGCCGATCAGGCCGGCGCCTTCGGCATCCTGAAGATGGACGCCTCGGGCCGGATCGTTCACTTCGAGGAGAAGCCCAAGCCCGACCGCCTCCCTCATCTGGTGTCGGACATCCCCGGGGTCGGCCCCGGCTACCTCGCCTCGATGGGCATCTACGTCTTCGAGCGCAAGACGCTGGAAAACGAGATGACGCATTCCGATCGGGTCGACTTCGGTCGTCACATCATCCCCGATGCGGTCCCCAAGATGCTGGTGCAGGCGCACGTCCACCACGGCTACTGGGAAGACGTCGGGACGATCCGTTCGTACTTCCAGGCCAACCTGGCGCTGACCGATGCGTTTCCGCCGTTCGACTTCTATCAGGCGGGCGCGCCCGTCTACACGGACCCGCGCTTTCTGCCCGCGTCGAAGGTGTCGAACTGCACCGTGCACAACGCGCTCATCTCCGAGGGGTGCATCCTCCTCGGGGCCGAGATCGAGCGCTCCGTGATCGGCATTCGCTCGCGCATCGGCGCCGGCACGAAGCTGCGCAACACGCTGGTGCTGGGCGCCGACTCGTACGAGACCTTGCAGGAGATCGAGGCGTCGTTCGCGCGAGGCCTGCCCCCCATGGGCATCGGCGCGGAGTCGATCATAGAGAACGCCATCATCGACAAGAACGCGCGCGTGGGGCGCGGGGTGAAGATCCTGAACGAGGCCGGCGTCGACGAGAAAGACGGGGACGGCTACTTCATCCGGGAAGGGATCGTCTGCGTTCCCAAATCGGGCGTCATTCCCGACGGAACGGTCATCTGAGGTGGCGGACCGGGTTCGCTGGGGCGTCCTCGGCGCCGCGCGGATAGCGGTCGAGCGGGTCATCCCGGCGACGAAGGCGTGCCCGCGCGCCGAGGTGGTGGCCATCGCCTCGCGTTCGCTCGACAAGGCGCGCGGCGTCGCCGAGCGGCACGGCATTCCACGCGTTTACGGTAGCTACGAGGAGTTGCTGGCGGATCCCGACATCGACGCCGTCTACAACCCGCTGCCCAATCACCTGCACGTGCCGTGGTCGATCCGGGCGATGGAGGCCGGCAAGCACGTGCTGTGCGAGAAGCCGATCGCGCTCGACGCCGCCGAGGCGCGCACGCTGATCGCGGCGCGCGAGCGGACCGGCAAGCTGGTACAGGAGGCGGCCATGGTGCGCACGCATCCCCGCTGGGTGGGCGCGCGCGCGCTGATTCGCGCCGGGAAGCTCGGCGCGCTGCGCGCCGTGACGGGTTTCTTCTCGTATCACAACACGGCCCCCGACAACGTCCGCAACAAGGCCGACCTCGGCGGGGGCGGCTTGCTCGACGTCGGCTTCTATCCCATCACCATCTCGCGCTTCCTGTTCGAGGCCGAGCCGGTGCGGGTGATCGGAATGCTCGAGCGCGATCCCACCTTCGGAGTCGACCGGCTGGCCTCGGGGCTGCTGGAGTTCCCCAGCGGCCAGGCGACGTTCACCTGCGCCACGCAGCTGCCGCACCATCAGTGGGCCGACATCCACGGCACGCGGGCGCGGCTCGGCGTCGAGATGCCGTGGAGCATGCCGTCCGATCGGCCGAGCCGGCTGCTGCTCGACGACGGCTCGAGCCTCACCAAGGACACGGTCGTCTCGCTCCCCTTCGAGGCGTGCGACCAGTGGCAGGTGCAGTGCGATCGGTTCTGCGAGGCGATCCAGACGGGCGCGGCGGCCCCCATCCCCATCGAGGATGCGGTGGCGACCATGGAGGTCATCGACGCCATCTTCCGCTCCACCCGCTCCGGGCACTGGGAAACGCCCGGCCGCGTCTGACTCGTCCGCCCCGGTTCGACGCGCGGGGACGAAGCCGATTTCGCGTCCCTGCCTGTCGTGATACCTTCAGTTCGCGTTTCGGGAGCCACGGACGACGTCACGCGTCCTCGTCACCGCTCCGAATGCGAAAGAGGCATCAAGGCATGAGCTCGTTCACGCGACAGCAGTCTCGACTCGAGGGAATTCTCCGTGTTCTCGCGGCAGGCCTGGTCTCGATGACCGCGGGCTGCCAGGGGGGCGGATCGATGATGGCTGGAAGCACGGGCGGCGGCCCTCCGCCCGGCTCGGGGGGAAGCGCCGTCGCCACGGGAGGCGCGCCCTCCGGCTCCGGCGGGGACGCCAGCGGCTCGGGGGGCCGCGCCGCCGGCACGGGGGGCAACGTCGGATCAGGGAGTGGTGGCGCGGCTTTACCGGGCAGCGGCGGCACGTCGTCCAGCGCGACCGGAGGGTCGCCGGGCTCTGGCGGCAGCCTCGGTTCCGGCGGCGCTGGCTCGGGCGGCACGGTCGGTTCGGGCGGTGCGGGCGCGGGGGGCTCGGGTGGCGGCGGCCCGCTCGCTTCGCTCACCGTCTCGAATCTCGCCATCGCTGCCAATCCCCGGATGTCGCTGTCCTGCTACGTCAGCTGGACGACCAGCGAGGCGGCGACGTCGGAGGTCCAGTTTGGTGTTGGCGGATACCAATTCCGGATCGTCGACAGCCAGGCGGTCACCGCCCACAAGGTTCACGTGGTGGGCATGCACGCGGAGACGGCCTACCAGGTGAAGGCGCTCTCGACGAGCGCGACCGCCACCGGCAGCGCCGAGGGGACCTTCACGACGGGCAAGCTCCCCACCGGCCTGCCGGCGAAGGGGACGCTCGTGGTGGCGGACTCGTCGAAGATGCAGCCGGGCTGGACGCTCACCAACTACCAGATCGGCAGCAGCACCAGCTCCAATACCTCCACCGTTCCCGGCGTCATCGTCATCGTCGACGCCCAGGGGCTCCCGGTCTGGTACTTCGTCCACGGCACCACCGCCGATCAGTACGGCATGACCTCGACCGACTGGCTGCCGAACGGTCACGTGCTGATGGGCAACGCCAGCGCCGAGCCGGCCGAGGAGGTCGACCTCGAAGCCAACGTCATCTGGAAGGGGCCGACCGGCGGCACGCCCGCGGCGTCACACCACACCAGCAAGCTGTCCACCGGCGACTACCTGATCGTCCGCGAATCGAACGCCACGGCCCGGGTCGAGGAGCTCAGCCCCGACAACAAGGTCGTCTGGTCCTGGGACCTCTACGACTATGTGAAACCCAAGACCACCGCGGCCGACTGGTGCCACCTCAACTCGGTGTCGGTCGACGAGGCGCGGAACTTCCTCTACTTCAACTGCCGCTATCAGGGGCTGTTCAAGATCGACCGCGCCACCAAGGCGATCCTGTGGCAGATGGGCGCGGCCATCGACGACGCGCATGCGGGCGACGTCACCTACCTGCCCGACAACTCGGCGCGCTTCAATGACTCCCACGATCCGGAGATTCACGACGACGGAACGGTGCTGTTCTACGACAACCAGGGCTGGACGGGACACACCGGTGGCGAGATGAACGGCAGCTTTCACACGCGGGCCGTCGAGTACATGCTCGACGAGGCCAAGAAGCAGGCCACGCTCACCTGGCAGTTCCCGGGGAGCTTCGCCGTCGACGCCTGGTACACGCAGACCTGGTACACGCCGATCTGGGGCGACGCCGACCGGCTGGCGAACGGCAACGTGCTCATCACGGCGGGGGTCCGCGGCGCCGGTACCCACACCCGCATCTTCGAGGTGACGAGAGCTGGCGAGGTGGTCTGGGGAATCGAGTGGCCCGAGAACAACGGCTCGTATCGCGCCGCCCGCATCTCCCCGCCCCCGGTGGAGACGCTTCCTTGAAGAAGGGAAGAACCGGGGAGGAGCGTCCGAGCTGAATCAGGCGGCGGCCAGCTCCTCGGCGAACGACTCGCCCAGCAGGCCGCGCAGACGCTTGGTCGCTTCGCCGTGGATCTGGCAGACCCGCGACTCCGTCACGCCCAGGACGTGGCCGATCTCCTTGAGGTTCAGGTCCTCGCAGTAGTACAGGGCCAGCACCTGCTGCATCTTCTCGGGCAGCGTCTCGATGTGACCGATCATCTGGTCGAACAGCTCGCGGCGCGCGGTGGCGTCGCAGGGATCGGGCGACTGGTCGTCGGCCGTGCGATCCAGGAACGAGGGGCCGGCGTCATCCAGGCCCACCACCGACCAGCCCGACAGCTTCGCGTGGCGGTCACGCACCTCCTCGACGGCCAGGCCCAGGTGCGACGCCAGCTCGCCCTCGGTGGGCGTGCGGCCGATCTGGTTGGCCAGCTGGGCGGCGGCGTCCCGCAGCTCGGAGCAGAGGCGGCGCATGTCGCGCGACAGCGAATCGCGCGAGCGCAGGTCGTCGAGCATGGCGCCGCGGATGCGGAACTCCGCGAACGCTTCGAACTTTTCGTTGCGGCTGGGATCGAACCGCTCGGCGGCCTCGATGAGCCCGATCATGCCGGCCGACTTCAGGTCGTCGATGTCGACGTGCCGGGGGAGCTTGCGGGCCAGGCGGCGGGCCACCTTCTCCACGCAGCCGAGATACCGGGTCACGTACTCGTTCCGGCGCGCGACGGCTCCCTCACCCTGCAAAGTGGACCGCCCCTTCGACCCCGTGTTCGTCGTGTTCGTTTGCATGCCCGAGCTTTCAGCAGGGACCGTGCCAGGATTGTGGCGTCACGATCACGCACGAGTTCTCGGGAAACACGGGTGTCAGAACCGCGGCGACCGTCAACCGAGTGACGCTTCCGTCATCGCCCGCCCGTCAGCCGGCTGACGGCCCCCCCGGGCCACGAAGCAGTCGGTAGAGGCACCTACACCGTGTCCATGGATTCTCGGGTGACGGCCCCCCGGGCTTGAGCCGCGCCGCCGCTTGAGCGCCGGCACCGCGGCAACTACCATCCCCGCCATGTGGTTTCCCGGTCGTCCGAGCTCGATGGTCACGCGTGGGCTGTTGGCGATCCTCCCCCTTTGGGGCGCAGCCTGCGGAGGGGGCGCCGGTCCCAAGAAGGGTCCCCCCGTCGAGGGGCACGTCATCGAGATCGACATCGACGATCACGGCCTGGCGGGGCTGTGGATGGCGAACGCGCCCAACATCAAGGGGCTGATCGCCCGGGGAACGCTGGCGTTTTCGCGGGTCATCGTCCCCACGCACAGCAACCAGAACAACATGGCGCTGCTGACGGGGCAGTACCCGGAGGGGCACGACGTCCCGGCGAACTCCTGGCTGTCGCGCGCCGACAGCTTCACCTCGCCGCTGAATCTGCCGGGACTCGAGGTGGGCGACTACGCGTTCTACATGGTGAACCCGCTGCTGAACCGCGGCGACAGCGTTTACGGCGCCACCCGCCGGGTGGGGGGCACCAGCGCCTACGTGGGCGAGCTGCCCACGTTCGAGGCGGGCGCCGACGACGTCCACCTGTCAATCCTGGGTCTGCCCGTCGGTTCCTTGACGGTCACGGCCGAGGTGGGACGGGAGCTGCTGGTCGACGGCCTTCACTATCCGAGCGCCACCGTGAAGGGCTATCACTTCGATGGCCCGCCCGATCCGGGCGAGTCGTACACGCACTTCACCTTGCGGGACGCGGCCGCGTTCGTCCGGGCGACGTCGGCCTCCAACCCGATGCCCAACTTCATGTTCGTCTGGGATTTCCTGGCGCTCGACAGCGATCCCACCGGCACCTACGGGGCCGACGGGCCGGCGCTGGTGGCCGTCATCGAGGATTACGACGCGGCCCTGGGCGAGCTGCTGACGGCGCTGTCGGACAAGGGGTTGCTCGACGGGACCAACATTCTCTTCACCCTGGATCACGGCAAGGTGGACACGCACGACCAGGTCGCCCTGGGGACACGCGGCGGCGCCAGCGCCACGATGCCGGCCGACGGGCAGCTCGCCGCCGCCGTCGCCGCCCAGGGGCCGGCGCTGGGGATCTCGACGGCGGACTACGCGCTGCTGAACGAGGACGGCGACGCCCAGGTCTACGCGCGCGTCACCGACGCGGGCACGCCCGCCGGGGCGGCGCGCCAGGCGGCCGTCACGTCGGCCCTGCTGACGATCATCCAGTCGGGCGCGATCGTCGGGCTCGACACCACGCGCACCATGACGGCGGATGGCGCGCTGGGCACGCGGCGCTTTCAAGACTTCCGCGCGGCGGGGCCGAACCAGGCCGACATCGTCGTGTTCCCGCTCGATGACTGGACGCTGAACCAGGTCGATCCCGTCAATGCGCTGCCGGGGCCGTTCCGGGAGCACACGGCATTTCCTTACGGCCGCCACGGGGGATTCTCGGTCGACGAGCTCTACGTTCCCCTGATCATGGCCGGGCCCGCGTTCAAGCAGGGTCAGTACCTCCCCCACCCCGTCGAGCATCCCCAGGTCGCGTCGACGGCCGTCGGGCTGCTGGGCGGCGCGCGCATCTCCACGGCGGCCTGGGGACCGCTGAGCCCGGCGCTGCTCGGCGATCCCGGCGAGGCGTTGCCCTTGCCCGACGCATCGTCGCTCACGCGCGGGACGGTGCTGTCGATGAGCGGCTTCGCCGGCACGCCCACCCTGGCGGGGCCACCGGCGAAGTCGGCGATCATCGTCGACGTGGCGGGCCTGTACGAGCAGGAGCTGTTCGGCGACGCGGACCTCGTCGACGAGGCGGCCCCCTTCGCCGCGCTGACGGCGCGGGGGATCTGCTTCGAGGACTTCTGGACGCAGAGCCGCGACTGGCCGGTCACCGAGTACCAGTCACTGGTGGGCGGGATGCCGACGTTGACGCTCGACATCGCGCCGGCCGAGACCGATCCGGCGCAGCTGACCCCGCCGGGCATCGGCCTGTTGAAGATGCCGGTGGTGCCCGGCTTCATCGCCAACCAGGCCGGCTATCAGGCCTGGCGGCAGCCGACCCCCTTCGGCGGAGAATCGCTGTTCGACGCCGCCCATCGCCTGGGCCTGACCACGGCGTTGGTGGGGCAGCCCGACTTTCATGCGTCGCACCTGGCGGCGGGCGCGATCGATCAGCTGCTCCCCGCGGATCTGGGTACCGTCGCCGGCGCGATCGGGACGCTGCTGGCGGCCCAGCCGGGCGTGCTGGCGGTGGTGGCACTGGGGGGCCCGCGCACGGCCGATCGCCATTCGGCGGCGGCGCGCGGCGAGCTGACGGCGCTGTCGGTGACCATCGCGAACATCGTCGACGCAGCCAGCGGCGCGCT
Source organism: Polyangia bacterium (assembly GCA_036500205.1). Lineage (GTDB taxonomy): Bacteria > Myxococcota_A > Polyangia > Fen-1088 > Fen-1088 > DASYCK01. Next base: position 99,120 of record DASYCK010000041.1, on the reverse strand, counting down.
GGTGGTGATCACGAGCCGGGGCGCGACCACGATCGACGATCCTGGCGCCGACTTCTACGGCGCGGGGACGTCCCGCCACGTGCCGCTATTGCTGCTGGGGCCGAACGTGCGGCCAGCCGTGATCTCGGGGCAGCCCGGCTCACCCGTCGATCTCCCCGCCACCGTTCTGTTCGGTCTGGGCGCTCCCATGACGACGGACTTCGCCAACGGCACCTGGGCCACCGGGACTCCGGTCAACGGCGTCCCCCACCCGCTCCCCGCGCAAGCGACCGCCGGGCGCGCGCTGGTGCGGGCCTTCCAGGTGGCGCCGACGCCTTGAGGAGGCAGGCGCGACCATGACGAAGACCTAACTCGCCCGAGGGCGGACGGGCGTGCTCCGCTCGACCACCGCCGCCATGGTGCCGCTCTCCGAGCGCAGCTCGGCGCCGAACAGGTTGTGCATCAACGCCCCCAGGCTGACCCGCGCGCCCGTGCGGATCTGCGGCGCAACAGCCGACGCGAACTCCTCCGCCGTCTGGTAGCGATCCTCCGCCTCCGTCGCCAGCGCCCGTTCCAGGACCCGCGCCGCCGGCTCCGGCATCGCCAGCACGTGCTCCATCTCCTCGCGCGTCGGCCCGGTGGCCGCATGGAACAGCGTCTCGCCCGCCGTGGCGCCTCGGTACACCAGCTCGCCGGTCAGCGCGTGATACATCACCAGGCCCAGCGAGAACAGATCGGCGCGGCTGTCGACCCGGCTGCCGCCGCGCGCCTGCTCGGGCGCCATGAACGCGGGGTTCCCCTTGACGTTCGCGATGTCCGAACGGGACAGCCGATCCTCGGCCTTCACGATCCCGAAGTCGAGCAGCTTCACCTCGCCGCGCGTGCTGATCATGATGTTCGACGGCGAGACGTCGCGGTGGACGATGCCCAGCGGCGCGCCGTTCGCGTTCGTGCGATCGTGCGCATAGGCCAGCGCCTGCAGCACGTCGTGGATCAAGTAGAAGACGGTGGGCAAGTCGAGCGCGCGACCGAAGCGCTCGAGGTGGCGCTCGACGATCTGGGTCAGATTGCGCCCCGGGACGTACTCGAGCGCCATGAAGTAACCGTCGTCGGCCTCGCCGAAGTCGTGTACCTGGACGATGTTGGGGTGGGAAAGCAGCGACCCCAGCCGGGCCTCGTCGATGAACTGCTCGACGGCGGCGTGGTTCGACGACAGCTCGCGCTTCAGCCGCTTCACGACCAGCAGGCGCTCGAACCCCTTCGCGCCGCGCATGGTGGCGGCATAGATGTCGGACATGCCCCCCTCGCCGATCCGCTCCACGAGCTCGTAGCGTCCAAACTTTCGCAGCGTGCCACTTGCCGTGAGAGCCGGGCCCTTCGTGCCAAGCGGGCGCACCCCCAGCCGATCGGGGATCCGCGCGTCGTAGGGGTCGACGAAGGTGGCGGGAACCTGCGCCACCGCCGGTAGACCGAACGACGACGACGGCGCCGCCGCCGGCGCGCTGCGCTTGCCCAGCAGCGCCAGCAGGGCGGCGCCCGCCGCGCACAACGCGACGAGCCCCCACATCCAGACACGCGCATCGGGCGCCGGGGGCAGCGCGCGCTCGCCCCACAGCCAAAGGCCGGCGCCCAGCGCGCTCGGCGCCACCACGAACCGTCCGTCGCTCGGGAACGCGGCGTCGCGCTCGTGACCGACCAGGGGGATCTTCCCGATCTCGGTGTCGCTCGCCGCGATCAGCCGCTGCCCGTCCGTGATGGCCAGCGACGTGCCCGCCGAACGGGCCCACTCGCTGACCAGCGCCGTATCGATGGGCCGGGTCAACGACAGCACCGGGTTGCCAGGGACCTCTTCCATGACCACGGCCCCCGCCAGCGTGGGCTGCCCCGCCGACTGCTTGATCTCGGCGACCGCGCCCTCGGCGCGGGCCCGCGATACCAGGTCGGTGTCCGGCAAGATCTGGTGCATCGGGTGCGACACCAGCGTCTTGCTGGCGGTCACCAGGGCGACCGAGCGGTCCCGATAGGGGCCCCACCACTCCTCGGTGGCGAACAGATCCTCCATCGTGGCCGCGTCGACCCGGTTACGAACGGCCGCCCGAAGCTGCGGCAGGGCCGCCGCCGAGGCCACCTCGATCTTCATCGCCCGGGTCGCGACCGTCCCGACCGACGCGGCCAGCTTCGTGGCCTCGTCCCCCGTCTGCAGGGCAAACAGGGCTGTCGCCGAATGGCGATCGACCACCAGCAAACCGGCCGTGAGACCAGCCACCCCAATTGCCCCCGCGCCCAATATCGCCGCGGTCACGTTCCACCGGTTCGCCATGATGCTTTACTCTTTGTAGGAACCGTACGGCATTCCGTACTTGTTGTTGTGCGGCCGTTCCGCTTCGGACCCCAACGTGAAATTGACGGAAGCGCCCGAAGCGCCCACCTCGACGGTTTGCTCGGCGGGCTTCGTCTTGGGGCTCCAGGCCACCAGCTTGCGCGCGCCCACGGGGACGTTGTCGATGCGGAAGCTGCCGTCGGCGCTCACCCGCGTCCACAGCGCGTTCGGCACCACGAGCACGCTGGCATGCATCTTCGAGTGCATGTTGCAGAACAGCTCGACCACGCCCGGCGACGTCATCTCGACGGCGCGCGGCGCCTCGCCAGCCCGGTAGCTGCCCAGATCGAAGGCGTGCGGCGGACCGGGCGAGAACACATTGTGATAGACGGCGTCGAAGTTCGGAAACGTCACCTTCGTGCCTCGCTGGACCACCGCCACCGAGGGAACGAACTGCTTGTCCTTCTGCGCGATCTCCACGGTGCGTCCGCGCGCCGCCGGACCGTGCACGTTCTGCACGTAGACATAGACGTCCCCCCCCGCCGCCCCTGAGATCTTGCCGGTCACCGTGGCCGTCCGCTCGGGCGTCTTGCGCGCCGGCGGCTCGGGGACCGGCGTCGCGGCCGCCCCCATGGGCGGGATCAGCAGCGCCCCCGCTTCGCCCGGTTCGGCGCCCGCCCTGGCCATCCCGCCGCCGCCCTGGCTGACGTTCTGAATCAGCTTCAACAACAGATCGTAGTGTTGCTGCTCGATCTGCATCGATTGCAGCAGGATGTCCCGCTGCTCCTTGATCTCGGCCTCGAGCCGGGCGGCGTCGCCGGGGGGAAGGGGCGCCTTCGCGGCGGCGGCCGCGGCGTGGGGGGCGGCGTCCACTGGTTGAACGACGAAGGTCAGGGGCAGGGTGACGATCGCGGAGGCAATCCAGATCTTCATTCGCATGGTTTTATCCCTCCTTCCGTCAATATGACAACACCAGCGACGTCACAAACACGTCGTTTCGAATACTCGGTATACGACCGTATTCTCCATTGCGAAGATATTCGGCCTTCAAGGCGATGTGCTCGTTCGGCACGATGCGGATTCCGCCGGTGGCCCGCCACGATTTGGTGATGTAGATGCGGTCGCCGCCGCCCGGGGCGTCGGGGTTGCCGAGCCACACCAACGCGTCCCGCAGCTCACCGCGGGCGATGAACCCCAGGAACGGCAGCACCATCAGGTTCGCCTCGAGATAGGCGCCCGCATTCAGGTGCAGCCCATACGGCCGGTGATCGGGGCTGTAGACCTGGTTCAACTGCTCGCCGGGGGCGCGACCGAAGAGATACTGCCCCTTCAGATCGAACCCGCGATGATGAAGCTGCAGGTCCGCGCCCACGAACCACATGGCGTCGCGGCTGTCCCGCGCATGATCTTGCGGGCCGTAGGCGCCCGAGGCGCCCACCTCGATGATTCCGCTGGGCGCGCGCACGGCCAGGCGGCCGCTGGCGGTCTTCCCCGCGTTGCTGTCGACCTCGTCGTAGAAATGAAACGTCTCGGTCGTCGATGAGCCGTTCGTCAATGCGAGCGCAACGATGAACCAATCGTCGGTCCCCAGTTTACCGCGCACCTTCAGACCGAGCGGATTGCCGGTGGTGTAGCGCGCAATCAAAGAGGGCGTGATCCCGAAGCGATCGCGCGCCTTCCGCTCGCGGTATTCGATCCCCACCACCGACTCCATTTTTCCCACGAAGAAAGACCAGCGGCGTGAGGCGGTGGGCATCCACTCCAGTTGCGCCAGATCGACGTCGAAGGTGTCGCCCAGCGAGAAGTCGGTCCCCGAGCGCGGCAGATAGTTCACGCTGGCGGTGGCCAGCGCCTGCTCGCCCACGGCCCCTTGCATGGTCAGGTTCACCTCGTTGACGATGAACCCGGGCGCGCCGCCCGAACGAATGGTGTCCTGGCGATTGACGCCGGGAAGATTGCCCAGATCAGCGGGCTCGCCGCGGCTGTTCACCGCCGGCGACAACAGATCGCCCAGGAACACCCAGGCGAATCTATTGGCGTACTCCGGGAAGTACCGACTTTGCGCCGGACCAACGTCCTGGACGACGCCGCTGCCGTTACCTTGCGGCGCGAAGAAGCCGGAGTCGATGTAGCCGCTCACCGTGACGATGGGACGATTGCGCCGGGCCGCGATCTCACTCTCGGCGAGGCGACGCTCCAGCTCGGCCATTCGTTCGGCCAGATCGCGCACGGTGGGCTCCGGCTCGGCGTCGTCCGAGGCCGCGTCGTCCTGGTCCGCGCCGTCATCGTCGGGCGGCACGTCGAACTCGGGCTCGTCCTGGGGCGCCGAACGGCTCGGCGGTTCAGCGGCGCGACCGCGCGCCACCAGCGCCACGGGTGACGACAACAAGATGAACGCGGCGGTGGCGCGAAGCGCCCTCCCGCTCGGCGGTAGGCGGCGCATGTCAGGGACCTTTCGTCGTGTTGGCGGTGAGCGCCGACGATGTCGAATCAGCGGAGGTGAGGGACTCGAGAAAAGCCACCAGATCGGATTGCTCGTCTGGCGACAGCAGCAGCGCCTTGAATTGAACCGCGGGGATCCCCACGCCCCCGGTCGTCCCGCCGTCGCTGTAGTGCTGAACCACCTCGGCCAGCGTTCCGTAGTAGCCGTCGTGCATGTACGGCGCCGTCAACGTGGCGTTGCGAAGGCTGGGCGTCCGCCAGGCCCCCTTCAGCGGATCGTTGGGTGAAGTGGTGCGGACGCGAGAGAGCGCCGCCGCGCGGATCGGATCGGCGTCGTCGGCGCTGTCGCTCCAGGCCGAGCTGCGCAGGAACTTGTTGGCGGCGAGCTTTCCCAGGCCGTCCCAGGCGCCCCAGGGGAGACACTTCACGCCGTTCACGCAGTCGCAGGCGGCGTTGCCCGCCGGGCAGTCGGCCATCGTCGGCACGAGCGGCCCATCCTGGGGAACGCCGATGTCGTGAAAGTCGCCGTCGGAGAACAGCGGCCCGGAGTGGCAGTCGACGCAGGCGCCCTTCCCCACGAAGAGCCGCGCGCCCCGCTTGGCGGCCGGGGAGAGCGCGTCGGACGCCGCCCCCTCCGCCACGAAGCGATCGAACGGCGCCGGCCCGGGGACGAGCAAAGCCTGATATGCGTCGAGCGCCTTGGCCCAGTTCACGAGCACGCGGGTGACGGCCGTCTGATCGTCGCCGTCCATGCAATCGAAGGCGTCATCGAACGGCTCGCCCGCGTTGCAGGCCGCCTGACATCCAGCCTGGGCCCCGGGCTTTCCCTGCAACGGGAAGCGCGGCGAGCAGACCGAGGCGCCACAGGTGGACGTCACCATCCGGCAGCCGGAGGGGCAGGCGCCGTTCGTCATCAGACACTGCCCGGTGGCGGGATCCAGGATGGCGGACAGATCGACCGACGTGCCCGACAGCGGCAAGGGGAACCCGGCCGGCGCGAACACGACATCATAGGAAGCGCGGTAGCCGTCGGCGATCGCCCACGCCGTCTTCAACCGGTTGCCGTTCATCGTCGTTCCGCTCTCCGCGACCGCGACGGCGAGCGCCCAGGCCGAGTCGGCGCGCCCGTTCAGGAACAGCAGATGCTGAAACGCGCTGCCCACGATGGCGGGCGCGTTCACGTCGGTCCACCCCGCCCCGGCCGACACGTTGTTCGGCAGGGACGACACGTCGCTGCCAGCCCGCGACAGATCGTGACAGGTGGCGCAGCGAACCCCTGTCGGTTGCGCGCGTTCCGCGCGCGCCTCGACCGACGGCCGGCCGAGAGCGTCCACGTCGGTCGCCGGTCCCGAGAAGCTGGCGTCCAGGAAAAACGCATTGCCCAGCGACTGCGCCTGCGGATCGCCGCGAAACTGGTTCGACGGGTCATCCGGAATGGACGGAATCGGCGACAGCGCCTGCAGCCGCCCCCACTCGTCGTCGGAGAACACGCAGTTCGACTCGTCGCAGAACGCCCGGTCGAGCGTCGCGCCGCAGCCGGCCAGCAACGTCACCGCCGACGCGGCGGCGAGCGCGAAGCGCTGGTCGGACATCGCGCGTCTGACCAGCCGATGGCGCATGGAAAAATCGAACGGCTCCCCGACAACCTTTTTCTGAACACCAGTCACGATCGGATCTCGGTCAAAGACGCACCTTTCACCAAAGTCTGCGACAAATCACGACGTCCGATCAAGCCCCTCCTCGACGAGAAACGGTCTTTTCCGACCAGTAACAAGGCCGAAACCGGCCCGACATCCGATCGCGACTTTGCAGTGACGATTTTGTTGTGTCCGAGTTCATGCAAGGCATTGCCAGGTTATTCAGAAAGTGAAAGACTGCCCATGCGCAACAACTCCGTGCGGAGGTACTTGATGAGCTTTACGGGCGAGATCGCCGGGAACGACGGACTGGACGGCCTGCCGCTCCACATTTTCTTGTGGATCGCGGGTCGCGCCGGCGCGATCTCGCCCCGTGAAGTCTCCGTCTTCCTGCGCATGCTCGATCACAGCGGCTGGTGTCAGAGCAAGTGGGCGCGCGAGAACCTCTACCGCACGCACGAGCGCTACGCCGCCAGCTGGAACGTCGAGGCCCTGTCGCGCATGTCGCGCGATCTGGAGGCGCTGCAGATCGGCCTGCGTTGCCTGCGCGAGATCGTGCCGCTCGCCGAGGCGGCGTTGATCCGCGTCGATCTCGTGCGGCTCGCCGAGGCAACGGCGCGCGCGTCGGCGGGCCTGCTGGGACACGCGGCGCTGCGGCGCGAACAGCGGGATGCCCTGCTGGTGTTCACGGCGCTGACCGAGGCGTTCTTGCTGGCCGCCGACGATCGGGTGCGCGCGCAGTCGTCACAGCTGGCGGCCGTCCCCGCGGCCCCGATGCGACGCGAAGGGAGCGGACCACATCTCCAGTCGATCCCGTTGCACACCAAGGGGCGGCTTCCCGTTCGCTGCGTGCAGGTCATCGACGAGACGGTCGACGTCAAGACGTTCCGCTTCGCGCCGCTGTCGAGCGCGCGTCTTGCGCACCTGCCGGGGCAATTCGTCACCATCGAAATCGTTAACGGCAACGAGACAATGAAGCGGTCATATACGATTGCGTCGTCGCCAACACGGCACAACGTAATTGAAATAACCGTCAAACGGGTTCCGGACGGGCGCGTCTCGAATTGGTTGCACGACAATTTGAAGATTGGCGACGAGCTGACGATCTCGGGCCCCCACGGAGCGTTCGGCTGCGAATCGGTCCCCACCAGCGACAAGCTGCTGTTCATCTCGGGCGGCAGCGGCATCACGCCGGTCATGTCGATGTCGCGCTACCTGTACGACGTCGCCGATCCACGCGACATCGTGTTTCTCCACAGCGCGCGCACCGAACGCGACCTCATCTTCCGCGGCGAGCTCGAGCTGATCGCGGCCCGCCACCCCCGCTTCCGTCCGGTCATCACGTTGACCCACGCCGGCTCGCCGGCCTGGAAGGGATTGACCGGCCGCATCTCAGAGATGCTGATCGACGATGCCGTGCCGGACTTCCGGGACCGCACCGTGTTCCTGTGCGGTCCCACGCCCTTCATGGAGGCGGTGCGGCTGGCGCTCATCGCGGCCGAGTTCCCCATGGCGAACTTCCACGCCGAGAGCTTCGGGGGAGCGCGCGTCCCCGCCGCGCCCAAGGCGGAGGCCCCGGTCGTGGCGCCGTCGAACGACGTCGCGGCGGCGCCGGAGCCCCCGTCCGAACGAAAGATGCGGACCTCGCGGCTGCTCGGGATCCTGCCCCGGCCACGCCTGGTGCTGGTGGCGCCGGCGCAGCGATCCGACAGGGGGGCGGAGCTACCGGTCGACGCGGGCGCGGCGGCCGATCACGCGACGGCCGATCATCAAGCGACCGCCGCGGTGGTGTTCAGCACCTCCGGGCGCGAAGCGAGCGGTTGCACGACCGAGACGATCCTGGAGGCGGCCGAAGGGCTCGGGCTGCCCATCCCCAGCGCCTGCCGGGTCGGCGTATGCGGGACGTGCAAGACGCGCAAGCTGTCCGGCAACGTCAGCATGGACTGCGAGGACGGCCTGGATGCGAGCGATCGTTCCGACGGATTCATCCTTGCCTGCACGGCGCGCCCCCTGGATCGGGTCACCGTGGAAGCGTAGCGCCCGCCGTAGGACCTGAAGATGTTCGGTCGCATCCCTGAGCGCATCATCCGGATCGTCCGCTGGGCGTTGGTGGGCGGCTGGCTGCTCATCATCGCGTCGCTGATGTTCGATCCGGCGTCGGGGCACCTGACCCAGCCTGGCGCGACGTTCAGCCCATTTCGCCTCAACCGCTCGGGGTCGGCGGCGCTCGCCAGTGATCGTTACCGCTGTCCGTCGACCGGCGGCACCGGCCCGATCGACTGGGCCGGCCTGCCGGAGGGGACCTGCGATCCGCGCTGTGCGAAGGTGCGCGGGCGCTGTCTGGTGCAGCGCCCGTACGCGCTCGGCGCGCGCCTGTTCTGGACGATGATCCTTCCGCTGGTGCCGCTCTTCTTGATGGTGTTCGGTCACGAGGCCTGGCGGCGCATCTGCCCGCTGTCGGCGCTCATGCAGATTCCGCGGCTGCTGGGCCTGGGGCGGCGCGAGACGTTCGTCGATCCACGCTCGGGCAAGACCGAGACGCGGGTCCGCCTGGTGAAGGCGGGCAGCTTCCTCGCCAAGTACTTCTGGTTCATCCAGTTCGGGTTCTTGTGGTTCGGCCTGTCGTGCCGCCTGCTGTTCATCAACTCCGATCGCCTGTCGCTGGCCATCTTCTTCCTGGCCATCATCGTCGCGGCGATCGTGGTGGGGTATCTGTTCGGCGGCAAGACCTGGTGTCACTACCTGTGCCCGATCTCGCCCGTGCAGAAGTTCTACACCGAGCCGCGTGGGCTGTTCGAGAGCAAGGGGCACCTGGGCGCGGTCGCCGGCGGCCCGACGGTGACGCAGTCGACCTGCCGTCGGGTCGACGCGCACGGCAAGGATCAGTCGACCTGCATCGCCTGCCGCGCCCCATGCCCTGACGTCGATCTGGAACGGCAGTACTGGCGAGATTTCCAGACCGCGGGGCGCCGGTTCTTCTACTACGGCTACCTGGGGCTGGCGCTCGGCTTCTACTGTTACTACCGCCTGTACGCGGGGAACTGGGAATACTATTTCACCGGCGCCTGGACCCACGACGACAGCCAGCTGGGCAGCTTGCTGTCGCCCGGCTGGTTCCTGTTCGGTCGGGCCATCGCGATACCGAAGGCAATCGCGGCACCGTTGACGCTGGCGCTGTTCATCCTGGCCGCCTACACCCTGGGGCGGTTGATCGAGCGCGTCTACCATGTCTGGACTGAGAGCCGGGGGCGGCCGCTGGCGCTGACCGATCTGCGCCATCGGGTGTTCGCGCTGTTCACGTTCGCGACGTTCAACGTGTTCTACGGATTCGCCGGACGCCCGAACATCGCGCTGCTTCCCCCCGTCCTGCGGACCGCCATCGACGCGCTGCTGGTGGTGGTGTCGACCACCTGGCTGGTGACCCGGTTCGCCCGCACCCTCGACGAATACGAGCGCGAGAGCATCGAGGGGAGCCTGCGCCGTCAGCTGGTGCAGCTGCGGCTCGACGCGCCCCGGCTGTTCCACGGCCGCTCGATCAACCACCTGCGCACCGACGAGGTGTACGCGCTGGGGCGGGTGCTGCCCGAGCTGACCGCCAGCCAGGGGCGGACCGCCTACCGCGAGACCTTGCGCGATGCGCTGACGGCGGGCCACACCCGCAGCGCCGCCGCCCGCGACGTGCTGAAGTCGGTGCGCCAGCAGCTGAAGGTCAGCGCCGAGGATCACATCGCCGCGATCACGGAGCTGGGGCTGGACGATCAGGGGACGCTCGATCCGGAAGGCGCCAGCGTGCAAGAGCGCCGGCTGCGGGTCGACGCCTACCGGGCCGAGATCGAGGCCATCCTCTCGCCGTTTCTCGAGTCGGGCACGAACCTGGCCGAGGCGCTGCGCGAGCCGAAGGTGCAGGCGCGCGTGGCCACCCATCAGGCCACGTATTCCATCGATCAGCTCGAGCACGAGGAGGTGTGCCAGTCGCTGCTGGGGAGCGAGGGGGCGCTGATCCGGCGGGCGCGCGACGTCACGCGCCACCTGCTGCGACTCGATCGCATCCGCGCCACCCTGCTGCGCGTGGGAGGCGAGTCTCAACCGTTGGCCCGGCTGCTGGTGCTGAGCCTGACGCGGCGACAAGAGCAGCTCGCCGGCCGGGTCGCGGCGCACCTGTCGGCGCTCGGCGACTCCGAGGAGTCGCTGTCGATCGGACGAAGGGTGGCCCAGTCGCGGAGCGCCGCCAGCGCCGTCCTCAAGGTGGCCAGCCATCTCGAGCCGGCGCTCGTCACGGCGCTGAAGACGCCCGCGCCGGCCAGCGACGGCTCCGGCCCCATCGACGAAGGCCTGCCCCTCGCGCTCGCGCTGACCGAGATCGCGTCGTCCTGGGAGCCGCTGGCGCGCCACATCGCGCTGGTGCTGACCCCCGACGTCGAGCCGCCGACGACCGAGAAGGACGATCGGGCCCTGCTGGGGCGAATGAGCCAGCTGGGCGCCTCGCCGCTGTTCGAGCATCTCTCGCTCGAATCGCTGGCCGACATCGCCACCGTCTCGAAGGCGCGCGACTACGCGCCGGGTGAGCTGATCTGCACGCGCGGCACGCCGAGCGACGGCGTGCTGCTGGTGGTGGCGGGGTCGGCGCACATCCTGATCAAGACGGAGGTGGGGACCACCAAGGGGCTCGTCGAGGTGGGCCAGACGATCGGAGAGCTGGGGGCGATGACCGGGGCCACGTGGAACGACATGGCCGTGGCGACCCGCGTGGGGACCTCGGTGCTGTGCATCCCGGCGGAGCGGTTCCGTGAGCTGCTGGCCGGCGACGCGCACGCCGCCACGGGGATGCTCCGCCTGGTCTCCGAGCGGCTGCGCGAAGCGCGCAGCGGCGCCATCCTGACGACCGGCGCCAACCAAGAAGACGGTTCATCGCCCAATTGACGGCGCCGCGACGAAGAGCGTCTCCCTCGCCCCGCGCGGTCCGGGGCCAGTAACGTCCGGGACGGTTCGGTAACGTCACCGGGAGCTGGCGAGCGCGTCCCGAAACGGCGCGCAGGCGTGTGCGCGCGCCGGGTGACCAAAATTCCGCCGAAAACATGGCGTTCGGACGCGATCGAAACTTGCATGAGCACGGACGATGCGGATGGGAAAGCGAACGACAATCGCCCTGAAGGTCCTGGGAATCGTGCTGGCCAGCGTGGCTCTTTTGATCGGGGGAGCCCTCACGGCGCTGAGAACGAGCTGGGGCGGCGAGCGGTTGCGTCGCATCCTGGTGAGTCGGGTCAACAACCAGATCGAGGGCCACCTCGAGATCGAGCGGCTGTCCTTCAAAGGCAATCAGGTCATCGTCTTCAACGTGATGCTGCGCGATCCCGAGGGGGGCGTCGTCGCACACGTGGCCCGGGCCGAGGTCGACGTGTCGCTGGGGCGGCTGCTGCGCAAAGAGGTGCGCGTCACCGATGTCGCCATCGACACCCCCAACCTCGACCTCGTGTCGGGCGCGGCCGGCCTCAATCTTTCTCGGGCCACGGCGGCCCGCAAGAAGAGCCCACCAAAGGCGCCGCACGCCAAGACGACCGAGGACGGTTGGGTGATCCGGCTCGACCGGTTTCGCCTCGCGGGCGGCTCGATCACGTTCTTCGCGGGCGGTGCGGCGAACCCCGATACGAAGCTGCACCTCGCGGATCTGCGGCTCCTCGTCAGTGCCCGCTATGCGACCGGCAACGGCAATCTCGACCTGACGATCGGCCTGGACGGACAGAGCGTGCAGGCCCCGACCGGCCCGCTCCGTCTGAACGTGGACGCGCACGTGCGCGGCACGTTGGTCCGCCTCCGGGCCGACGGCAACCTGCTCGGCGGCGCCCTGGCGGCGCGGGCGAACGTCGACACCCAGCATCTGGCCGGGGGCGACGCCGGTGTCAACATGGTGCTCCCGCGCCTCGCGCTCGCGGGGCACGAATGGGGACCGATGCGCATCGAAGGAGAGGCGCATCCCGGCGCCATCCCGAAGCTCGATCTGCTGATCGACATTCCAGGCGTCGAGCTGACCGGCAAGGGGGGTGGGGCCGAGGGAACCGAGAATGGGCCGGCGCGCCGCTTCGACTTCACGGCGCGCCTGGCGTTGCGCGATCTGACCGCGACCGGCGCCGCCGTGCGCGCGCTGACCGGAGGCGAGCTGCCGCCGCTCGGCGGAAGCGGGACCGTCGATCTATCGGTGGGCGGACCGATGGCGGGCGCGCCCGCGTCGTGGAATGGGCTCCTCAAGGGACTGATCCCTGAGCTTCGGGTCGGCGAGACCGTCGTGAATGGTGTCGCCGTTCAGGCGCACGCGGCGCGCCTGGCCGCCCAGCCCGAAGACGCGACCCTGGCGCTGACCGTGGCCTCGCTTCGCGCGGGCACGACGCCGTTCCATGGCATCGACATCACCGCGGCCTGGAAGCAACGAAATGTCACCGCCGATGTGAAGCTGGCCGGTCCGCAAGCATCGCGCCTCGGCCTACAGGCGCGGCTGGACGACGACAATCAGGGATTGACCCTCCGCATGTCGCTGGCCTTTCCCGGGACGGAGTGGACGTCCGACACGTCGGCGCGGCTGCGCTTCGGGGGAGACGCCCTCTCGCTCGAAAATTTCAGCCTGGTGTCGCAGGAACAATCGATCGCGCTCGACGGCGAAAAGGTCGGCCACGCGGTCACGGCGCATCTCGCGCTGGCGAAGCTTCGCCTGGAGCGGCTGCCAGCCTGGGCGGTCAACCCCTCGTTGCGGCTGGGCGGCTTGCTCGGGCTGGACGTGCGCGTGTCGGGCGCGATCGACAACCCGCGGGCCGTGGCGGCGCTGCGGCTGGAGCAGGGACGGGTTCAGGGCTTTTCGAAGCTGGGCATCACCGCCAACGTCACCTTGGCTGATCAGCGGGTGGACGGCACCTTGGGTGTGGGGGCCCCCTTCCTCGACCTCGATGCAAAGTTCAAGCTGCCCGCGGATCCCGGTGCGACCGACGCCCCGGTCGATGTGCGGGTCGACGTCGCGCGCCTGAACGTCGGGGAGGCGCTGCGCGCGGTGGCGGCGCATCCCGTGCGGGGCGACGGACATGTCGCCATCAAGCTGCGTCTCGCCGGCAGCGCCCAGAGCCCGACGGTCGACGCCACCGTGACCGGAAAAGATCTGCAAGTCGCCACGCCGCCCGCGGTCAGCGCGAAAGCGCCCCCCAAGGTGGACGTCGGCAACGTGCGGGTGCGACTGACCTACGCCGAGCGGCTGGCGAAGCTGAAGCTCGTGTTCTCGGCGACCGAAGGGGGTACGGTCGACGTGGACGCCGACTCTCGGGTCGACCTGTCTTATCCCGGGATCACGCGCGGGATCGTCGTGGCCAAGCTCCCCGTCCGCGGGAAGGTGGTCGCGAAGAACCTCGACGTGGCCTGGATCTCGCAATTCAGCGACCGGCTGCAGACCGTCGCGGGGCAGGTCAACGCCGACGCGCGGCTCGCGGGAACGCTCGCCGATCCGCAATTCATCGGCGACGTGCGCTGGAAGAACGGCAAGCTGATCGCCACCGCCGCCGAGCCGCCCCCGCCCCGCTCTTCCAGGGCGGCGGCACGGCCGTGATCGCTCAGTCGGTGGCGGGCCGGACCGGAGCGCGCGGATGCGCGGTGGTATGAAAGACCACGTCGAGGTCGAGCCCCAGATGGTCGACCGTCTCGTAGCTGGGCAGGCCCGTGGTGGGCAGCCCCTCGCTCTTCTGAAACTCCCGCAGGGCAGCCCTGGTGGGCGTATCGAGCTGGCCGTTACACTGCTCCTGGCGCAACAGCCCCCTGTCACGCAACCGTTCCTGAAGCAGCTTCTCGGCACCGGGCTGCATCAGCCCCTGCGGCGTGCTGGATATGGAAATGCCGGTCTCGGCGGCATGTTCGTGATCCGGTTTGGTGGCGGGGACGGTCGACGCTGGCGGCGCCGCGTGCGAGTGAGCACAGCCGTTCGCGGCGCACATCAGCGCGATGACGGCGAACGAACGGGAGAGCCGGTGCATCGAGGTCCAGCTCATGGCGTGGTGGGCGCCGGTCGAGCCGTGGACGGTGTCGGCGGTACGTGATCGGGGGTCGCCGTGGGCTGGGCCTTGGGCGGCGCCGAGCCGGTCAACGCGTCGATCCCCTGCTTGACCACACCCTGCTTCTCCTTCTCCGTGGCGGGTGGCAGGAAGGCGTAGCCGGAGGTCAACCCCTCGACGAAGGCGTTGCGCATCACCCCGAAGATGGCCGGCCACAGCTGCACGTCGGGGCCGGTGAGCGTCCCCTTGATGGGAAGCATCGTCGCCACCGCGTTTCGCTGCTGCACCCGATCGGAGAAGATCCGGATCGCCAGATCAGTCGCCCACGCCTTGAGCACGGTCCAGGGATGGTTGCCGTCGGGGCGAATCTCGACGTTCTTCAGGACCGGCTTCACCCCGCCGGTCAGCGCGCCGTTGCGACAGTCGAACTCGACGAACAGGTCCACCGTGCCGTGGGGAGCCTGCAGCTTGGTGGTCGGCTCGATGAACTTGTAGAGCTCCGAGGTTTGCAGCCCCACCAGCGAAATACGGCCCGAGAACGTCAGGCCCTTCTCGAACGGATCGGCGGTGATGAAGATCGACAACGCCCCGCTGTTCGCCAGCGTCCCCGTCGCCGTCAGCAACACCGGCCTCCCTTCGGTGAGATGGACACGCGTGGTCAGGTTCTCGACCGACAGCTGGAGATCGTGCAGCCACAGCTCGGGGCGTTCCTTGCGGCTGGTGTCGATGAAGGCGACCTGCCCGTCGAGGATGTCGATGTGATCGACCTCGAGCGGCGTGATCTTGCGAAGCTCGACGGCCAGATCGATGACCGCCGGCGGCGAAGCCTTCGTGACCGTGCTCGTGGGCCCGGCGCCCTGAGCCTTTTCGGTCTCGGGCGGGGGCGCGGCGTGAAACAGCCGCAGGTTGGGTGCCACCAGCTTCACGGCGGCGGTCACCTCGGCCCCCTGCTTCCGCGTCTTGACGATCACCTCTTTCCACTCCGCCTCCATCAACCTGTCGCGCTCCTCGGCCAGCGCGCCGGGCGCGCGGTCCTGCAAGGCCGTCGTCGCCGCGCGCGCGTGGCCTGACGCGCCGGCCAGCACGGCGGCGATGGTCAGGACCATCCTGTTGCCCCGCCGCCCTCTCATCAGCGAACGAACCGCCGGCTCTATTTTCGAAGCTCCGGGTCGTGTTCCTTGGCGCGGGCCCGCCCCAGCTCTTCGGCGCGCCTCAGCTCTTCTCCTTCGCTCTCGTCCTCGACGGCACGCACCGCCTCCGCGGTCGCCGAGGCGACCTTTCCTTCACCTTGCGCCACGAACCGCTCCGTCGCCTCGCGGTAGCGTCGATCGGCGTCGCGATCGCCCTCGCCGGAGCCGTCCGCTTGCTTGCCCGCTCCCTGGTCGTTTTGACCATGTGCCTTGACCTTCGACATGAAGAACCTCCCCGGCCCGCGAGGACCGTCGGCCCAACTTAGGTGCGAAAAGGCGCGGAGCAATCCCCCTCTCGGGCAGGGAGAGGTCACTCGGCGGCGGGGACGACCGATTCCACCGGCGCGCCGACCGCGAAGCCCAGCCGCGAAGCGAGGCGATCGAGATGACCGGGGCGCGAGGCCGCCGCCAGCAGCTCGGCGACCCGCTCCTCGACCACGTTGCGCGCCAGCGTCCCCCCCGCCAGCGCCGGTCCGGCCGCATCGAGCAGCTGCAGCGCCACGTCCACGAGCGCCGCCGAGATGCGCCCGCCGTCGAGCAGGCCGATCAGAAGCTGTCCGTAGACGGTGAGAATCGCGGCGTCGGCAGGATCGGTCCCCGCCCCCGTTCCGGTGACGCCCTTCCCCAGCGCCAGCGCGAACTGGGCGGCGCGCAGCGGATCGTCTTGCGCCGCCAGCCGTGGCAGCAACAACGGCAGCAGCCGGTGTCGATCTTCACGCGGCAGCTCCTCGATGGGTACGGGCACCCCGTCCGCCAGGCAGTGGAAGCCCTGCTTGGGATCCCACTGCGCCTGGAAGTCCACCACCCGCGCCACGCCGGTGCGCAGGATGGTCACCCGGGCCTCGCCGAACACGCGCACGTCGTCGCCGCGGTATTCGACCGCCCCCTCGATGATGTCGACGGCGCAGCCTGGCGGCGAGGCGTCCAGCAGCTCGTCGGGCGCCGCCACCCGCGCCAGCGCCACCGTGGCGATGGCGCGCCCGGGGGTGATGCGATCGCGCCCCACCTGCCGGAACACGTCGGCACCGGTCTCACCCGAGGGCTGATTGCTCTTGGCGGTCGCCAGGAGATCCAGCATCTCGACGAGCGGTGGCTCGCCCCCCGCTTCTTTCATCAGATCGGCCGCATAGGCGCAGAGCCGGATCACCAGCGTCGCCTCCAGGCCGGCGATGTCGTCGAAGTAGAAGCCGCAGCTCGCGTACATCAGCAGCGTGGCCCGCTGCATCTCCAGCAGCAGCCGCGCCCGCTGGCGCGCCTCTTCGCCGCCCGCCTCCAGCGCGTCGGTGCCGAACGTCGCCAGCAGCGCATCGCGCGCCGGCACCTCCTCGTCCACCACCTCGCCGTAAGCGTCGCGCGCCCCCCAGGGATCGAGCAGCAGCGCCGACGCCGCGTCCTCGTAGAAGCTCGCCGACGCCGTCTGCAGGCTGTCGAGGGCGGCCCGCAGCGGCCCCCGCCAGCGCTGGTTCCAGCCGTGCTCGGGCGCCATCATCGAGCAGCCGCAGTCGCTCCACCAGCGCCCCACGCCGTGGGCGCAGCTCCAGGCGCTCCCCTTTCCGTCGGGTCCCTCGCTCAGCTTCATCTCCCAGTTGGCGGGGTGGGCCTGCAGATAAGCCGCCAGGTTCGTGGGGGCGATGCCGTGCTTGGGCCCCTCGACGAAGGTCGTGAAGGCGAGGTTCATGTCGGCGAACTTCTTGTGGTGACCGAACAGCTCGCCGTCCGAGGCGCACAGCACCAGGGGATCGGGCGAGACCGACGAGCGCGCCGCCGCCGCCTCGATCGCCGCCACGAAGGCCGCCGCGTCGTGCGTGGTGGCGCCGAACGCCACCGCCCGCGACAGCGGGCCCTCGAACACAGCGATCGACAGGAACCGGCCGGACCGGTCGGGGTGCATCCATTTGTAGGCGCGCCCCGTATCGACCGAATCGCGATCGACGGTGGTCCACGCCTCGCCGGGGGGGCGCACCGCCGCCACCTGCTCGGGCGCCAGGATGGTGAACTGCACGCCCAGATCGATCAGCGTGGCCAAGGTGGCGCTGGAGGCCGCCGTCTCGGGCAGCCAGAACCCCTGCGCCTCGCGTCCGAAGCGCCGCCGGAAGTCGCTCAGCCCCCAGACGATCTGGGTGCGCCGATCGAGCGGCGAGGCGAGCGGCAAGATGGGGTGCGCGTACGCCTGGGCCATGGCGCCCCCCGCCCCCAGGCGCTTCCGCTGCTCTGCGTCCGCCGCCTGCAGCCGTCCGTGCGTGCGGCCGTCATGGCGCTGGATCCAGCGCGCCAAGGTGGGGCCGAAGTTGAACGACATCCGGCTGTAGTTGTTCTCGATCGAGGCGATGCGGGCCGTGCGATCGTGGATGCGCGCGTAGGCGTTGGCCCGGTAGCACTCGGCGTTGATGCGCGCGTTCCAGTCGTGGAACGGCGCCGCGCTCGGCTCGGTTTCCTGCTCGTCGGACCAGGGGTTCTCGCGCGGGGGCTGATAAAAATGGCCGTGAACGACAAGCGCGATCGATCGTGACAAAACGCCCTCCCCTTACCGAACGTTAGAAATTTCGCGAACGCGTCAACAGCGTGTCCTTGGCTTTCTGGACCACCGTCACCCCCCCCTCGCTGACCGTGAACCGCAGCTTGTCGCGCGCCAGATCGTGCCCGATCTGATCGCCGTCGGCGACACGCACGTTCTTGTCGATGATGGCGCGCGAGACGCGCGCCCCCCGCCCCACGTACACGTTGTCGAACAGCAGCGAGTCGCGCACCTCGGCGCCCGCGTCGACGAACACGTTGCGCCCCAGCACCGAATCCTTCACGAACCCTCCGGCGACGATGCAGCCGCCCGACAGGATCGACTGCAGGGCGATGCCGCGGCGGGTGTCCTCGTCGAACACCAGCTTTGCGGGCGGATCGGGAAACTGCGCCGTCATGATGGGCCAGTCCCAGTTGTAGAGGTTCAAGCTGGGAACGACGTTCTTAAGGTCCATGTTCGCCTCGTAGTAGGCGTCCAGGGTCCCCACGTCCCGCCAGTAGGCGTTCTCGATCTCGTCCGACACACCGCGGATGCGGTTGAGGCCGAAGTTGTAGGCGAACACCCGCCCCGTCTTCAGCATGGTGGGGAGGATCTCGCCGCCGAAGTCGTGGCGGGAATCGCGCAGGTCGGCGTCGGCGCGCAGCTCGTCGAGCAGCGCCCCCGGATGGAAGATGTAGTTCCCCATCGAGGCCAGGCAGTGCTCGGGATCGCCGGGGATGGTCACCGGATCGCGCTCGGGCTTCTCCTGAAAGCCGATCACTCGCCCCTCGTCGTCGATCTGGACGATGCCGAACTGGTTGGCCTCCGCCACCGGGATGGGCAGGCAGGCGATGGTGGCAATCGCGTTCTTCGCGTGGTGGTGCTCGATCATCTGCCGGATGTTCATCTTGTAGATGTGATCCGCGCCGAAGACCAGGATGGCGTCCGCCCGGAACTCCTCGACCAGATGGATGTTCTGGAACACCGAGTCCGCGGTGCCGCGGTACCACTGCTCCCCCATCCGCATCTGCGCCGGCACGACCGTCACGAACTGGTCATAGCCCATCCGCGCGCCCCACGACCGCTGCACGTGCTCGGCCAGCGACTGGGACTTGTACTGGGTCAGGACGTAAACGGCGCGAATGCCGGAGTTCGCCATGTTCGACAGCACGAAATCGATGATCCGGTAGCGCCCCCCGAAGGGGACGGCCGGCTTCGCGCGGTCGAGCGTGAGGGGTGAGAGTCGCGAGCCTTTTCCGCCCGCCATGATCAAGGCCAGATATCGACGCTGTCCGTCCATTTTTGCTTTCGCCGCGAGAGTATACCGACATGAGAGGGAAAAGGGATTTCGGGATATAGTTTGCCGCCATGAACGCGGCCGAAAAGTTCAAGGAACATCTCACCGCCCTGTCACGCAACCTGTGGTGGTCCTGGAACCCCCACATCATCAAGCTGTTTCGGGACATCGACGCCGAAGGGTTTCGCGCGGCGAACCACAACCCGATCATGATGCTGGACGGCCTGTCCCCCGAGCGGGCCGGCGCGCTGTCGCGGAACGCCACCCTGCGGGCCCGGGTCGACGCCGCTCACCGCGAGCTGACCGACTACATGGACGAGCCCCGCACCTGGGCCTCCACCCACGCCGCCCCGCTGCGGGTCCGCCCCGTCGCCTACTTCTCGGCCGAGTTCGGCATCCATGAGTCGCTGCCCATCTACAGTGGCGGTCTGGGCGTGCTGGCGGGCGACCACCTGAAGAGCGCCTCCGACCTGGGGTTGCCGCTCGTGGGCGTGGGCCTGTTCTATCGCGAGTCGTACTTTCGCCAGCGCATCGACAAGGAAGGGCGGCAGCACGCCGAGTACGCCCGGTCGAACCCGGAGAGTCTGCCCACCTCCCCGGCGCTGACCCCGGCGGGCCGCCCCATCGTCATCGAGGTGCCGCTGTCGATGAACGAGACGCTTTACGCGAAGGTGTGGCAGATCTGGGTGGGGCGGACGCGCCTCTTGCTGCTCGACACCGACGTCGAGGGGAACACCGACGAGAACAAGGCCCTGGCCGCCCGTCTCTACTTCGGCGACCAGCGCGTCCGTATCCGTCAGGAGCTGCTGCTCGGCGTGGGGGGCATCCGCGCGCTGCGCGCCGCCGGGATCAACTGGGGCGGGCTCCATCTGAACGAGGGGCACAGCGCCTTCGCCACCCTCGAGTACACCCGGCTGCGCATGGAGATCACGGGCGCCGACTTCGCGTCGGCCTCCCAGGACGTCGCCCAGAACACCGTCTTCACCACCCACACCCCCGTCGACGCCGGGCACGATCGCTTCCCCCCCGAGCTGGCCGACAGCCATCTGGAGCCGCTGCGACGCTCGCTGGGCCTCTCGCACCAGGATTTCCTGGGTCTCGGGCGCATCCGTCCCGAGGACAGCCGAGAGGCGCTGAACATGACGGTGCTGGCCTTCAAGATGTCCCGGCACGCGAACGGCGTGTCGGCCCTGCACGGCCGGGTCACGCGGAAATCGTGGCAGGTGCTGTGGCCCGGACAGCGCGAGGACGATGTCCCCGTGGGGCACATCACGAACGGCGTGCACGTGAGCACGTGGCTGGCGCCCGCCATGCAACGCCTGTTCGCCAAGAACATCGGCCCCGACTGGCGGAACCACCTGTCCGATCCCGAGTCGTGGGCGCGCATCGAGAACGTGCACGACGCGGAGCTGTGGGAAACCCACCGCGTCCTGAAGGCGGATCTCGTTCATTTCGTGCGCCGCAAGATCGGGGAGCAGCGGGTGAGCAACGCCTATCCCGAGGAGTCGATCAAGGCGGCGCAGATGGTGCTCGATCCCGACGCGCTGACGATCGGCTTCGCGCGCCGCTTCGCCACGTACAAGCGCGCCGACCTGATCTTCCGTGACTTCGACCTGATCAAGCGCCTGCTGACCGATCCAAAGCGCCCCGTGCAGCTGATCTTCGCGGGAAAGGCCCACCCGGCCGACCGGCCGGGGCAGGAGGTCCTGCGCCACGTACACGAGGCAGGCCTCACGCCCGAGCTACGCGACCGCGTGGTCTTCATCGAGAACTACGACATCAACGTGGGGCGCCACCTGGTGCAAGGTGTCGACGTCTGGTTGAACAACCCACGCCGCCCGCAGGAGGCGAGCGGCACCAGCGGACAGAAGGCGCTGCTGAACGGCGCGCTCAACTGCTCGGTGCTCGACGGGTGGTGGGCAGAGGCCTACGACGGCCTGAACGGCTTCGCCATCGGCGACGGCATCACCCACGTCGATGTCGAAGAACAAGATCGGCGGGATTCGCAAAGTCTGTACGACGTGCTGCAGAACGAGATCATTCCGATCTTCTACGACCGCGACGAGATGGACGTGCCACGCGGATGGGTGGCGCGCATGAAGCGCACCATCCGCACCCTCGGCTGGCGGTTCAACACCGACCGCATGGTCATCGACTACACCCGCGAGTGCTACCTGCCGGCGGCCGGCGCGCAGAGCTGCGTGATGCCCAAGTAGTCGCCTTGCCGGGCGCGCCACGTTTCTGACGCGCGCCAAACCAGAACTTTCTTTTCAACCGTCTCGCGGGAGGTGCCGATGCCCATGAGTGATGCGTTGGCGTGCGATATCCAGACCGGTCCTCTTGTGCGCGTTCGCGGCGCTGCTTCCCGCCTCGGGCGCGATGGCTAAAACGAAGCGGCTCGCCCAGCTCGCACCGAAGGCGGAGGCCGAACCAGCGGCGCCGACGGAGCCCAGAGCCGCCGCGCCGGAGCCCTCTTTTCCCGAGCTGGACATCGACGAGCTCTCCGCCGAGCCACACCAGGGCGAGCACGCGCCGCAGACTCTGAGCCGCAGCGAGATGCTCGAACTGGCCAAGCGCCACGACAAGCAGATGGCCATGGCGATGGTCGAAGGGGAGCGCGCCAAGGCGGAGGCCATTCGCACGCGCGATGCCCTGAAGCTGTCGTGCATCCAGGATCGGCTGGCGCGCATGAAGCTGACCCGCCGGATCGCCGTCGATCGCTTGACCGCGCTCGCCCGGGACGACATTCAGCTGGACGACCTGCGCCTGCGCCACGAGTTCCGCGGCGTGGAGATGGCGACGGACCGCATCAACGGCCTGCGACAGGAGCTGTCGCAATGCGTGGGCGATTCGCTCGACGTCGCGTACGGCGCCGAGACGGACAAGGTTCCGACCACGCCCGCCGGCGATCCGGGGATGACCCCGCCTCCCGATCGACCGGCGCCGGCCAGCCTCTTTCAGTGAAGCGTCTCTGATCGCCTCGCCGCGGGATGTATTACTCTCGCCGGCCATGGCTTACGTGCCCCTGCCGCGATTTCTCTTTCGCGCGCCGCTGCTCCCCGTGCGCGCGCTGCGGAGACCGCGCGAGCGGCTCGCGGCGAGCCCGCTCGGGGGCGCGGCGCTCGCGCTCGCCAGCCCGGAGCTCGCGGCGGCGCTGAAGCGTTCGGCCGCCGCGCCAGCGACGGCGAGCGCCCTCGAACGCTATGCGCGACGAGCCGCCTTTCGCCCGACGCCACATGGGTTCTGGGCCGGGGTCGGAGAAGGGCACATCAGCGGACGGACCCGCCTGCGCACGGCCGCGCCTGTGGGACGGCTGGCCGCTTCGTGGAAGCGGCTGGCCGACCTGGGGCGGGCCCTGCTGGAACGACCCGAGGTCCGGGCGCGGGCGCGGCTCCGCCACGCCCCGTCGCTGAACCTCGGCGCGCACACGATGACGTGGCTCGCCCCGGGCAAGGATGGTGAGTTCTGCGAGGAGCATGGCGCCGACCTCGATGACGCCCTCGTCGCCGTGGTGGACGCTTGCGCGAGCTGGACCGCCTGGCCGGCGGTCCGGGCCGCCCTCATCGACTCATCGGACGACGAGGCGGAGGCGGACGACTGGCTGCTCACCTTGGTCGACGATGGCCTGCTGCACGTCGATGTGATCCCGCCGCTCGTCGGACCGGAGCCGGGTTCATGGATGGCGGCGCGCCTGGCGCGGATTCCCGAGGTCGCCGACGTCGCCCGCGCCTTCACGACGGCGCAAGCGGCGCTGCGCCGGGGCGCGCTCGACGCCGCGCAGGCGGCGCTCGGCGCCCTGCCTGACGCGGCCCAGGGGCCAGCGAGCCCCGCCCTTCACGGCACGCTGATCTTCCCTGCCCCGTCGCTGGTCACGCTGTCGCGGGCGGTGGTGAACCGCGCGGTCGCGCTCGCGCCGCTGCTGTTCCGCCTGCAGGAGACCCTGTCCCCGCCGTCGGCCGAGCGCACGCCCGCCCGCGCGGTGGCGGAAACGCTCGATGCCGCCACCGAGATCTTCGGCGCCGGGGCGTTCGATCTGGCGGCGCTCGCCCGCGGCGACTACGGAACCTCACCCGCCGGTGACGGGCTCGATCCCGACGACGAACGGGTGGAGATCGACCCCGCTCCGGCACGGCCGCTGGTGGCGTTTCTCCTCGACCGGATCGTCGCGGCGGCACGTGACCGCGATGGCGAAGTGTCCCTTCGCGCCGACGAGCTCGAGCCCCTGGTGACGGCGGGAAGCGCGCCCCCCACCTGCGAGCTGTTCCTGACCCCGTGCCGCGCGCGGCCCGGGCTTCGCCAGGGCTCGGGCTGGCTGCTCGGTCTGCACGCGCCCGCTGGAGCGAGCTGGGGGCGGTTCGCCGCCGCGCTCGGTCCTGCGTCGAGCGGCCTTTACACCGCGCTCGCGGACGCCGAGGCCCGGGCGCGTCCGGAAGAGGTTCCCCTCGACGTCGTCTTCGCGCCGAACGCGCGGCTCGCGGAGCTGTGCGCGCACCCGCCCGTTCGCGGCGCCGCGCTGGCGCTCACGGGATGGCCGGATGACGGGCAGGACGCCATCCCCCTCGCCGACCTCGAGCTGGTCGCCGATCCCTCCGCGCTCGATCCGATGGCGCTGCGCCGGCGCGACGGTGGCGCGGTCGCCCCCGCCCCGCTTCACCGTGTGCGCTCCACCACTGCCCCTCCGGGCCTGTGGCGCACGCTGGTGGGATGGAGCCTGCGCCGCCAGCACGCGCCGTGGGCGCTCGCGTTCGGACCGCTCGCCGAGCTGGCCTGGCTTCCCCGCGTGACCATCGACGGCTTCGTGGTGGCGCCAGCCAGCTGGCGAATTCCCGCGGCGCGGTCCTCGTCACGGCGACGTCTGGCCGAATGGCGTCGGACGGCCGGGGTGCCACGCTTCGTGCAGGTGGGAAACGAGGACGAGCTGATGCCGGTCGATCTCGCCTCCGCCGGCGCGGTGAAACAGCTGGCCGGACACGCGCGCCTGTTCGAGATCTGGCCGCCGCTCGACGCCACGCCCGATGAATCCGGGCGCCGGGTCGAGGCGGTGATCGGACTGGTCGACGCGCCGGACGACGACGCGCGCGCGTTCGCCGCGGCGAGCGCGGCCGCCACCCGAGCGGCTGGCAGCGTCCACCCGCCCGGCCGCGGCGCTCCCGAACGAGCTTGGAGGACGTTCAAGCTGTTCGGCGCGGCGGAGCGCCAGAACGCCGTGCTGGTCGAAGCGGTTCACCCCGTCGTGGCGGCGGCCCTCGAGGAAGGGAGCATCGAAGGCTGGTTCTTCCAGCGCTACGTCGACGGTCCCGGACGACGACCTCACTTGCGCCTCCGGGTCGCTGGCGACGCCACCGCCTTCGCACGCGTCCTCGACATTGGCCTGGCGGAGGCGTGTGCGGCGGGCGACATCGTGTCGGTGGAGGAGACACCCTATTTCCCCGAAGCGGCGCGATTCGGCGGGATGGCGGCCCTGCCCGCGATTCACGCGCTCTTCCGGGCCTCGAGCGAGCTGGTGCTGGCGCTGCTGGCGGCGGACGACGAGGGGGTGGGCGGCGACGCGGATGGCGAGGACACCCTGCTCCTGCTGTGTGTCGCCGCGCACGACGCGCTGGCGCGTGCCTTCGGCCTCGATGCCGCGCAACGGCGGGCCTTCGCGCTGCAGCGGCGCACGGCCCATGCCCAGGACGTCGACGACGACTTCGCCGACGCGGTGGCGCGCGCGTTTCGGACCGCGAAAGGCAGCCTGCGAGACCTGCTCGGAGGGGGCGCGCACGCGGACCCCGTGTCTCTCCTCCTGCGGGACTTCGAGAAAACGGCGCGGAAGGCCGTCGCGGAGCTGACCCCCGCGACCCGCCAGCGGAGCCTCCCGGCGATCGTTCACGTCGACACCGTGCGCCTGCTGGGGGCCGATCGCGAGGCCGAGATCCGGGTCTACACGTTCTGGGAGCGGACCCTCGAGAGCCTGGAGCACCATCCCGGGGAGGGGACGCGGCGCCGGCCCCGACCGTGACGTGAAGTTCCCGGTCCGTGAATCCACGGCACGGTCCCCTGGTACGGGATGACCGGCGACGACGCGAACGTGGGCCCGCATGCGGGCCCGAAGATTGCTGGGAATCGGACGTTCGACCGACTTCGCATTCTGGTTCGGTGGGGCGCGACCAATATGGGAACAGCAAAGATGTCCGCCCGCGCCATTTCCTGGGGCGCCCTCGCTGCGAAGGCCCTTCCGGTCTCCGTGGTCGGCATCACGGCCGGGCTCGCTCTGTTCGCTGGAAGCCCCGCGCGGGGCCAGCAGGCACCGGCACCGGCAAATGATGCGTGGGCGGCGCTGCCGTCGTATGGCGACGAGGCGAACGCGGGCGTGCCACTGATTCCCCCCAACGTCGAGGGGCCTGCCTTCCGTGCCACCAGCGGTGGCGGCTACTGCTACGTCGGTCCTCACCCCGTCGATACGCGCGTGTCCCCCGGATACTCGTGGGACGGCACGCCCGGTCAGCACTTTCGTCCCTATCCGCCCATCGACAACCGCCTGTTTGCGCTTCGCGACGGCTGTTACTACTTCACCGGCGATCCGCGCGACTTCGGCTTCGCCGGTCAGACGTACGCCTACTACGGCGCCCACCCCGTCCTCGACCGTTACGGTGGAGGGTGGTGCTTCATGATGGGGCCGCACACCCATCTCTGGGCGCCCTGGTCACCCTATTTCACGGTGGTCGGCTCGTGGAACTACTGGCACGGGCCGTTCGACCCATTCTTCTGGGCCTACTGGCCGTACTACTCGTTCTATTACCGGTCGTACTACGCCGGCTACTACGGCGGCGGACGCTTCTATCGCGGCGGCGGCGGGCGTGTGGCCCCCTCGATCCGGTCGGTCCCTGCCCAGAGCTGGCGTGGGAATGGCGTGCGCCGCGGGCCGGCGTATCGGGGCACGCAGCCGACGCAGGCGTACCGTTCGGCGCCCGCGGCCGGCATCTACCGGGGGTCGGCCAGCCAGAGCATCCGTCCGGTCACGCAGGCGCCGCGGCCGAACAGCGCCCCCGCCCCCGTGTATCACCCGTCCTTTTCGCCGCCCGAGCGCTCGCTCGCGCCGTCACACGTCGGTGGCGGCCTTCATCGTCGTTGATGATTCGCCGCTGACGAACGTCCGCGCGCCGGTTCAGTTGAACCCGTGAGGGAAGAAGCTGTCGTCGTACGTGAACTGCATGTCGCGATCGAAGATGATCGCCAGGAACAGGTTGATGGGAATCGACAGCAGCACCAGCCCCTTGAACAGGCGCGACAGCGGCCGATTTCCCACCGCCAGCAGCATGATCAGGAACACCATGTAATCCAGGCTGAAACGGTAGCCGACCTGGATGTAGCCGGAGTTCTGGTACAGCAGCGACGGCAGCGCCGTCGCCAGCACGGTCAGCCACAAGGGGAGCGCCAGCCGGCTCTTCTCGGCGGGCGCCACCGTGTAGGCCAGCGTCGGCGACGTCACGAACAGGCTCATGCCGTGCTGGCTGATCTTCACGAACGGATAGTGCGCCAGGATGCGCGGCAGCAGCACCAGCGCCGCCGCCAGATTGCGCGAGAGGAAGTGGTAGTTGAACAGGCCGAAGTGGGCGATGCGGTCCTGCCACTGGACGTTGAGGTAGCGATGCCCGAACTCGAGCGGCGAGCCGAAGCGCGCCCAGTTGTGGACCCAAAGCACCGCCTGGATGAGCACCAGCGGCGCCCAGTAGCGGATGACCTTGCGACGAAAGACGCCGTTCAACTTCAGTCGATGGCGGCCGTCTGTCGTCGTCCAGGCTCCGGTGGCGCGCAGGGCCTCGCCCAGGAAGAACACAGTCATGAACAGGGCCGAGGGGCGCGAGGCCACCGCGAACCCCATGAACAGCCCCGCGCGCACGGGGCGCTCGGCGCCGAGCGCGGCCCACACGAAGCCGATCGACGCCGACACCATGATGATGTGCGCCGTGTACCAGACCTCGCCCACCACCGAACAGAAGTAGTAGACCGAGCCAACCCCGAACATCACCGTCAACCACAGGTTGTCGGTGACGGAGCGCCGGGACAGCCGGCGGCGCGCCAGATCCTGTAGCAGGAGAAACAGCAGCACGGGGTTGATGGCCGCCCACAGCGCCGTGAACAGCACGTCGTTGAACGCCAGCTTCCAGATGGCGACGAAGGGCAGCATCACCACCGCGGGGAACGGGGGAAACGACACATAGCGAAGCGCGCTGCGCGACACGATGTCGGCGGGCACGATCGTCTCGGTCTTGCCGCGCAGCGGATAGAAGCGATCGGAGGGGCCGCCGCGCCCGCCGTAGGTCCCCTTCACCGTGCGCTTGTCGCGCAGGACCAGCACGTCGACCTTGGCCCAATCGTTCTCGTTGGGGGGCGGTCCGGCCAGCGCCAGGCGGCCGTGCAGCCAGCCGTCGGCCAGGTAGACGTAGTGGTTGTACTGCGAGTGCTGGCGCAGCCGGGTCCCGGAGGCCCCCAGGTACGCGCCCGCGAACAAGAGGTAGAGGACGACCAGCCCCTTCCACGAAGCGAGGCCGCGCTCGAGAAAAAGCGCGGTGCGGCTGGACGCGGGCGGCAGCGGAGCGACGACCGCTTCGGGGGCAGCCGTCATCGCGGCGCCCGTTCGTACAGGGTCACCAGCGGCACCCCCTCGCGCTCACGAACCAGCGTCGGGCGCAAGGTCCCGTAGTGCTCCCAGATGAACTTCTCGTACAGGGCCCAGTGCTTCTCGTGCACCAGCAAGCCCATCGACGACCGCTCGACGCCCGCCTCGCCGAAGCCGGTGTCACCGACGGTCAGCGACAGCCGCCCTTCACGCTTGTACATCGACAGGGCATCGCCGATGACGTCGTGCCAGTACATCCGCCGGTTCTCGGGGCCATGTTGGTTCACCCAGTCGAGCATTGGTAACACACAATAGGCCCAGAACTGCCGGTTCATCCCCAGCGAAGCGCCGCCGCTGAAGCCGCCCGCGATCATGTTGTAGTGGGACAGACCATCGGGCCGCGAGCGCTCGGTCTCGACGACGGCGGGGACGCACACCAGGGTGGCCAGCGCCACCGCGGCGATCGCCGCCCGACGAGGCGCCGCGCAGGCGCGCAGCGTCGCGACGAGACGCTCGCTGGCGAAGGCGAGCCCCACGGCGGCCACCACCGCCAGGTACGGCATGGCCGGCATGAAGTGCTTCACGCCGCCGAAGATGGGCGTGGAGGGCAGCGCGATGACCGCCATCGGCCCGAGGATCTGCACGACGAAGAACGCGCCCGGCGCGCGGTCGACGTCGGCCCCCGGGCGTAGCCACGACGGCAAACAGGACGGCGGCGGTGGCGATGGTGAGACGTTCGCCGTCTCCTCTGCGGGCCGCCACAGTTGCAGGTCGCCGTCCCACCCGCCATCTTCGTCGAGGCCCTGCTTCCGGCGACGGCCCAGCAGCACCAGGCCCCCCAGCACCGCCAGCCCCAAGGTGGTCACGGGGACCGTCAGACCCGTCGACACGAACGGGAACGTCGTGCGCAGCAGCTTCAGGTCCCAGTCGGTGGGGGGGAGGTTCCAGTTGAAGCCCAGGTATTCGAAGTTGTAGTGCTCGTGCTCGAGGTGGCGCAGCAGGTAGCTGCGTGTCCGCTCGATCGGGTGATGCCACAGCCAGGGCCAGTGCAGGAAGAAGATCGCCGGCCCCAGCACCGCCATCGACACGAACGCCAGCGGCACCCGCGGCGGGCGCAGGCGCCGCAGCCGTCCCCGCTGCATCCACAGGGCGTGTGCGCCGAGAAAAAACGGCATCAGCCAGGCGTTGTGCTTGACCCCGAGCGCGATGCCGAACACCACGCCCGACAAGATTCCCCAGCGCGCCGACCGCAGCGACTTCCAGTAGGCGTAGCCGACGGCGAACGCCATCGTGGTAATGGGGGCGTCGAAGCAGGCGATGGGGGCGTGAAAGAAATAGTGAGGCTGCGCGATGGTCAGCACGGCCCCCGCCGTCGCCGCCGGCCAGGGAACGAACTGCCGCGCGAAGAAAAACACCAGCGCCGCCAGCAGTCCCGACATCAAGATCGCCGGAAAGCGAAACGCCGTCGATTCTCGCGCGAACAGCGGCAAGGTCACGTGGCGCCCCCGCACCGGGATAGGGTGCAGCCCGCGCGCCGGCCCCATGCAGGTGCAACGGTGAAAAGCGCGCCAGGACAGCCCATACAGCGTCTTCATGATGACCGGGTGATCGGGGGCGTTGTCGCTCCAGTAGTGATCGATGGTGGCGGCGCTGAACGCCTGCCTGGGATGACCGGCGTGGACGTCGCGACCGAGCTCCTCGAACCAGCCCCAGTAGCGCTCGCCGGCGCGCATGTATTGCCCTTCGTCGCGGCCGAACCCCTCCTTCCCCTCCGTCGCCAGCAGCCAGCCGACGACCGCCACGAACAGCAACAGCGCCACGCTCCGATCGCGTCCCCGGGCGGTCATGTCAGCGGCGCGCCTCCGCCGCGAACGCCAGTTGTCGCAGGTTGGGCTCGGGCGACGAGATCTGCACGCGCACCGACGCCGTCTGGCCGTCGCGCAAGGTGGTGTCGATGCGGATGGGAAGCCACCCGCTGCGATTTCCCACGGTGGCGCTCGTGATCGGCTGCCCGTCGATCCAGACCTCGACGTTCACGGTGCCGCGTCCCAGCTTGCGCGCCCACACGTCGTGCAGCCCGGCCCGCAGCTCGAGCTGACGGCCGAGCGGGACGGCGGGAAACTCGACCGCCATGATGGCGTTGGCGACGGGCGGCGCCATCAGCGCGCGGCGGATGCGCGTGTCGACCTCGACCAGCTCGCGATGAACGGCGCCCCCCGTCGGGCAGGCGAAGCGATCGCCGCGCCAAGGGCACGCCTCCAGCCGACGCGCCCCCGGCTCCCAGCGGGTCACCCGTGCCTCGGTCCAGTGCTCGAGAAAGTCGTAGGTGATCTGCGCCGGGGGACGCTCGACCAGGCGCACCGTCAGCGCCCCGAAGCGCCGCTCCTCGGTGGCGGTTCCGCGCGCCTCGGCGGCGTGCGCGCCGTGCTGTCCCACCTCCCAGACCCGGCCGTAACGGGCGTCGTCCATGCGGGCCGCCATGGGGATGGTGATGACGTCCCCCAGATACTGGCGCAGGACCGGGTCGGCCCAGGCCGGCGCCGCCACGATCAGGTCGCCCGGCCGAAAGCCGGCCCGGACCGCCGTCGCCACCGCCCCCCAGTCGGACGGCGTGGGGGCGCGCGTGGGGGCGATCAGGGCCTGGGCCGTCTCCAGGGTCGCCAGCAGGGCGATACCGATCGCCAGCGCGATCCCCAGCCGCGGGGCCGGGGCCGACGCCCTGGGCGTCTCCGGCGCGGCTGTCGGCTCCGTGGACACGTGCCGGCGCAGCCTAACGCAATTCGCGGCGCGCCGCCGCACGTTCGCGCCCTGCTACCGCCGCTCCCCTCCCCGGGCTAGATTGGCGCCACGGAGCTTGCCTTGGAACGAATGACGAAAGAGCAGATGGTGGCCGAGTTCGGCGCGACCGGCGTGCAGAACCCGATGATCATGGATCTCATCACCCTCGACGAGGCCTCGGACCACGTCGTGCTGGTGATGATCGAGCGGCGCGCCTGGGGGGCGAGCCCGCGGCAGTTCCTCGAGATCGAGGAGAAGATCAACCGCTACCTGGGCTACGTGATCGATGGCTTCCTCGAGCAGCAGTACCCGCAATATCGGGGCAAACGGGTGCGCATTCGCCTCGACTGCGTGGAGACGCCGCAAGGCGAAGCGGCGGCGTTCGTGAGCGCCGCCCAGCAGGCGTCCCGCGCCCACGGCATCGACTTCGTCGCGCACGTCGCGCCGCCGGCCTGAAGCGCCTCAGCGGACGTGCAGCGTGGCCAGGCGCGCCGCGCTGTTGCCGTCGGAGGCCGACGCGGGGACGACCGGCAACCGCTCCGCCCCGCGATACAGGCCCGCGATCACCTGGTAGTCCCCGGGCGGCATCCCGGGCGGCAGCGCGATCTCGAGCTTGTCCAGGATCCGCTGCCCCTTGCGCCACGCCTCGATGGGCAGCGCGCCGTCGACCGGCACGTGGTCGAGGTTGCGGAACATCCCCTGGGGACCGATGACGTGAAAGAAGAACCGCCACCCCTCGGCCACCGGCTTCAGGCTCTCGAACAGCAGCTGCAGCTCGACCACGGTGCCGGGGCGCGAGGTGGCCGGCACGGGATTCGACGCCACGATCGCCACCCGGTCACCCAGCCGGGCGCCGATCGGCTGCGCCAGCGCCGGCACGGCGGCGCCCGGACCGAACACGCTC
This sequence comes from Polyangia bacterium, assembly GCA_036500205.1. Taxonomy (GTDB): domain Bacteria; phylum Myxococcota_A; class Polyangia; order Fen-1088; family Fen-1088; genus DASYCK01. The sequence goes on along the minus strand of DASYCK010000041.1, from coordinate 67,459 downwards.
TGTCTCAGCCGCGCCGCCACCTCGGGGGGCACCGATAGCGCCGACACCATCCCCTGCAGCTCGCGCTTCATCTGGACGCACGGCTCGGCGCCCGAGCGCCCCCACAGATCGGTCCTCTCGCCGGGATCGCCGCGCAGATTGAAGCACTCGGTGGTGTTCTCGGGCGTCCAGTTCCAGATCAGGTGCCACGCCTCGCTCACCAGCGCGCGCTTCTTGCCCCGCTCGGAGGTCACCTCCTGGAACAGCGGAGGCGCCGGGGCCGCCCCCTGCCCCGTCAACTCCGGAACGAGCGAGCGGCCCAGAAAGCGCGGCTCCTGCGGCGCGCGGGCCAGATTCAGCAAGGTCGGGGCGATGTCGACGTGCCCGGCGGGGGCGGCGATGCGGCGGGCGGGGAGCCCGGGGACCCGCACGATGAGCGGCACCTTGGTCTGCGCTGCGTACAGATGGAACCCGTGCTCGGTGACCCCGTGCTCTCCGAACCCCTCCCCGTGGTCGCCGGTGACGACGACGGCGGTGCGATCCCACAGGCCCAGCTCGCGCAAGCGCGCCACCACCCGACCGATGTGCAGATCGGTGAAGCGAATCTCGCCGTCGTAGAGATCCATGCGCCCGCTGCCGAAGGACGGCACCTCGGCGTGCGGCTCGTACGACAGATGCGGATCATAGAAGTGAACCCACAGGAAGAACTTCTCCGCGCGGTGCGCCTCGAAGAAGGCGATGGCGTCGTCGGCCATCTCGCGCGAAGATGAGCCGCGCGATTCCATCGGCCCGTTCACGGCCCGGTGCAAGCTGGCACGATCGGCGCGATAGAAATCGACGCCACGCTCGAAGCCCCGGTGATCCCCGGGGGAGAAGTAGTCGAAGCTGTAGAAAGCCCCCGTGACGTAGCCGGCCGCCTTCAACGATTCGGCCATGGTGCGCATCGAGGGGCCGATGCGCGGCCACCAGATCGATTCGTCCCAGGTGATGGCCGACGGCCAGCGCGCGGTGGCGATGGCCGGCATCGAGTAGCGGGTCGACGGCGCGTGCGCGAAGCCGTTCACGAAGAAGCCGCCGTCGCGGGCCAGCTCGTCGAGGTTCGGCGACGTGGGTCGGGCGTAGCCGTAGCTGCCCAGGTGATCGGCACGCAGGGTGTCGACGGTGATCAGCAACAGGTTCAGGTCGCGTGGAACGGCGTCGGGCACGGCGGCGAAGGGGCGCGGCGCGAACACGGACGCCGTGGCATCCCGGCCGTCGCAGTCCTCGTCCACGCCATCGTCGGGAAAATCGATCACGCCCGGGTGGATGCTGGCGTCGCCGTCGTCGCAGTCGCCGCCGCCCAGCAGGCGCGCGTAGCCGTCGTGATCGAAGTCGAAAGCCAGCCGGGCGCGCGCCAGGACGGGCGCCACCAGCCCGGCGCGGGTCATCGCCTTGCGCGCCGGCTCGGCCTCGCTGGCGGCGAGCGTCGCGCCGACTGCGATGACGAGCGCCACGGCCAGGCCCGCGCGCCGCAGCCTTCGCGGCTTCGCCGGACTGACGGCGCGCCACCACGCGAGCCCGACGGCGCCGACGAAGATCGTCACGCCGCAGAGCACGTCGGCCCAGGGGAGGAAGCGAAGGTTGTCGGACCAGCGCGCGACCAGCAGCCCCACCGTGGCGCCGCCGTAGGCGAGCGCGGCCACCAGCGCGGCGCCGGGGAAGCGCAGCCGCAGCGGCAGCCTCTCGGTGGCGGTGACGAGCGCCGGCAAGGAGGCCGCCACGAACGCCATCTGGATGACGAGCTGCCTGGTGGCGGGGGCCAGGGAAGGGAGCCGACCCCGGGCGGCCGCCATGACGACCATCGCCCCGCCCACCATCAGCACGAACGGGATCAGCAACAGGGCCGCCGGCTCGATGGGCGCGAGGTCGAGGGGCCGGCGACGCCTCCCCGACAGCAGGCGCGCCAGCGCCGGCGCGAGCGCGGTCGCCAGCGCCACCGCGCCGAGCATCACCAGCGCGGTGACCCCGCCGGCCAAGAATCGATTGCGACGAGCCAGCGTCGACGAAAACGTCGCCACCGTGGCCGCCGCGGCGCCGGCACCACCGACCGCCAGCGCGACCGACATCGCCCAGGACGCGGGCACCGTGCGCCGGCCCCAGGCCGCCACGCGCCACAGTGCCCCCAGCGCGGTCGCCGCCACCAGCCCCAGCAATGCGTCGACCGAGCCGGCCAGCAGACAGGACAGGAGAGCGGCGCGGAGATCGACGCCGACCAGGAGGGCAGCCCGCGCGCCGTCCACCAGGCCCGTCGCCGCTCCCGCTAGAAAACCGGCCCAGGCCAGCGCAAGAATTCCTGGACGGGCCAGGCGCATCACGGCGTCACGAACACGGGCAACGTCCCGACTTCAGCGCGTGGGGGTCTTCGAGGCCTTGGTCGGTGCCGGCTCGGCCAGCAGGGCTCCGCTGCGCTTCAGCACCACCACCGTGTCGAGCGACTGCACCTCGTTCGATTCGCGCGCGAACACCTGAACGAGGTTGCTGCCCAACCACAGCGGCACGTCAGCCTCGAAGTCGAGCTTGGTCCGATCGCCGGTGGCCCGGTTCGGCATGTAGAAGACCTTCTTCATCGGCACCTTGGCGTCCCGATTCCACACCCGCACGTAGACGTCCCGGACGATCCGATCGTCGAAGGCGTGCCCCTTGATGCGGACCGTCTCGCCGGTGACGACCGAGGGAGCCGTCACCACCAGGACCGGCGGCGTCACTTGCCACTCCGGCTTGAACTCGGGGTGGGCCACCCCGCCCGCCGTCACGTCGTTCATGGCGACGAACGCCGTCCGGTCCTTCTCGATCTCGACGCGGGTGAACGTCCCCGTCGGGTTCGTCACCTTGCCCGTCACCTTGAAGGCTGTCCCCTTCTCCGCCCGGCCTACCACCAACGCGCCGTCCCCCGCCGCCTCGCGCAGGGGGATGTTGTCGCGCGCCACCGTCACGGTCCCGGTCGCTGCCTCCGGCGACGCCCCCGTCGGGGCCACCTTGATCTTGATCTTGTCGGTCACCGACTCGCCCAGCACGGTGTCGCCGACGGCCAGCTCCAGCTGGTACTCGTCGCCCTTGAAGGCCGGCCCCACCTCGTACACGAACGAGAATGTCTTCGATTCGCCCGGCGCCATCTCCTTGGCGTCGAAGCGGCCGGCGCTGATCAGGATCCCCTCCTGACCGCTGCCGTTGCGCAGCACCGCCTCGGTGTGCAGCGCCCGACCCAGGCCGATGTTCTTCACCGTCACGAGGGTCCGCACCTGCTCGCCGCGCTGGACCTGACCGTCGTGATTTCCCTTCACGTCGTCCACTGTCTGATAGGTGTACGCGAAGCGCGGGCGCGCCTTGCCCTCGATGTTCAACATCAATTCGGCCGGGGCGGCGTTCACTGGCCGCGCCGACGACAGCGTCCCCTTCAGCACGTCGGTCCGCGTGAACGACGACGCCGGGACCTTGACCACCAGCTCGTAGCTCTTCGATTCGCCGGGGCCGATCTTGCCGAAGACCATCTCGTTCTCGTCGAACACCGGGCTGTCGCTCTCCAGCGACGCGCGCACGCGATAGGCCACCCCGCTGCCGCTGTTCTTCACCACGCCGCGAATCTTCACGTTGTTGCCCGCCGCCACCTTGCCGTCGTACTTCTCGGCTGCCAGCGACAGCTCCAGCTGCGGGGCCACCGCCGAGACCGGCGCCGCGGACCAGTCGACGCCCAGCTTCTCCAGCGCCTGCTCGACCCGCTTGTCCTCGGTGGCACGAACCTTGTCGAGGAACGGCTTGGCGGCCGCCAGCAACTCGTGACGGCGCACCCCCTTGGCCTGAGCGAGGAAATCACGCGCGAACTCCATCAAGAAGTCGGTCTTGGTCTCGGCGTCGTCGTCGGCGCTGGCGTCGTCGTCATCCTCGTCGGCCATCGCCTCGTCGTCGTCGTGGGGGTGCTTCTTGTCGCCGGTCTTGGGCGCCAGCAGGTACGACACGGTGTCCATCGGCTTCTCCCCCCGACGCACACTCGGATGCTCGAGGTGCCACTCGTAGTCGGCCTCGCGGCGCTTGTGCGCGGAGGACTGCAGCCTGATCCACGACCGCTCGCCCTCCTTCTGCACCACCAACGGAACGGTCTCGATGTCGGGGATGACGCCCACCCCCTGGATCGACACGTCGCCCGGCGTCAGGTACTGCGCCGTCGTCAGCTTCAGGCCCAGCTTGTCGTCCTCGGACTTGTCGCCGAACGGGACGGGCGACTGGATGTCGAACAGCACCTGCACCGAGCCCTTGCCGAACGTCCCTTCGCCGACGATCACGCCGCGATCGAGGTTCTTCAGCGCGCCCGCCACGATCTCGCTGGCGCTGGCCGAGTTCTGGTTGACCAGCACGGCGACCGGGACGTTGGGCTCGTGGCCGCTGTCGGTGGCCGTCTCGTCTTTCCGCTGCGCGCCCCCCACCCCGACCATCGAGACGAGCGTGCCACTCTTGATGAAGGCGTCCGACACCTTCTGGGCCTGCTCGTACAGCCCGCCCGGGTTCCCCCGCAGGTCCATGATGATGCCGCGCACGTGCTCCTTCTCGAACATCGACAGCGCGTCGGCGAGATCGCTGGCGCTGTTTGCGGAGAAGTGCTGCATGTGGAAGTAGCCGACCTTCGCCGCCACCTGGCCGGGTGCCGCCGGCACCGCCAGCACCCGCGGCGCCGGATCGATGGCCGGCGGGCGGATCGAGGCGCGCGTGATGGTGAACTTCTTCGACCCGGTCAGGCCGTCCCGCTCGATGTAGACGTCGACGTTGGTGTCGACGTCACCACGCAGCCGCTCCACCGCCTCGTTCAAGGTCATGTTCATCGTCGATTCGTTGTTGATGCGGACGATGTGATCCTTGGCCTTCAGGCCCACGCGAATGGCGGGTGTGTCGGGCATGGGGCGCTTCACGGTGATGCGGTTTTTCTTGTCCATCTCGATGACGATGCCGAGCCCGCCGAACTTCCCCTGGGTCTGCGCCCGCATGTCCTTGTAGGTCTCGACGTCCAGCAGCACCGAGTGCGGATCGAGCGTGTAGAGCATGCCGTTCGTGGCGGCCATCTCGATCTCGACCAGCCGCCGCGCCTCTTCCTTCTCGGGGACCGGCTGCAGGTTCGGCTGCACGAAGCGGAAGATATCCATCAACGTCGTGCGCAGGCTCCACGGGGCGTCCACCTTCTCGATCGAGAAGACGCGCTGCTGGCCGTTCACCTTCACGGTCACCTGCTTGGGGTCCCGCTCGGGCCAGCGGTCGATCAAGATCTCGGGGACGTCTCGCTGCACGAAGTCGAGCGCGCCCACCAGCATCCGCTTGGGATCGAGGCGGTTCTTGTCGAAGTAGTTCTCACGCACGTAGAACAGCGTCTTCGAGAAGATGGGGAGCTGCGACAGGTCGTACTTGCTGGCCCCGACGCGGGTGGCGGCGCGCAGGTTCGTGTCGGCGCCCACATGCAAGCCATCGCCCCCGTGCCGGATGGTGAGCACCAGCGCCGCACAGCAGGCCGCCAGGAAAATCAGAACCTTGCTGAACCGGCGCATGCGCGACTCCGGGGATGAAGAGGGAGAAAAGGACGTGGGGGGAGAGGAACGAGGCGGACCGTCGAGGAAATCCATAGTGTGGAAACTTCCAATGATACCGAGTGGGGGCCTTCCGCGCACGGGTTTTACGGCGGCCTCGAATATACTGGCGCGTTCGCATGACGGGTCCAGACGCCGGCCGGCCAGCCAACCCCCCAGGAAAGACGGAGGGGCGGCTGTGCGTGATCGCCACGCCCCTCGGCAACCCCGCCGATCTGTCGCCGCGCGCCCGCGCGGCGCTGGCCGACGCCGAGGTGCTGCTGGCGGAAGACACCCGCAGCGCCCGGCGGCTGCTGATGGAGGCCGGTCTGGCGGCGGGGACGAGGACCATCGTGTCCTGCTTCGACGGCAACGAGAGCGACCGGGCGGCGGAGGCGGTCGCCTGGGTCGCCGCCGGGCGGAACGTGGCCCTCGTCTCGGAGGCGGGGACGCCGCTGGTGTCGGATCCGGGGTTCCGGGTGGTGGCCGCCGTGGCGGCGGCCGGCCTGCGGGTCGAGCCGATCCCGGGCCCCTCGGCGATCCTGGCGGCCCTGGTCGGCTCGGGGCTGTCGCCCGACCGCTTCGCTTTTCTCGGTTTTCCGCCGCGCAAGCGGGGACCGCGGCGGCGCCTGTTCGAGTCGGTGCGCGGCCAGCCGTTCACCCTGCTGTTCTATGAGTCGCCGATGCGCACCGGTGAGACGCTCGCCGATCTGGCCGATGTGCTGGGGCCCGCGCGCCAGGCCTGCGTGGCGCGCGAGCTGACGAAGACGCACGAGGAGTTCGTGCGCGACACCCTGGGCGCGCTGGCGGAGCGTTACCGCGAACAGCGTCCGCTCGGCGAGATAACGCTGGTCGTGGCGGGCGCCGAGTTCGCCAGCGAGCCCTGGACCGACGACGAGATCCGCGAGGAGGCGAAGAGCCTGCTGGCGGCGGGGGCCTCGGCCCGCGACACCGCCGACCAGCTCACCCCCCTCGCCGCCCGCCCCCGCCGCGACGTGTATGCGCTGATCATGGGGCTGGACAAGGACTGACGGCCTCCGCCCCCTACGGTTCCTTGTCTGGTTCCTTGTCGCGCAGCCCGAACTCCTTCATCTTCGTCTGCAGGCTCTTGCGGGAGATCTTCAGCTTGCGCGCGGCCTGGGTGACGTTGCCGTTCGTCTCCTCCAGGGCGCGGATGATGAGCTCGCGCTCGACCCGCTCGGTCTCGGCGCGCACCGCCTCCTTCAGCGACCCGGCTGGAACGGCCGGGATCGACGTCAACGTGGTGGGCCCCGACGTCGAGACGCCGCTGCCGCCGGTGATGTCGTCCTCCTCGATCTCGACCGGCGCCGCCGGGGTGGGCCGGCTGTGCGCGAGCGGCGCCACCGCGGGCACCGAATCCGCAAGATGCGCCATCTCGGGCGGAAGATCGCGCGCCCGGATCTGCGGAACTTCGCAGAACAGCATGGTGCGCTCCATCAGGTTCTCGAGCTCGCGGATGTTGCCCGGCCAGTGGTATGCCATCAGGCAGGCGATGGCGTCGGGGAGGATCCCCACGATCTGCTTCTTCAGGCGATCGTTGAACTTGGTGATGAAGTGCTCGGCCAGCAGCGGGATGTCCTCGCGGCGATCGCGCAGCGGCGGGATGTGGATGGGGACGACGTTCAGGCGGTAGAACAGATCCTCGCGGAACGCCTCCTCCTCGATCTCGTGCGCCAGATCGCGGTTGGTGGCCGTCACCAGCCGCACGTCGACCTTGATGGTCTTGATGCCGCCCACCCGCTCGAACTCCGACTCCTGCAGCACGCGCAGCAGCTTCACCTGCATCTCCACCGGGATCTCGCCGATCTCGTCGAGGAACAGCGTCCCGCCGTGCGCCAGCTCGAACCGCCCCGGCTTGGCGCCCACCGCGCCCGTGAAGGCCCCCTTCTCGTAGCCGAACAGCTCCGACTCCATCAGCGTCTTGGGGATGGCGGCGCAGTTGATCTTGATGAACGGGCCCTTGTGGCGCGACGAGTTCTCGTGCAGCGCCCGCGCGATCAGCTCCTTGCCGGTGCCCGACTCGCCCGTGATGAGGACTGTGGACGGCGTGTCGGCCACCTTCTCGACCACGGCGAAGATCTGCCGGATCGCGGGGGCGGTGCCGATGAGGCTGAACCGTCCCCGGCCCGATGGCTCCTCGGGGCGGGCGTCCCGGCGCGCCAGCTCGTGCGTCTTCATCGCCTTGGCGACGATCTGGCGAATCTGCTCCTGCTCGAACGGCTTCTCGAGGTAGTCGAACGCCCCCAGCTTGACCGCCTCGACGGCGCTCTCCACGGAGCCGTGCGCGGTGATCATCACCACCGGCACCTCGGGAAAATCCTGCTGCAGCTTGCGTAGCAGCCCCATGCCGTCCAGGCCAGGCATCTTCAGATCGGTGATGACGGTGTGAATGTCGCGGTTCATCTCCGACACGGCGTCGAGCCCGTTCGCCGCCGTGACCACGTCGTACCCCTCGCGCCGCAGGATCGCCTCGAGCACGCGGCGCATGTTCAGCTCGTCGTCGGCGACGAGCACTCGTTTACGATCCGTCTCGACAGCGGCAGGCACGGCGATGACTCTACTCGGAAAGGGAGGCTATCGCTTGGGCGCGGACAGCACGGTGGGGGGCGGCGTCTTCACGCCGGGCAGCGCCGCGGGCCGCGTGCTGAGCGGCGGCGGCGTGACGTCGCTGCCCATCGTGCTGGGGGTAGGCACCGCCGGGCGGAGACCCACCGGGATGGGCGGCGGCGTGGCCGGCCCCGGCAACGACCAGACCGGACGCGGCAGCGCCGGCACGGCCGGCTTCTTCTCGATGTAGGCCGAATAGGCGTCGGATTCGACCGGCAGCAGCACCGTGAACGTCGCCCCCATCCCGGCCTGCGAGCGCACCTCGATGGTGCCGCCGTGGTTCTCGATGATGCGCTGGCTGATGGGCAGCCCCAGCCCCGTCCCCTTCTCCTTGGTGGTGAAGAACGGGATGAACAGGTTGCGCAGGTCGCCCGGCGGAATCCCCACGCCGGTGTCGCGGAAGCGAACCTCGAGGAACGCGGCCGCCGCGCCCCGGCGCGTGGCCCGCCGGATCGACGTCGACACGAACAGCCGCCCCCCCTCGGGCATGGCCTGCAGGGCGTTCAAGGACAGGTTCAGGAACACCTGCACGAGCTGCTCGGCGTCGGCGCGCGCGGGCGGCAGCCCGTCGACCAGGCTCGGCACCACGTCGATCCCCTTCCCTTCGCTCTCCTTGCCCAGCAGCTGCAGCGTCTTGCGAACGACGTCGTTCACCTCCAGCGGCTCCTGCTCGCCGCGGTAGGGGCGCGCGTAGTCGAGGAACTGCGACACGATGTTGTTGAGGCGGTTCACCTCCTCGACGATGATGTTGAGGAACTCCTTCGTCCCCGCCGCGTCGACGCCGCCGTGACCGTTCGCCGTCGGCTGCAGGAACTGCGCGGCGCCCTTGATGGCCCCCAGCGGGTTGCGGATCTCGTGCGCCAGACCGGCCGCCATCTGCCCCAGGGCCGCCAGACGATCGCGCTCCTTCATCCGCTCGTAGACCTGCGAGTTCTGCAGCGTCACGCCGATCGACAGCGCCACCCCGCGGAACAGCTCGATCTCCTCCGACGAGTAGGCCTCGCGCAGACGCTCGTCGCGCAGCACCAGCGCCCCCAGCAGCTGATCCTCGCCGGTGATGCCCAGCGCCACCGAGCCGTTCATCTGCTCGAGCGTGCGCATCATCAGCTGCAGGCTCTCCTTCTCGTCGCTCGAGACCGTGCGTCGCGCCGCCAGCTCGCGCTCGAGCCCCTCCAGCGAGATCGTCCCGGCGCGCCGCATCCGCTCGAAGAACGCGCGGTGCGTGACGGCGTCGAAGCGGGTCTCGGGCTTCGGCCCCACGTGCCCCTCCAGCTCGAAGCCCGAGCCGTCCAGGTCGACGAAGTACACCGACGCGTGCGTGATGCGGCGCGAGTCCTCCAGCGCCGCCAGCACGCGCGGCACCAGCACCCGCACGTCGATGACGTTCGCCAGCTCCGAGCGCAGCATCTCGATCCGGCGCAGCAGCTCGTACTTTTCCTGGAACATCCAGCGGTTGATCGTCCCCTCCACCCGCCCCCGCAACGGCTCGACCATGATGACGATGGCGGTCGAGGCGATGAGGGTGTTGAAGAAGAACAGCCCGCTCTCGTCGGGCTGCACCCAGCGCACCAGCACCCCGTAGATCAGCGTGAGGATGAAGACCAAGGTCCCCAGCACCAGCATCCGCCCCAGCAGCTCGTTGAGGTCGAGCAGGCGGTAACGGATGAGGTTCTGCGACAGGAAGTACAGGTAGACGATCACCAGCAGGTTCCCGAGAGCCAGCGCGTTGGGGATGGTCTCGAGCAGGCTGGCGGTGACGGTGGTGACCCCGCCCACCACCAGATACAGCAGCCGCTTCTTCTCGACCTTCGAGGGGGTGTTCCGGTAGCGCCGGTACAGGTAGAAGACCGACAGGTACAGCCCCGCGAACACGTACGCCGTGAAGGCCGCGCGGAACCAGAACGTCTCGTGCAGCGGCTCGATGAAGCGCGAGAAAAGCAACGCGCCGTAGGCGAGCGCCGCCAGCACCACGGTGGCGCGCGACAGCGGCGGGGGCCCGGCGTCATCACCCAGGAACGCCTGGAAGAACCGCTGCGCCGTGGCCGGCAGCGACACGGCGATCACGAACGACGTCCACTGCAAGAACGCCGACGACACGCCCTTGGCCAGGAACGCCAGCAGACAGTACAGCGAAATATTGAACGTGAACGTGGCGAACAGCACGTGGGCGCGCCGCCGCGGGTCGCGCAGCAGCACGGAGCCGCCGATCGCGCAGCTGACGATCGCGACGACCAGGAGCGCAAGTTGCTGAATTCGCACGGCGCCCCCAGTCTATCAGGCTCTTTCGGGCCTGGACCGCGCCGTGTCGCGCCATCGACACGAAGCCGTCACCGATTCGACGGCGGGCGCGCGTCGGCGGCGGGTGCTACGCGGCGTTCTTTGCTCCCCCGGCGCGCTCTGCTAGATTGAAGGCTCCGGTTCGAAAGCGTGCCCATGACCAACGCCGCGGTTCTGGTCCTCAACCGACATTACCAGCCGATTCACGTCACGAACGTCAAGCGGGCGTTCACGTTGCTCTATCTCGGCGTGGCGCGGGTCATCGACCAGCAGTTCCGCACCTTCGACTTCGAGAGCTGGACCCAGCTCTCGGCCGAGGTGGGCGACGAGAAGACCGGCTCTGACTTCGTGCACACGGTCAGCCGATCGATCCTGGTGCCGCGCGTGATCATCCTGCAGGTCTACGATCGCATGCCGCGCACCAAGGTGCGGTTCTCGCGCTACAACATCTATCTGCGCGACGGCAACATGTGCCAGTACTGCGGGCGTGAGCTGCCGCGCGTCGACCTGAACCTGGACCACGTCGTTCCGCGCGCCCAGGGGGGACGCACCACCTGGGAGAACGTCGTCTGCTGCTGCATCGAATGCAACCTGTCGAAGGGGGCGCGGACGCCCCTGCAGGCTGGCCTGGTCCTGCTGAAGCAGCCGGTGCGCCCGCGCTGGACGCCCACCTTCCGGGCCCACTCGGGCAAGGTTCGCTATCGCGAGTGGTTGCCCTTCCTCGGCGTGGCGGACGCGTCGTACTGGAACGTCGAGCTCAAAGACGAATGACGGCGACGTCAACCACCGCGCGCCTGTGATGACCGAGAAGCCTGAATTCCCCGACGAGTTCGAGGACGACGACGAGTCGGTCGACGTCGAGGTCGACGACCCCGTCTCGACGGCGGAGAGCGATTCGCCCGCCGCGGCGCCCGCCCCTTCCCGACCCGCGCCGCTCGAGTCCGCCCCCGCTGCTCCGTCGGTGATCGAGGAGGAGCCGACCTCGTCCCCCGAGCTCGAGTCGAGCGCCGTGGTCGAGCGCCCCTTCGCGCCGGTCGTCGATGACGAGCCGACCCCGCACCTGATCGCGATCGCCTCGGGGCGCGGCGGCGCCGGAAAATCCTTGCTGGCGGCCAACATCGCCGTCTACCTCGCCCAGATCGGCAAGCGGGTGGTCGCCGTCGACGCCGATCCGGCCGGTGGGGCCCTGCACCACATGCTGGGCGCGCCCCGCCCCGCTCGCGGGCTGGGGAGCTTCTTGCGAGGTCACGTCGCCAGCCTGGAAGAGCTGGCCGTCGACACGCCCGTGGCGGGCGTCCGGCTCATCGCCGGCGAGATGCAGCCCTTCGGCGCCCCCAAACCGAAGATGGGCGCCAAGCCGCTGCTGGCCGCGCTGCGCGACCTGGGCGCCGATACGGTCGTCATCGATCTGGGCCCGGCCGATTTTCCGCTGTGCATCGACGTCTGGCTGGGCGCCGAGACCCCCATCGTGGTGACGCTGTCGGATCCGCCGTCGATCGACGCCACCTATCGCTTCGTGAGGAGTGGCTTTCTACGCAAGGTGCGTGGCGAACGCGGCGTCGACAAGCTGCAGGCGCAGGTCGGTCGGGCGCTGCCCGGCGCGCTCGATCTCTACCGGGCCGCCGCGGACGTCGGGCGCGTCGATCGCGACACGCAGGAGGCGGGAACGCCGGGCCCCGATTCCGGTCCCACGCGCACCCCTTCCCTCAAGGCCTCGGCGCTGGTGGCGTCGCTGGCGCAGGCGATGGCGACGTACCACCCGCGCTTCGTGGTGTCGCAGACGCGCTCGCTCGGCGACACGCGCCTGGGGACGCAGATGGCGATGGCCGCCCACCGGCGCCTGGGGCACCGCTTCGACTACCTGGGGCACATGGAGGCGGACGAGACGGTGACGGCGGCGTCGCGTCGCCACCGCCCCGTGATGGCCGAGTTCCCCGAGGCGAAGATCTGCAAGAACATCGAGCGGATCGTGCGCCGCATCCTGTCGACCGAGGCCGAGCGCCCCGCCGCCAGCGTGCCGCTGCGCCTGGAAGAGGACCAGACTTTCTACGAGATCCTCGAGACGCAGCCGGGGGTCAGCGACGAGGAGGTGCGCCGTGCCTACCGATCGATGAAGGAGATCTACGCCAGCGGCTCGCCCGCCATCTTCGGGCTGTATGACGACGCCGAGCTGGCCGCCCTGCACGCGCGCGCCAACGCCGCGCACGACACGCTGTTCGCGCCCGAGCGGCGCCGCCTGTACGACCTGTCGCTGCCGGAAGGCGAGCTGGTCCGCGCCGTGCGCTGGGCGGCCCAGGCCCCGCGCGAGCCCCACCATCCCAGCCCGGCGCGCGGTGGGGACAGCGCGGGCGTCCCGGTCATCGACGCGAGCACCGAGATCACCGGCGCGCTGCTGAAGAAGATCCGCGAGACGAAGGGGCTCGAGCTGTCGGAGGTCGCGCAGCGCACGAAGATCGGCGAACGGCACCTGCGCGCCATCGAGGGGGAGCGCTTCGACGAGCTCCCCGCCCCCGTCTACGTGCGCGGCTTCATCACGCAGATCGCGCGCTTCCTGCGCATCGATCCCACGCGCGCCGCCGAGGGCTTCCTGCGCCGCTTCCACGGCGTGAACGGCCCGGGGGCTGGCTCGCCAGCGCTGAAAGAGCTGTGAACGATCGCGACGGCGAACGGGACGTGGACCCCTCACCCCGGCCCTCTCCCCGCTCCGCGGGGCGAGGGTGACTTGCAGTCCGTCGTAACCGGTTCATTTCTATTGGCGCTCTGCCGGGCCAGCTGAAGAATCACGTTCCGCTGATCGGCCGCCCACCGGGCCAGCTGAAGAGTCACGTTCCGCTAATCGCGCGGTGCCTCCGGGGCCAGCTGAAGAGTCACGTTCCGCTGATCGCGCCGCCCGTCGGGCCGTCACCCTCGCCCCGCGCAGCGGGGAGAGAGGGCCGGGGTGAGGGGTCCGCCCCACGGGACGGTCAGAAGTTGATCTTCCGCATCACGAAGCGCGGGAGCAGGCGGATGATGAACATGATCAGCGCCCACGGGCGCGGCGCGTAGACGACGGGGCGGCCCTTCTCGATCGCCGCCAGCACCAGCTTCGCCACGCCGTCGGGCTCGCCCGCGAACGGCGGCGCGGGCAGTCCCGCCGTCATGCCGGTCTTCACGAAGCCGGGCTTCACGGTGACCACCTTCAGCCCCTGGGCGCTAAACTTGTGATCGAGCCCTTCCAAGTAGTGAGTCAGGCCCGCCTTCGCGGCGCCGTAGATGATCACCGGCTTGCGCCCCCGCTCGCCCGCCACCGAGCTGAAGACGCACAGGGTGCCGCCGCCGCGTACCAGCAAGCGCTTGCGCGCCTCCTCGCAAAACAGCACCGTCCCGGCGAAGTTCACCGCCAGCAGCTTCTCGGCGAAGGCCGGATTGGCCTCCAGCTCGTCCTGCGTCGCGAACAGCGCGCCCGTGACGATGACGACGTCGATCTTCCCCAGCACGCGCTCGGCCGCGTCGAGGGCGGCGGCGAAGCCTTCCGGGCGCGCCAGATCGCAGGCCGCGACGCCCACTCCATTCGCGGGGCGGTTGCCCCGCACCTCGAGATCCCGCGCGCTGCGCGCCACGTCGGCCTCGTCGCGCCCCAGCAGGAAGAGGTCGTGCTTACGTTCGATGATGAGGCGGCCCAGCGCGCGACCCATCCCCTTGGTCGCTCCCAGCAAGACGATCTTCACGCGATACGACTCCTCGTGCCCACGGAAAGCGGCGCCGCTTCGACGGTGGGCTCGACCGAAGCCGCCAGCGCGTCCCGCGCGGGCGCGTCGCCGAGCACGCGCACGGACTGCCGGCTGCGGAACTTTCGCTCGGGATCCCAGTGGTGGCGTATCGCCTCCCACTCGGGCAGACGCGGCTCCATGGCGCGAAAGTGCGTGGCGCGGGTGAAGGCGTCCTTGGCCAGATAGATCCGTCCCCCTTCGCGCACCACGAAGTCGTTCAGGGCGTCGACCAGCGCCTGCGTGCGGTCGTTGACCGGAAAATCGACGGCGATGGAGATGCCGGGCCGGGGAAAAGACAGCAGGCCGATCCCTTCGGGGCCGCAATCCTTGATCACGCACACCGGCGAGGCGGCGCGCCGCGCCAGCAGCAACTCGAGGAACTGACGCGCCACGCCCGGCCCCGCCTCGGTGGGGAGCACGCACTGATACTGGGTCAGGCCGCGCCGGCCGTAGACCCGGTTCCAGTGCCTCAGCTTGTCGAGCGGATAGAAGTAGCTCTCGGGATGAACCACCCCCTTGCGCACCAGCGCGAAGTGCTTCCAGTACGTCAGCGCGTTGAAGAGCTTCACCGACAGACCGTTGATGAGCCCGCTCGGCAGATCGAAGGGGATGGTGAGCTCCCGCTTGGGCGGCGGCGGAAAGGGCGGCGCCTCGTTCGCCTCGGCCCAGCGCCCCTTGATGAGAATTCCCCGCCCCAGCTGTCGCCCCCCCTTGGTGCAGTCGATGAAGCCGACGGTCTGCGGCCAGGTGGTCCCTGCCTCCTTCAGCGCGGTCACGTAGGCCTCGATGTTGGGCACGCGCACGCTTTCGTAGGCGATCCAGGGCGAGGGGATCCGCTTCAGCCGCACCGCCACTTCCAGGATGTGGCCCGTCAATCCCATGCCGCCGACGGTGGCGCGAAACAGATCGCGCTCCTTGGTGGGCGAGCAATCGATGATCCGTCCGTCGGCGACGCGCATGCGCAGCGACGTGACGTGCTGGCCGAAGCAGCCGTCCCGATGATGGTTCTTTCCGTGGATGTCGGCGGCGACCATCCCCCCCAGGGTCACGAACTGCGTCCCCGGCGAGACCGGCGTGAAGAAGCCGCGCGCCAGGAAGAGACGCACCATCTCGCGCAACGACAGGCCCGCCTCGGCGCGCAGGATTCCGCTGTCGGGATCGAAGGCCAGGATCCGATCGGCCAGGACCGAGCCCGCTACCCGCGAATCCCCCGCTGCGGGAAGCGACGCATCGCCGTACGAGCGCCCCAGGCCGCGTGACAAAGGGACGTCGGTGGTGATGGCCGCGAGATCCTCGGACAATAGCTGCTCCGCGGTGACGGTAGGTACCCGTCCCCAACCCGACAGAAGGCTCTCTCGAGATGTCCGGCTCACGACGCAACGAATCTACCACCTGGACGGATAATCGTTTCCCGGCACCTGCGATTTCCAGTTGGGCATCGGGGCCACCAGTGCCACAATGCCCCCCTTCCCGCGACCTGTTGCTTCATGGATCCGGAAAACGCACCTCGTCAGCTTTCACTCCATCTGGACGACGACGCCAGACTGCGCGCGGTCCTCGCCGACCTGCACGTGGGCGTGGTGATCACCGGTCCGGACGCCGGGCTGTGGCTGACCAACCAGGCGGCCCTGGATCTGCTGGGGCTGAACGAGAATCAGCTGCGGGGCGAGGAGGAGGTCGATCCGACCTGGTCGGTCGTCCACGAGGATGGTTCGCCGTTCTCCTCCGACACGCAGCCCCTGGCGGTGGCGCTGGCTACCGGCAAGGCGGTGCGGAACGTGGTGATGGGCGTCTATCACCCGCGCCGGCGCGAGCGGGTCTGGCTGCTGGCCACCGCCGATCCGCAGCTGGGCGTGGATGGGGTGGTCATGCAGGTCGTCCTGACCTACAGCGACATCACCGACCGGCGTGGCTTCGAGGCGCGGCTGGCGGTCACCGATCGCCTGGCCGCCATGGGGACCCTGGCGGCCGGCATCGCCCACGAGATCAACAACCCCCTCGCCTACATCACGGCGAACCTCGCCTACGCCGACGAGGAGCTGTCCGACCCGGCCGCGCTCACCGATCCGCGCCGTCTGATGGAGATCCAGCTGGCGATTCAGGAAGCGCGTGACGGCGCGGCGCGCGTGCGCAACATCGTCACCGACATGCGGGCCCTGGCTCGGGGCGACAAGATGCAACGGCCCACCGACGTCGTTCACGTGTTGAAGTCGGCGGTGGCCGCGCTGGCCAGCGAGATCAAACCGCACGCCAAGCTCGTGACCAAGCTCGATCCGACGCCCGCCGTCAACGCGGACGAGGCGCGCCTGGGCCAGGTCTTCATAAGTCTGCTGCTGAACGCCTCGGAGGCCCTGGCGTCGGGCTCGTCACCCGACAACGAGATCGTGGTGACGACATCGGTCGACGCCCACCGGAGCGTCATCGTCGAGGTGCGTGACAACGGCGTGGGGATCCCACCCGAGCTGCACCAGCGCATCTTCGAGCCGTTCTTCAGCGCGAACCCCGTGGGCAAGGGGAAGGGGCTGGGGCTGGCCATCTGCCACCACATCATCACCGAGATCGGCGGCACCATCGCGGTGGAGAGCGTCCCGGGGCAAGGCACCACCTTCCGCATCGCCCTCCCCTCGAGCGCCGACCGCGCCGAGCTGACCGGCCCCCCGAAACCGACGACCGCAGCTTAAACCGACGCCCGCTCACCTGGCGCCGCGCGCCGGCCTCTCCCGAATCGGGAGCGGCCAATCGCTGTTCGGAGAGGCCACGCCGTCATCCAAGGCAACTCTTCAGGAGGGTCGCAGGGAGGACAAGGTCCTCCCCGGCATCGAAGGCGGGCTCCGCCCGCCGTAGACCCCGCCCGCCAAGCAATTCCGCCCCCGCCTAACGGGTCCGGATCACGGGGGTATCGTAGGGGGGCTGTGCCCCCCTGCGTGCCTTTAGTCCGGCGGCTGGAACTCGATGAGCAGCTCGACCCGTCGGTTGGCTTCGCGGCCGGCCGGCGTCGTGTTGTCGCCGAGGGGGCGGCTCGAGCCGTAGCCGGCCGCCGACAGCAGCTTGCCGTCCATGTTGTGGGCGCGCTGGATGTAGCTGGCCACCGCCGCCGCGCGCGACGCCGAGAGATCCCAGTTGTCGCGATAGCGCGTGCTCTGCAGCCGCGTCTCGTCGGTGTGCCCTTCGACGCGGATGGGCATCTCCAGCGCCACCATCTCGGCGGAGATGACGTCCAGCACCGGAATCATCTCGGGGCGGATGGCCGCCTGGTTGGCGTCGAAGAAATGCGACGCCGACAGGCGCACCGCCAGCTTGTCCTTGTCGACGTCGATCTGGACGTGCGTCTCGGGACGGCTCTGCAGGAAGCGCTTCAGGCGCCGCTCGATCTTCTTGCGCAGCTGCTGCGCTTCTTCTTCGCGCTTGGTGCGCTGCCGCTGCTCGAGACCGTTCGGCTGCGACTTGCATCGCCCTCCCTCCGTGGGGGGGCCTTCGAAGCGGTTCCTGAACTCGATGCCGCCCGTGCCCTTGAAGTGCATGGCGAACTTGATCGACTGGCTGACCTGCACCAGCTTCTGCTTGTCCTGGCGGCTCGTCGCATAGAGCACGACGAAGAACGCGAACAGCAGGGTGATGAAGTCGGCGTAAGAGACCAACCAGCGTTCGTGGTTCTCGTGCTCTTCGTGGTGTTGCTTCTTAGCCACGACGATCCTGCGCTGTGTGCCGCTGCTTGCTCACCGGCTCACTTGTGATCTTTTTCGCCCTCTTTGGGCGCATGGTGACCCGAGTAGGAAGCGAGCTTCTCCTCCAGCACGCGCGGGTTGAGCCCGGCCTGGATCGACAGCACGCCCTCGGCGATCAGCGTCTTGCGCTCCTTCTCGATGCCCAGCTTTCGCTTCAGCTTGTTGGCGATGGGGAGAAAGATCAGGTTGGCCGTTCCCACGCCGTACACCGTGGCCACGAACGCCGTCGCGATGCCGCCGCCGAGCTTCGAGGGATCGGAGAGGTTCTCCATGACGTGAATCAGACCGAGCACGGCGCCCAGAATCCCGACCGTGGGGGCGAAGCCGCCCGCCGACTCCCACACCTTCGCCGCCACGCCGCCCGTCTCGAACTCGTGATGAATCTCCGTCTCCAGCGAGTCACGGGCGATCGCCGCGTCGACGCCGTCGACGAGGAAGCCGACCGCCCGCTTCAAGAACGGCTCCTTGATCTCGGTCAGCTTCTGCTCGAGCGCCAGCACGCCCTCGCGCCGGGCCACCGCCGCCAGATCGACGATCGTCTTGATCAGCTCGGCCGAGTCGCTCTTCTTGTTCTTGAACGCCTGGGCGCCCATCTTGGCGCCCCTCATGAAGTCCGACATGGGGAACGCCACGGCGCAGGCGCCGATGGTCCCCCCGATGACGATGATCGCGGCGGTCGCTTGCACCAGTGAACTCGCGTGCCCACCTTCGATCGCCTGACCGCCCAGGATGCAGGCGATCGCCAGGACGATGCCACCTATCGTTGTGATATCCATGCTTCGCTACGAGTCCTTCCGCCCCTGGGGAGTCGCCGGAGGCGACGCCGTCTGGCCACCCAGCGCGGCCACGATGTCTTGCGCATCGGCGCGAACGCCCGGCCCCTGAAGGACGCGGTGCCGATAGGCGGTCGCTCGCTCCACCACCTCCTCGACGGGCTCGCGAACCATGATCCGATCCCCGGTCGTCAGGGTGACGACGGTGTCGGGAATTTTTTCGACGGTGACGATGAGATCGCTGTTCACGACCACCTCGGTTCCGTCAAAGCGCGTCAAGAAGATCATGCGGTTGTCCATTCCGTCCCGGGCTCCATCGTCGGATGCGGGACAATTCCTGAGGTCACCAGAGCCCGCGAGAGGACACCCTCCCGCGAGCTTTCATCAACGATTTACGTCGAAGGCCCCGCCGGCAGGCCCTCGTGGGAAACCACCGTTAGCGCTTCAGGTTCATGAGCTCTTGCAGCAGCGCATCGGCCGTGGTGATCGTCTTGGCATTCGCCTGGTAGTTGCGCTGCGCGGTGATCATGTGGATGAACTCGTTCGACAGATCGACGTTCGAGTTCTCCAGCGCGCCCGCCGCGATGCCGCCCCGGCCGCCCGAACCGGCCTTGCCCAGGGTGGCGTTGCCCGACCCGGTGGTCTCGGCGAACAGATTGCCGCCCACGCGGTCCATCTGGTCGGCCGCGTTGACCGTCGCCACCGCCAGCTGCCCGATGACCCGGCTGGTGCCGTTGCTGAACGCGCCCTGCACCTGCCCGATCTTGTCGATGCTGATGCTCGACAGCACGCCCGAGCCGTAGCCGTCCTGGGTGACCGACGTGGCGCCGTACTGCGCCGCGAACTGGGTGGTGCCGTCCAGGCCCGTGCCGCCCGACCCGGTGTCGTCGCCCAGGTTGAACGTCAGCGCCTGCGCCTGCGTGGCATTGAGGGGGTTGAACGCGCCAGCGATGTTGCCGACCGTGGCCAGCTTGCCCGTCAGGTCGAAGGTCAGGTCGCCGGACTGGATCTCCGTCGCCACTCCCGCCGTGCCGCCCGTCAGACCGCCGCCGTCGGTCAGCGCGTGGTAGGTCCACTGCGCCTCGCCCGTGGGCGCGTTGCCCGTCTTCACGAAGTAGACGTCGACCTGGTGCTGAATGCCGAGCGAGTCGAACGCCGTGACGCTGGTCGAGAAGTTCGACGTCGCGACGGGGTTCGTGGGATCGAAGGCCACCGCGGGCGTGAGGGCCGCGGCGTCCAGGTTGGCCTTGATGGTGACCGTGGCCGTCGGCAGGGCGGGCGACGCGGCGCTGCCCAGCTGGAGATCACCTGCGGTCGGGCCGATGGTGCCGGTCCCGTCGGCCGGATAACCCTCGACGCGCAGGCCTTCCTGGTTCACCAGGTAGCCGGACTTGTCCATCGTGAACTGGCCGTCGCGCGTGTAGAACTGGCCCTGCTGGCCGTTGTGCGAGCCCTTCACGACGAAGAAGCCGCCGCCGTCGAGCGCCAGATCGGTCGCCACGCCGGTATTGTTGAGCGCGCCCTGGGTGAGGATCTTCTGGACGCTGAGCAGCTCGGTGCCGAGGCCGACCTGCGACACGGCGCCGCCGGCGCCGACCATTTGCTGCGCCATCGTGTTCGAGAAGTCAGCGCGGCTGGCCTTGAACCCGACGGTGGCGGAGTTGGCGATGTTGTCGCCGATGACCGACAGGTCCGTGCTGCTGGACTCGAGACCGGTCTGACCCGTGTAAAGTGCTGATACGAGACTCATGGGGTGTTCCTTTCGTTGATGGAGGTGACTTCGGACATCTGGACGAGCGAGCTTCCGATCTGGAGATACGGAACCCCGCCCTGAAACGTGACCCCGGAGACCACTCCGGTGGTGCTGAGGCTGCCGGAGACGGCGTTGCCGCTGGCGTCGAAGGCGGCCGGTTGCATGGTGTAGCTGCCGGCGGCGACGACGGTGCCCTTGTCGTCGCGTCCGTCCCACGCCACCTGCAGATCGCCGGCGCCGTGCGCGCCGAGCTGTAGGGTGCGCACGACCTGCCCCTGCGCGTTGGCGATGGCGACGGAGACCTTGTCGGCGGCGCTGCCCAGGTTCACGTCGACGGAGACGCCGGCCTGGCCGTCCCAGTTGACGTTCCCCCCCTGGTAGCCCACGGTCTTGCCGATGAACGCGGTCGCCGCGGTCGAGTTCGCGGTGGCCTGGCCCACCATCAGGGCGTTCAGATCGCTGACCGTGTTCTGCTGCGACTCGAGCGACGAGAACTGCGCCAGCTCGGCCACGAACTGCGACGAGTCCTGCGGCTGCGTGGGATCTTGATTCTGCAGCTGGGCGACCAGGATCTTCAGGAACTCGTCCTTGCCGAGGGCGCTCGAACCAGTCGCCGTCGTCGTCGACGGCGCTGGATTGTCAGCGGGGTTGGTGATGCCAGGAATGACTGTGGACATGGTGCTTTCTCCTAGGCCGTGACGTGAAATCCGCGACGGTTGCGAGGCGCGGGGTCGCCGTTCGTCGAAGGGGTGGCGCTGCCGCCCGTGCCGGAGCGGGAGCCCGGAGCGCCATCGCGGTCGGCGGGCTCGGAGCCGTCACCATTCCAGTGCCGGCGCCCCTCGTTGTAGGACGACGAACCGGACGGGGAAGCGAACGGCGCCGCGGCGGTGGGAACCGGCGCATCGGCGGGCGCGTTGTTCGCGGCGTCGCCCCCGGTGCCCGGGTGGCCGGTCGAATGTTGCTGGGGGCGGCTCTCGCTGGTCTCGTTCACACGCGACACGAACTGACCGAGCGACAGCCCCTCGCCAGCGAGGACGCGTCGGATCTCCTCGGGGCGAAGGTCCAGCTTGTCGGCGGCCGGACCCTCGACCTCGAGATCGGTGACGCCGTCGCGCACGCTGAGGTGGAGGGACAGCGCGCCCGCCGCGCCCGCGTCGAGGTGGACGTGGGCGTTCGTGCCCAAGGTCGTGGCCTGCAACGAATGATCGGCGGTGGCCAGGTCGTACAGAGGTTGAGCGGCGACCGCCGCCTGCGGGGCCGGCAGCGGCGCGTCGAGGCGGGGCCCGCTCGAGATCGCCGCGGGAACGGCCGGGGTATGCGTGGCGAGCGGCGCCGCGGCGACCGGCCGTTCGGGCGTGGGGATGTCGCGACGCTCGGTGCGCGAAGCCTCGCTGGCCGGGGCCGTGGTCGCTGGTCGACGCGCCCCTTCGCTCGCGTCAGCCGGGCTGGTCATGCGCGACGAAGCCGCGGTCGCCTCCACGCTGCCCGAGTCGTCGCCACGATGCGTGCGTCCGTCGACTTTGAGCGCTTGCGCCGGCAGGTGGCCGACGGGAGCTTGTGCGACGAGGAGCGGCGCGACGGGCGCCCCTGGCGTGACCGCCGCGTTCGCGAGCTCGTCGGGCTGCCCGTGCCGGGATGGCCGAGCAGGCGTCGTCGTGGAGCGGCGCTCGCCGACCGGCGCGTCGTCGCTGGCGGCGGCGCGGGGCCGGGCGGGAAGCGGAGAGGCGGGCGTGGTGCCGGCGGCGGACGAAAATGAAACCTTGGCCTTATCGGCCGGCGCGGGCGTGCCGACAACCTCTGTGGAAGGGGAAGTGGCCACGGTCCCCGATTGGGAAGATTGTTGCGCGAGGTCGAGATGCGCCGCTCGGACACGGCGCGTCTCGGAAAGGCGGAACGAGGGGGGGGCGGACGACGAGACGACGAGCGGCGTGGGGTGCGCCGCCGTCGTCTCGGCAACCGCGACCACGGGAGGCACGGGCGTCGACAAAACAGGAGCGGTAGGAGCAACGGCGACGGGGGACGGAGGCGCCAGCGGATTCGCGGGCGTCCCGGGGATGGCGACGTCAGGCCGAGCGGCGTCGCGGCGTGACGGCGTCTCCTCTACACGAGAAGAGGACGCGGGCTTCGCCGACGACGGCATTGTCGGGGGAGAGGCCGGAGCGGTCGCGCGATGCGAGTTCGCCGCGGCGACCGGGCCCGCGGACGGAGCACGCTCGGCGACGGCATTCGGGGTGAAACTCTGGGACGGGGCGGCCGCATTCTCGTCGGGTGCGCGGGTGAGCACCGTGTCGAGCGCGCTGGTCTTCGTAGGATCGGGCCTGGCTGCGCGAGCGGACTTCTCCACGGAAGGCGCGGAGGCCCGCTGGCTGGGCGTGGCGACCGCTGGTGGCTGACGTTCGGCCAGCGGCGCCGGAGCATCGGGGGCGGTCGAGCGCGGCGCCGCCACGAACGGCGCCATGCGATCATCGGACGTGTGTGGCCGTGAAGCAGGCGACGGGGTCGGCGGTGCCGAGAGGTCCGGCGTCTTCTCGCTCCTGGACGAGACGGGGCCGGCCAACGAAGAGGGAGCCATCGAGCGCGTCGGCTCCTTCGATGACGACGGGCCCGACGACGAGACGATGCTCGCCACCTTCGCGTAGATGGCGCCAGCGCGCGCCGCGGGGACTGACTTCGGCGCGCCCTGCCCCTTCGGGATCTCCACCCGCTCGGACGACGGGCGCGACGGTTCGGCCGTCCTGGTCTTCAATCGAGCGGGCCCCTCGGATTCGAGATTCGCGTCACGAGACGGCAGGGGCGTCGCCGATGACATCGCCTCGGCCGGCGCAGCCTCGATGCCGGTGAGCGGCGGCTCGGGCGAGGACGCCTCCGCTGGTGCAAGCGTCCCGAAGTGCGAAGCCGCGGGAACGCCGTCGATGGTCGGCATCTCCTGCTTTGCGCGGCCGGTCGGCGGAACGAACGAGGCCGCTGGCGCGCCCGCTCCCACCGTCGCGGTGGTCTCGTCGTCTTGTTCGACCGCCGCTGGGGCGCCGGAAAGCGCACGCTCGAGCGCGGGAGCGTCCTGTCGTGGCGCCTGCTGGGAATGGGCGAGCGCAGGCGCGTCGGCGCCCGCGCGCGAACGATCGCGCGGGACGTCGGAGATCGACGGCCTGGTTGGCATGGCATCGCTATTCGGCTTTTCGACCGTTCCATTGAGGACGGGGGTCTGACGCGGCGCCGCCACCGCCCCGGCAATCGGATGCTCTTCCGCCCGTGCGGGAGTCGGAGCGCTCGACTCGAAACCGGTGGCCACGTCGTGCTCGCCGGCGTGATCGGCTGGAACGGCCTCCGCCGACGCGACGCCCTTCTCGACGACACCCTTCGCCGTCGGCGCGAGCGAAGCGGACGGGGAAGCGGACGGGGACGGGGACGGGGACGGGGACGGGGACGGGGACGGGGACGAAGGCACGTTCTCCTGCACGTCGTCGGTCACGTCCTCGAACAACGCTCGGTCGTCCGCATCATCGCGCGCGCCGTGGGCGACCTCTCGTAGCTTGCCCTCCGGCCGAGCCGCCTTCGTGTCGCGACCGTCCGGAACGCTCGTCCCCTTGTTCGACGCGGCCCGAGAAGCGTCGGACTTCGCAGCGCGCGGCGACGATTCGGGGCGCGCCAGTTCCGACGGCAGCACCTCACGAGCATCGACGCTCCGGGACGCGGTGGGGTCCGTCGCCTCGGCACGCTCTGTCGGCGCCGACGCGGCGGCGACGTTCTTCGCCAGCTCGGCGGCGAAGCTCTGCGGCGCGGCCGCGCGTCGGGATGTTCCCGCCGAGACCGTGTCGTCCGCACGCGGACCGGCGCCTCGCGCCTGGGACGCGGCCGAAGACGACGTCTGGTGTCCGGGACCGGCCAGCGCGCCCGCATGTCCTTTCGCTCCCGCCCCGTGTCCGCCCGCTCCGTGTCCACCGTGCCACACGGAGCTCTCGGACGACGAGTCCTGCTCCGCTCTCTCCACGGGCGATCCAATTTTTGGCAAGAACGTCATTTTCTTCCTCCAAGCGAGGCTGGCGGAGCCCGCATCGCGATCTGCGTGGCCAGCTCGGCGGCGACCTCCGGCTTCAACGCCCCCATGATCTTGCCGGCGTCGACCGGCGGCATCTTCAGGAGGACCGTCGCTGCCAGCCCCTTGTCGAGCCGCGCCACGATCGGTCCCGCCTGCTCGGGCTTGATGCCCCGCAAGGCCTTCGCCAGTACGTCGAGCGGATTCTTCGGCGGGGGGCCCGCAGGTCCCGCGACGGCTGAAGGAGCGGCGGCGGCCGGATCCGCAGGCGCTTCGTTGCCGGCCATCGCCTCGAGCTTCGCCGTGTCCGCGTGCAGCGACTCGCGCGCCTTGGTGACCTCGGACAGCAGCTGCTCCAGCTTCACGCGCGGCGGAGCGTCGAGATCGCTACCGTCCGCGCGATCGCGATGCAGCTGCTGGCGAAGGCCATCCATCGTCAGCGGCGACGGCGGGGGCGGCCCCTGTCCCGGAGGCGCCTCGGGCGCTTCGTCCTTCGCGCCCCTACGTGCTTTCTTCCGGACCGGCGCGCCGCCCTCGGCCTTCACTGGCTTCTCGGGCTTCTCGGACGGCGAGGCGGTCACCGCCGCGGCACCGCCGTGACCGCCGGCGGCCATCGCGACCGCGCCCGTCGAGCCGGCCATCGCGCTCGGCTTGGCGCCAGGGCCTTCACGATCCGCGGCGCGTCCCGAGCCGGCCGCCATGAACACGACGATCGCCGCGATGGAGACCGCCGATATTCCCGCCCACCTAAGCACGACGGCCTCCCGCTGCGGGGGCGGCCACGGGCGCCGGGGCGGCGTCGAGCGCGCGCTTCAGGCCTTCGAGCGTGCTCTCCATCGAGTGCCGCTCGAGCGGACTCTGGCGAAACAGCGCGTTCACCAGGTGAACGCTGCGCAGGGCGCGATCGACGCGCGGGTTCGAGCCGGCGACGTACGCGCCGACCTCGACGAGATCGGCCGCCTCGCGATAGGTGGACAGCACCTCGCGTGCCTCCATGGCCAGCTTGCGGTGCTCGGGGCTGGTCACGTCGGACATGCACCGGCTGATGCTGGAGAGCACGTCGATGGCGGGGAAGTGTCCGCCGTCCGCCAGCTTGCGCGACAGCACGATGTGACCGTCGAGGGCGGCGCGCGCCGCATCGACGAAGGGATCGGACATGTCGTCCCCCTCCGCCAGCACGGTGTACATCGCGGTGATGCTCCCCTCGCCCGCGCCGTTGCCGGCCCGCTCCACGAGGCGCGGCAGCGCCGCGAACACGGAAGGTGGATAGCCGCGCGACGTGGGGGGCTCGCCGGCCGCGAGGCCGATCTCCCGCTGCGCCATCGCCACGCGCGACAGCGAGTCGACCAGCAAGAGCACCTTCTTGCCGCGCCCGCGGAAGTATTCCGCGACGGCCGTCGCCGCGACGGCGGCGCGCACGCGCACCAGCGGCGGCTCGTCGGCCGTGGCCACCACGACGACTGTCCGCGCCAGACCGGCGGCGCCCAGATCGCGCTCGACGAACTCGCGCACCTCGCGGCCACGCTCGCCGACCAGACCGACCACGATCACGTCGACGGCGCCACCGCGCGCCAGCATGCCCATGAGCACGCTCTTGCCGACGCCGGGACCGGCCATGATGCCGACCCGCTGCCCCTCGCCGATCGTCAAGCAGGCATCGAGCGAACGGATGCCGAGCGGCAACGGACGGGAGATGCGCCGGCGGGTCATGGCGGGCGGCGGGGCCGCGTAAAGCGGGACCCGCTGGGACAATGCCAGCTCGGGTCCGCCATCGATCGCGCGAATGCCCGCGTCGACCACCCGGCCCAGCAGCGCCTCGCCCACGGGGATGTCGGCGCCGGTGGTGCGTGGCCAGACGGTGCACCCCTCGCTGACGCCAGCGACGTCGCCGAACGGCATCAGCAGGGCGCGGTTCTTCGCGAAGCCCACCACCTCGGCGTTCAACGTCTTGTTGCCGCCCATGCGAATCTCGCAGGCGCTGCCCACCGCCACCGTCGACAGCGTCGCCTCGACGATGATGCCCGAAACGCGGGTCACCTTGCCCGCGACCGGCAGGCACTCGGCATCGGCGAGCGCCTTTCGGACCCGTCCGAGCAGCCGCGAGTCGGCGTGCGACGCGTCGATCACCGTTCGCCGTCCTTCGGGTTCATGACAGGGCCAAGCACGCGACGGAGCTCTTCAAGCCGTGTGCCAAGCCGTCCGTCCACCATTCCCGTGTCGGATTCGACGATCGCGTCCCCCGGCGACAGATTTGTGTCGGGGATGAGCTCGATGCTTGTCAGAGGAAGGCCCAGCGCATCTCCCTCGCCAACCAGCGCCGCAATCGTGTCGCGATCGGCGGGGCACAGCCGGACGGTGACCTTCTGGCACTCGCCCAGCCGACGGATGGCCGAGCGGATCAGCGACAACGGGAGCTCGGGATCGCTCTTCAGCTCGGCCTCGATGATTCGCCGCGCCAGGAGATAGCCGATCTCCAGGGCCGTGGAGCCGATCTCGGCCCCCAGCTTCTCGGAGGTGCGCCGCAGCTCGCCGATCGCCTGGACCAGCCGTTCCGAGGATTCCGTGCTCATGGCCGTCACCGGATGGGGAAGCGGTGGGGCCAGCGCCTCCACGCCAAGCTCGTCGTCGCCTGCGCCGTCGTCGGAGAACAGCGGCGCCTCGTTGTCGGCGGCCCCCCCGAAAAGGGCGTGAACGTTCCTGGGACGCATCCCGGACATGAAGCCGGGGCTGCGGGGGCGGCGGAGAGACGATGCAGGCGTGGCCATTGGTCGGCGTCTCTCGCTAGACCATCTTGTCGGCCGGGCCGACCACGGTGATCCGTCCCTGCTCCGACAGCGTGAATGCAATCTTGACCAGCTCGCTCTGCGCGAGCTCGACGTCGGCCAGCTTGACCGGACCCATCGCTCCGATGTCGTCCGACAGCATCTGCGCCGCCCGGCTCGACATGTTCTTCAGGATCTTGTCCCGCACGACCGCGGCCGAGCCCTTCAGCGCCACGCCCAGGCGGCTGGTGTCGACCTCGCGCAGGAACGTCTGGATGTCCCGATCGGACAGGTTCACCAGATCCTGGAATGTGAACAGCTTCGTGCGCAGCTCGGCCGCGAGCTCGGGATCGTCCTTCTCGATCTCCTGCACGGCCTCGCTCTGCTGGGCCGCCGGGGTGCGGCGCAGCAACTCGACCGCTGCCCCCTTGCCGTCGAAGCGGCGCATGCCTTGCGACACCGACGCACGCAACTCGACCGACAGGGCGTTGCCCACCTCGCGCAGCACCTCCGGCGACACCGCCTCGAGCGTCGCCAGCCGGCGCAGGATCTGTGGCCGCTGCGCTTCGGGAATCAACTTCAGGACCAGGCCGGCGCGGTTCCCCTCCATCGCCCCCAGCACCAGCGCGACCGTCTGCGGCTGCTCGCGCGCCAGCACCATGGCCAGCGCCTCCGGATCGGCCAGCGCCACGGGACCGAGCACCTCGTCCGCCTGCGGCGGCGGCGCGCCGCCGTCGAAGGCCCGACGCACCATGTCCGCGCCCAGGACCTGCGAAGCGATCTCACGCAGCAAACCGTCCCCCGCCGCCGTGTCGCCGCCCACCATGTCCAGCGATTCGACGAATGCTCCCAGCGCCTGGGGAACCGCCGTCGGCTGCTTGCGAATCTGCCGGGCGCCCAAGGCTATGGCGCGGACCGTGGCCTCGTCCAGATGCTGGAACACCGCCGCGGCGACATCTGGGCCCAGGCCCAGCAGCAGCGCCGCGGCCCGTTGTGTCCCCGGCCCCGGCGTGCGCTTCGCGTCTGATTTTCCGTCCGTGTTCGTCGCTGCGTCCGCCACTTGTTAGCTCCTCTGCTCGCTGTCCGAATCAATCCAAGCCTTCAAGAGGTGTGCCGCGCGTTGCGGGTCCGTTCGCGCCACATCCCGGGCACGGTCACGAACGCCGACGTTCGGATCGGACGCGGCCCCGAGCTGTGCCTGTGCGGGATGCGCCGATCCGGGCAGCGCCTGCTGGTCCATCATCGCCTCGAGATCGCCCACGCGCGCCCCCGGCCGAAGCATCGCCATGCTGCCCCCCGAGGTGGCCAGCGAAGGCGATGACGCCAGCGCCCGCATCTTGCTGATGGCCAGCGCCGCGATGATGAGCAGGATCACCCCGCCCAGCAGCTGCGCGATGCGCATGATGCGAGGTGAGTCGAGCAACGACACCTTCGACTCCTCCGGCTCGGCCGGATGGCTGAACGGCGACGACGAGATCTGGAACTGATCGCCACGGGCGGCGTCGAAGCCGACGGCCCCCTTGGCCAGCGATTCGAGCCGCTTCATCTCGGCCTCGGGGCGCGGCTTGTCGGCGGGCGCGTCGATCAAGACCGCCACCGACATCCGCTTCAAGCGCGAGCCGCGCGTGACGGTGTGGGTGACCGTCTTCGAGACCTCGTAATTCTTCGTCTCGTCCTCCCGGGCGCTGGTGCCCCGGTTCGACGTGCCGCCGCCCGGCGGTCCCGCCAGCGGCTGGTTCGCCGCGGCGCCCGCGATGCCCGAGGCCCCGGCGCTGTCCTGCTGATTCTGCTCGGTGGTCTTGTGCTCGCTGCGCACGGCGGACGCCTCGGGGTCGTACGCGTCGTTCATCGTGTCGACCTCCGAGCTGTCGAAGATGGCGCTGATCTTGGCCACCACGGCCCCCTGCCCCACCGCGGGCTCCAGCAGGTCGATCACGCGCCGTTCGAAGGTGCGCTCGGTGTCGCGCTCGGCGCTCTGCGCCTTGGCGCCCGGCGAGTTGTCGCCCGCCAGCACGGCGCCGCGCCCGTCGACGACGGTGACGCTCTCGGGCGACAGGCCGGTCACCGCCGAAGCCACCAGGTGGCGGACCCCGGCGATCTCGCGATCCGACATGGTGCGCCCCGGCTGCAGGGTCAACGCCACGCCGGCGGACGCCTTGCGATCCTCGTCGCGGTACAGCCCCTTCTCCGGCATCGTCACGTGCACCCGCGCGCTGCGCACGGAGGCGAGGCGCGAGATGGTGCGCGACAGCTCCCCCTCGATGGCCCGCTGCAGGTTCACCCGCTGCGTGAACTCCGACACGCCCAGATCGCCGCGATCGAAGATCTCGAAGCCGACGCCGCCGCCGCGGGGGAGCCCCGCCGCCGACAGCATCAGCCGCGCGTCGTACACCTGCGAGGCGGGGACCGACAGCGCCGTGCCGCCCGCGTCCAGCTTGAAAGGAATCTTCGCCGCCTTGAGCTGCGCCGCCGCCTCCGCCGAATCCTCGGCGGTCAGGTTGGTGAACGCGTACTCCCAGGCGCCGCTCGTCCCACCGAGCTGCGACACGGCGATGATGACGGCCAGCACCGCCAGGCCCGCGAAGGCGCCAAACTTCACCGACGCCGGCAACTGCGCCAGGCGGCGGGGGAGCTCTTTCAGCTGGTTAAACAGGGGTTCCATGCGCCATTTTCCTCTTTCGCTCCGCGACCGGTTTCCGACTCACACTCTCCGGGGACGTCACACGCTCATCCGCATGATTTCCTGGTAGGCGTCGATCATCTTGTTGCGCACCTTCATCGCCAGGCGCATCGAGATGTCGGCCTTCTCCAGCGCCAGGGTCATCTCGTGCAGATTTCCGCCGCCCAGCGCGACCTTCTCGGCCTGCCCGTCGGCGTCGATCTGCAGCTGGTCGACCTTCTGCAGGGCGCCCCCCAGCGTCTCGGCGAAGCTGCCCGGACCGACGCTCTTGCCGCCGTCGACACTCTTCGCGGTGGGCGAGCCTTCGCCGATCTGCGAGATCGGCTGCGAGATGGACTGAATCGTTTCGATGCTCATCTAAAACCTTTCGCGAGCGTCAGCGCCCGATGTCGAGGCCCCGTTGCGCCATCGTCTTCAAGGTGTCGATCGCGGTGGCGTTCGCTTCGTAGCTGCGCGACGCGGACATCAGGTTCACGACCTCGTGAACGGGGTTGACGTTGGGGAACACCACGAACCCTTCGGCGTCGGCGTCCGGATGACCGGGGCTGTACACCTTCCGTCCGGGCGTCTGATCGGCGACGATCGACGAGATCTGCGCCTCCATGGGGGGGCCGCCCGATCCCTGGGCCGCGCCCAGCTCGGTGGGAAACGCCACCGCCTGGATGACGGGATCGAGCCGCTTGTACGGGCCGCCCTCGGCGGTGCGGGTGGTCTCCGCGTTCGCCAGGTTCGAGGTGGCCAGGTTGACGCGCGTTCGCTCGACGCCAAGCCCCGCACCGCTGATTCGAAGCGCCGTGAGGAAGTCCATGGCTAGCTCGCCCCATCCGAAACGACGTAGCGTAAGATGGCCAGCTTCTTCCCGGCCGCGCGCGCGCTGGCGCCATACTGCAGGCCGTTCTCGGCGAGCCCGGCCATCGTGCGATCGAGATCCACCTCGTTGCCGTCGATGCTGGGGCTCGAGCCGCCGCCCGACCGCACCAGCATCGTGGCCGCCGCGGTGGCGCGGGAGCCGTCGCCGTCACTCGTGCTCAGGTGCCGGGGATCGGTGGCGGCCATGCCGCTGCCGGCGGACTGCTGCTCGGCCGCGGCCATCGCCTGCGAGAAGTCGAGCTCCCGCGACTTGTAGCCAGGTGTGTCCGCGTTGGCGACATTGCCCGCGAGGACGTTGTGCTCGACCAGACGGACGTCCAGCGATTCCTCGAGCCGTGTCAAAGTCGTGTCAAAGATTTTCATTTTTCGACCTCGCCAATGACGACTGCGAAGGCCGTGCCACCCGGAAACCGCTGCCCGCGTCGAGGATCTGTCACGCGCTCGCCGGAGCGAGCGCCAGATTGCCGACGCTCAAACACCGCCCTCTTTCGCGAGCGGGGGGGGGGAGGACGCGGAGGCCTCCTTGGTCGCGGCCTTCAGATCGCCGAGCAGTGCCTTGGCCTTCTTCACCGCCGCGTCGGCGTCTTTCAGCCCCGCCAGCGTCGCCTCGGTCTCCTTCTCGATCTGGGCGCGCAGGGCCGAGGTCATCTCGTCCGCCTCGCTGCGCGCGGCCAGGGTCTTCAACGCGGCCTTCCAGCGCTCACTGACCCGCCCCTTCGGGCCGAGGCGCGAGGCCATGTACTCGGCGACGACATGGGCGCGCACCAGATCCTCGGCGCGCAGGAACGCCTCGACGGCCGCAAGCAGGTGGTCCGAGAGCCGGGCGTCGGGAACCTCGCGCGCCGACGAGGCCAGCAGGCTTCCCGCGAAGTCGGGGGCCCCCATCCGGGTCGCCACGACGGCGCCCGCCTCGGCGAGCTCGACCGCCAGGGGACCCTTGTCCCAGTTCGGCAGCCCCAGGTAGGACTTCATCAGGTTGTCTCGAAAGGTGCTCCGTTCGTCTTCCTCGGCGACGGTGGGCGCGGCGGCCGGCGTACCCGCGTCGCCCGGAAGCGCGGCCGCCACCGGCGCCCCCCCGTCATGCGCAGTCGTCCCCGCGTCGTGCGCGGAAGCGACGGGACCGGTCACGGCGGGGTGGGCCGTCAGCAACGGCATGCGCGCCTCTTCCCGCATCCCCTGCAGCAGCAGGCGCCGGCAGAGCAGCTCGGCCTCCTCGCGGCAGATGCTGGCCACGCCGTGGGCCTCGATCTGATCGGCGATGATGGAGACCGCGGAGGTGACCCGCCCCATGTACGCCTCGGCGCGCGCGGCGCGAATCAACGACTCGGCGCGCAGCGGCTCGGGCAGCCCGCTGGCATCGAAGGCGTGCAGCACGTCCTCGGTGCTCTCCAGGCAGTCCCCCAGCAGCTCGCACAGCCGCTGGGACGCCATCCGACCGAACACGCCGTACGAACCGACACGCTTGTACCAGCCGGAGGCCGTCAGCGGATCGCCGGTGCGGAGCGCCAGATCGCCGAGGCGCAGCGACGCCATCTGGCGGTGCTGTCCCCCCAGCGAGGCGCGAAACTGACTGGCCGCCTGCAGGATGTGGCCATCCTTCAGCTCGCATTCGCCGTGAGCCACGCCCGCCTTGGCCAGGCACCCTTGCCCCAGCCCCACGCGCCAGGGATCGTAGAAAAAGTTCGGTGCGGCGTCGGAGCCGGGGCGCCAGGGGAGGCCGCGCAGCTCGTTGATGTCCAGGAACTTGTCCTTCCCCTCGGCGGTCAGCTGCGCCTCGATGCGACGGGTCCGGCAGGTCAGCTCGACCGCGCCATCGTGCACGGCCACCTTGGGGCACAGCGAGCCGGCGTGGGCCACCAGCTTGGTCGCCAGCGCCGCCGGCGCGTCCTTGCTGGGGCGCAGGCGAATGATCCGGCTCAGGGCGTCGATCGTCAGCTCGATCGGCCCGTGCAGCGGTGGCAGCGGCAGTCGCTCGGCGGTGGCCGACATGGTCAGCCGCACCGGCGGAGGCGACTCCTTCTTCTTGCCTTCGGCGAGCGCAGACCCGGACGGCCGCAGCAAGATCGCGCTGGTCAACACAGCCGCGATCCCCGCCCTGCCCCAGCGGCCTTGCGCCAGCACGGTCACGTCGTCGGCGCGGACGATTCGTCCTCGGCCGCGACGGGACGTTCGTCCGTCGAACGACGACGCAGCTTTTCGACCAGCGTCGTTCGTCCCATGCCGAGCAGCTTCGCCGCTTCCTTCTTGTTGCTCCCCGTGTGCAGGAGGGCCGCGTTGATGTAGCGGTTCTCCAGCTCGCGGAGCATGGTGGGGAGATCCACGGGGAATTGCATGATGGGCGTCGGGGTGTTGCCGGTCGCCTCGCGCACCAGCGCGTTTGCCGCCCGCTCCGCCTGGCGAAACTCGGCCGCCATGCTGGCGAGCGACTGCAGGCTCACCGGTTCGGGCGCCGGTTCGGGCGCCGGCTCGGGCGCGGGCGCCGCCGTCACCTGTGTCGTCTCGAGCGCGGCGACCTCGACGTCGACCCGGTCGATGCCGAGCGCGGGCGGCGGTGGCAGGTCGCTCCTCAATTCCGTCTCGACCGATTCCAGGTGGGGGGCGCGGATGCCGAGCGGAAGGTCGGCCATGCGAATGACCTCCCCCTCCGCGCAGACCGAGACGCGCTCGACCAGGTTCTCCAGCTCGCGCACGTTACCCGGCCATTCGTAGCCGGCCAGGCACTGCATGACGGGGGCCTCGACGGCGCGGGTCTCGCCCCGGCGCTCCCAGAAGTGGCGAAAGAGCACGCCGATGTCGCCGCGACGCTCGCGCAGCGACGGCAGCCGCACCGGACAGACGTGCAGACGATAGTAGAGGTCGCTGCGGAACCGCCCCGCCCGAACCTCTTCGGCGAGATCGCGATTGGTGGCGGCCACCAGGCGAAAGTTCGCCGGCAACGACTCGGAGCTGCCCACCGGCTCGTAGGTCCGCTCCTGCAGCAGCCGCAACAGCTTGACCTGCAACGACAGCGGCAGCTCGCCGATCTCGTCGAGGAACAGCGTGCCGCCGTCCGCCAGCGCCACCCGGCCCCGGCGGGCCGACACAGCGCCGGTGAAGGCGCCGCGCACGTAGCCGAACAGCTCGCTCTCGAGGAGAGCCTCGGGGATGGCGCCGCAGTTGACCGGCACGAACGGCCGGCTGGCGCGCGGGCTCCCCGAATGAATGAAGCGGGCGAAGACCTCCTTGCCCGTCCCCGTCTCGCCCGTCAACAGCACGGTCGCGTCCGAGAGGGCGACGCGGGCGCAGGTGCGCCGCGTGTCGACGAGGGGGCTCTCGGGGCCGAACACCAAGCCGGAGTGGGATTTCGCGGTCTGCATGGTCCCGTCTACCAGCGGCGCGGAAAGTGCCATCTTCCGATATCTCCTTCGAGAATTGTCGAGGGGGTCATGCCCTCCGCCATCGACGACCGGAGACAATATCTTGAGGTTTCGTGACACGAATCTGGCGCGGCGAGCCGCGATCCTGACGGTGTTCCCAAAACCACCCGTACCCTCCAGAAATCACCTGACCCCGCCGATGAACGGCCCAGGCTCGACGCCTGCCCTCTTCATTCATGGATGACTTCGCGCGACCCCGCTTCGACCCGTCCTCGGCCCACGTGGCCCGGGCCCGGTCCCTGCGCAACGTGACCATGTTGAAGACCGGCCGCTGGCACACGCCGCTGGGGGCCCGTCAGGGGGCCCGCTTCATCGCCGTCACCGGCCGCAGCGCTGTCGGGAAGAGCACGGTGACGGCGAACCTGGCCATCGCGCTGGCGGGGCTGCGGGCGCGAGTCGTCCTCATCGACCTCGACGTCCGGCGCCCCACCCAGCACCGGCTGTTCGGCATCACCTCGCCGGTGTCCGGGCTGCGCGCCTTGCTGGAAGCTCAGATCGATACGATGGAACAGGCGCTGACGCCGACGGCGGTGCGCAATCTGTTCCTGGTGTCCGCGGAGGGGGCCCGCCCGCCCGAGCTCCCCGCGCGGCCCGAGCAACAGCATCGCCTGCTGCAGCAGATCTGGGAGCTGGACGCCGACATCGTCATCGCCGACGTTCCGGCCGGCACCGATGACGAGCTGGTGGATCTGTTCGCGCTGGGGGCGTTGCGGATCGTGGTCGCCTCGCCGAACAGCCGCTCGGTTCGCTCCGTGTACAACTATTTCCGGGCCGAGGTCATCCGCGAGATTGATCACGTCGCGGGCGGTACCACCGGGGCGGCCGCGCTGGTCTCGGCGCTGACCGAGCCAACCCCACGCGCCATGAAGGACCTGCTCACGACGCTGGGGGATCGCCCCGACCTTCGCTCGGTCCTCATGCAGTCGCTGGACGGCTTCGGCGCGCGCCTCATCGGCAACCGCGCCCACGACTCGAACGAGGCGGATCTGCTGCACGCGGCGTCGCGCATGCTGAGCGACTACCTGGGCATCTCCGTTCCCGTCCTGGGCGTGCTCGAGGCGCACGAGCACGTGGGCGCTCGCCCCGGCTCGTTGACGCCGCTGCTGATGGGCAACGGCATCGATCGCAACGTGCGCACCTTGCACGCCATGGCCGAGTTGCTGTTGATCGACGTGAACGAGGCCGAGGCCCCCCACTGCGTCTCCGACGCCCGCCCCAGGATCATCGAACCGCGCTGCTGCCTCCCCGGCCGCCCGGCGCGCGACGACGACGGCGACGGCCTGCCGCTGCCGGTGCCGCTGGGCACGTACATGCGGCGCTTCCCCCGCTACCCGGTCGACTGGCACGCCCGCTACGTGTCCGATGCCGGACGCGACATGGACGTACGGGTGTTCGAGGTCTCGCAGGGGGGCGCTTCCATCGAAGCGATTCCCCACTTCGATCTGGGCGAGAAAGGGCTGCTGACGTTCACCCAGCTCGAGGGGCAGCCTCAGCTCACCGTGACGATCATGGACGCGCGACGGCCCATGGGACGGGCCGGCTTGCGCTTCGAGGGGACGGCGGCGCTGGCATTGCACGTCTCCGAGCTGGCTCGCGTCGTGGCGGCCGCCGCGGCGCCGCCTTCCGACGGCGCCGCGCTCGACGACTGAAGCGACCGCTCAGGGACAGCCCGCCGGGGGTGCGGTCCCCTGGCTGGAGTCGAGGAAGTCTCGACAGACGCAGAGCTTCTGGCAAGCGTAGGCGACGCTGGCGAGATTGGGCACGATGGCCTGGCACGTGAACCCCGTCTGACAGAGCTGGTCCATCGGGCTGCCGGGATCGTGGGACGCCCCACCCTGGCAATCTTTGTCGCTCTGACAGACCTGGGTGCACAGCGCCGCCGTGTCGGTGGCCTTCTCCTCGGCCGGTCTCAGACAGATACCCGACGGGCAGGTGTTCGACTGGCTGTCGATCGCGATACTCGTGCTGGGTACCTCGTCCGTGCCGAGCGTGCACATCGTTCCCAGTCCCGCTGGGCCGGTCGACGTCCCCTCGACCGCCGGGATGTATGTGTAGTCGCAGCCCAGCGTCGCGATCAACGCTCCAACAGTCAGTAGCGGCGCGTTGACGAGACGACGAGACTGCTTCACGGCGATGGGGGTCATCGGATCCTCCTTAACGGTTCGAGGGTACGGCACCTTCGCCCTACTAGTCCCAGCCCACGCTCGAAACTGGTCAGCCATTTGCCGCCGCTCGAGGCGAGCCCGGCACCGGCGGCACCGCGACGGGCGGCGCCACCGGGTGTGGAGGCGCTGGGTCGTCGAAGACGATGCAGCTCGCCTGGATGTTTGCCGGACGCCCCTTCCCGCCCAGGGAATCGATCGACGTCACCAGATGGCATCGCAGCCAATGGTCGCTGCGTTCTGGCGCGCCACTTGGATGAGGTCGGCCATCGTCTCGTTCTGCGAGAATTGCCCGCCCCGACCGGAAAGATTCCGATGTCGGTGTGGGGTCGCGCGGGCGGTGTGACCGCGAAGACCTCCACACCATCCACCGGCCGCGAGACGAGCGGCCGCGAGGGCTGAGATTGCGCGTGTAGGACACCGAGGCCTCGCAGGCCGTGGCCAGACAGCAGAGAGACAGCGCGAACCTGAACGGCGCCTGGCGCGCGAAACCGACTTCGTGAGCCATCTTCGAATCGTGGGACATGGGATCTCTTCGGCCCGTGGGACGACGGCGAAAGTCGCCCGCGCGGCGCCGGCGGATCGCGCCGCTTCGCAAGCTCAGTAGTGCGGCGGGGCGTCGTTGACCGTGGGATCGCTCAGCTGCGTGAGTTGCGCCTTCGCGGCGGCCAGCTGGCGAAGCAGGCCGTCGATCGTCTGCTGCTGCATGAACACGATGCCGCTCAGCTCGGCGAACTGCCGTTCGAGGTGGGTGTAGCGGACCTCCAGCTCCACCAGTCTCGCTTCCAGGCCCGGTTCCGGCTCCATGATGCAGGGAACCTAACATCCTCACGCCGACGCCGTGAGGTTCAAGTTGTGGTGAAAACGGCCGTTGGATCGGGGGAGGCCCGTGTCTAGCGTGGAACCGGAGGAAGAGCTGCGCCTCGCCGAACTGATCGGCGCGCTCAGCTATGCCCTCGACCTGACCGAGGGGCAGCCGCCCGGGCACTGCACGCGCTGTTGCCTGATCGGCATGCGCATCGGGCGGAGCATCGGCCTGCCCCAGCCTGCGCTGTGGGAGCTGTTCTACACCCTGCTGCTCAAGGACCTGGGCTGCAGCAGCAATGCCGCTCGCATCTGCGAGCTGTACGTGACCGACGATCTTTCGTTCAAGCGCGATATCAAGTGGATGGACGGCAGCCTGCCACAGGCGGCGCGCTTCGTCCTGGGGCACACGGGGCTGCGCAAAGGGCTGCTGGAGCGCTTCAAGATCATCTTCGAGTCGCTGAAGAACAAGGACGAGAACGCACAGGAGCTGATCGTCACCCGCTGCCAGCGCGGCGCCACCATCGCCCGCCGACTGCGTTTCGACGAGCGGGTCGCCGCCGGCATCCACAGCCTCGACGAGCAGTGGAACGGCAAGGGGCGACCGCAGCGCCTGGGCGGCGCGAACATCCCCATCTATTCTCGCATCGCCCTGCTGGCGCAGATCGTCGACGTGTTTCACACGTCGGGCGGGCCCGAGGCGGCGCTGGCCGAGGCGCGCGCCCGCTCGGGCACCTGGTTCGATCCCGAGCTGGTGGCGGTGCTGGAGACGATCGGCCCCGACGACGAGCTGTGGACGACGCTGCGGTCGCCCGCGCTGTCTCAGCTCGTCTACGCCGAGGAGCCGGCCCGGTTCTCCGTGGCCGTCGACGACGACTACCTGGACGAGATCGCCGCCGCTTTTGGCGAGGTGGTCGACTCGAAGAGTCCGTACACGGCCGGACACAGCGGCCGCGTGGCGCTCTACTCGGACCGCATCGCCTGCGCGCTGGGCCTGAACGAGAAACGGCGCCGCTGGCTGCGGCGGGGGGCGCTGCTTCACGACGTCGGAAAGCTGGGGGTCAGCAACGCCATCCTCGACAAGCCCGGCAAGCTTGACGAGGCGGAGTGGGAGGCCGTGCGCATGCACGCCGTATACACCGAGGAGATCCTCAGCCGCATCCCGCAGTTCGCGGCTCTGGCCGTCGTCTCGGCGGCGCACCACGAACGGCTCGACGGCAAGGGATATCCGCGCGGGCTGACGGCGCCGCAGATCACCCTGGAGACGCGGATCATCACCACCGCCGACATCTTCGACGCCATCACGGCGGCCCGCCCTTACCGCGGCGCGATCCCTGTTCCCAAGACGCTGGAGATCATGGCGGAGACCGTGGGCACCGCCCTCGACGCCGACTGCTTCGCCGCCTTGCGACGGGTGGTCGACGCGATGGAGCGGGAAGCGATGGTGGCCGCCGACACGCGCCACGCCGCCTGATGCCTCAATTCAGCGTCGAGTCATCGTCCTCGATGCCGGGGAGAAGCTCGAAGGCTTCCTGGGCGACGGGTGCCGCCTGATGGTGGACCATCTTCCAGCCGCCGCGCTCCAGCACGAAGACGTTCGTGGCGACCAGTACCGCATCGCCCACGCGCTCCTCGCAGATGATGAACCCGGCGTCCCCCAGGAGGTGCACGGTGGGGTTCGCGTGGACGACCTGCGGCGAGTCGCCGCTGCTCAGGATCGAGCGCCAGCTGGCGATCACGAGCTCGCGGCCACGCAGGGCATTCCAGCCGGGGTGGATGCAGGCGATGGGCGCGGTGGCCGACCAGAGATTCTCCATGGCGGCGAAGTCACGCTCCACGAAGGCCCGGTAAAAGCTCTCGTTCACCGCCAACAACGCCTCGGACGCCCCGGCCCGCCGCTCCGCCATTCGCTCCTCCTCCCCCGCATCGTAGCATCGCCGGAACTGGTAATCTGGCGGTCGTGCCGCCCGACCATCCCTCCGCGCCGCCGATCGAGATCTCCCCATCGGGGCGACTCGACCTCCCCGTTCCTCACGGCCTCCTCGAGGCGCTGTTGCGCGAGCCGAGCCAGCCGCGCCGGGCCGCCGTCGTCTGTCACCCGCACCCGCAAGCGGGGGGCACCATGAACAACAACGTGGTGTACCGGGTGGCCCGGGCGCTGGAGCGACACGACAGCGCCGTGCTGCGCTTCAATTTTCGCGGAGTGGGTCGCTCGACCGGCAGCTACGGCGAGGGGGTGGCGGAGTGCGAGGACGCTCAGGCGGCGCTCGATTTCATGTCGCAGCGGCACCCGCGGGTTCCGCTGTGGATGGCGGGGTTCTCGTTCGGCGCGCGGGTGGGCCTGCTGACCGGCATAAAGGATGCGCGCGTGTCGAAGCTGCTGGGCGTCGGCCTGGCGGTGCGCATGTTCGATCTGTCGTTTCTGGAAGGGGCGCGCGAGGGCAAACCGCTGGCGGTCATCCAGGGCTCGAACGACGAATACGGCGGACGCGAGGAGATCGAGGCGCTGATGGCGCGCCTGGCCGAGCCAAAGCGGCTGTGGGTCGTCGAAGGAGCAAGCCACCTGTTCCCCGGCCAGCTGGACGAGCTGGAGCAGGCGGCGACCGAGGCGATCGACTGGCTCGAGACGACGGGCGCCGAAGTGAGTCGGGGATAAAGCGGAGCCCCTCACCCCGGCCCTCTCCCCGCTGCGCGGGGTGAGGGTGACCTGGCTTCGGAGGCCGTGAGATCTCCCTGTTGGCTCTCTTCCGCGCCGCCAGAATCGTCACCTCCGTCGAAAAAGCACGCCCCGCCGAACCGTCACCCTCGCCCCGCACAGCGGGGAGAGGGGCGGGGTGAGGGGCCCACGACGACACGCCACCCCCCGCCGGGCCGTCACCCTCGCCCCGCGCAGCGGGGAGAGGGCCGGGGTGAGGGGCCCACGACGAGACGTCACCCTCGCTTTCAGTACCCGAGGTGCGCCTGTCGTGGCTTTCCGGATTTATCCGGCACGGTGGTGGGGGCCGCCTTGTCGCCCGCGACCTTGATCGACAGGCCGTGAACGCCTTCGGGGCCCACCGTCACGCGCTGCTTCGACGACTTGAGGCTGGCCTCGTGCCAGGTCTCGAGGTCGTATTCGCCGGGGGGGACGTTCTTGATCTTGAAGGCGCCGCTCGCCTCCGCCTGCGCGTAGTACGGCGAGTCGACCACGTAGACATAGCCGATCATCGACGCGTGGATGTTGCACAGGATCTGCGCCACCCCCGTCTTCCGGAACGTCTGCGCGTACGACGCCCCCTGCTTGTAGAGCCCCGTGTCGAAGTCGTTCGGCCGGGACAGCGAGAACACATTGTGGAACACGTCGTCCTCGTTCCGGAAGTCGACGGTGGTCCCGACCGGCACCGCCAGCACGCGGGGCAGGAACGTCTTGTTGCGCTGGGTGACGACCTTGCCGCGCGCCGGGGCTGGCCGCGGCGTCGGTCCGTCGACCCGCTTCAACCAGATGACGGTCCCCCCCGGGCCCAGCGTCCCCCCGCCCGTGACGGTGCCGCTGACCGGCGCCGCCACGCTCGCGTGAACGGGCGCCTCGTGCACGGCCCGCGCCGTCTCCTCGGGCGCCTCGACGGCGACGGCCGGCGGCACAGCCGCGCCACCCCCACCCGCCCGGGTCCGGGCATCCTGCGCCAGCGGTCGGATGACCCTATCGATCTCGGGGTCGAGCCCAGGCACGTGCAGCAACGCCTCCCACCTCGCCGCCGCCGCCGCGAAGTTACCGACGTCGTAGGCGACCTTTCCGCCCGCCAGCAAGTTGAAGATCAGGTACTGCCGCTCGGCCACCGCCTTCACCGCGAGATCCTGCGGCGAGCGCACCGCCAGCGGCAACGGCATCTCCTCCGCCGGCCACTGCGCCGGAGGGGCCGCCAGGGCCGGAACCGCCAGCGTCGCCGTCAGGACGGCGCCACAAATTCCCCGCATCGAAGCTGTCACCATTGGTACACCACCGAAGATGTGTAGACGTTGTTCGGAACGTCAGGCGCACCCTGCCGCTCGCGATTGATCACCACCTCGCCCTTCACGATGAGCGATTCCCACAGATCGACGCGCACGCCCCCCACCAGCCGGTCGACCGTGATGGGCGTGAACCCCTCGAACCAGGCGTGCCGCCACTCGTAGCGCACGTACGGCGTCACCTTCTGCAGCGACGACGTATCGATCGCGATGGCGTAGGCCAGCTGCCCCCAGTACGCGCGCGCGTGAAACCCCGACGCCAGCGGGAACGTCCCCAGGTTCGTCAGCTTGGGCCCCGTCCCTTCGTCCTCGTCGACCCGCACGTACTCGCCGGTCAGCGCCACGCCCGCGACGAACAGCCGCGCGTCGCCCCCCAGCATCCGTTGCAGCGCGGTGCGGTCGCTCTGGTCGTTGCGCGGCCCATGCAACCCGCTGCCCCCCAGCTTGAGCTGGAACGTTCGCAGGTTCAGCTCGTAGCCGAGCCGCCCCGACAGCACGGGCGCACCGGCCACGCTGGCGTCGGGCGACTGCAGCGACTCGATCATGTTGCCGCTGTTGGTGGCCGCCACCTGCAGCGACACCGCGGACGCCAGCGCGCCGAGCTGCTCGCGATAGAAGACCTTCGCGCCGATCGACTGGCCGGTGGTGTACCGCGCGGCCAGCGACGGCGTCACGCCGGTACGAATGGGAGCCTGGTTGTCGAGGTACTCGATGCCGAACACCGAATCGAACTTGCCCACGGAGATGGCGAACTCGTGGGTGTCGAACGGCATCACCCGCCCGAACGCCTGCTCGACGAACAGCCGCGAAGCGTCACCCGTCTCCGACAGCCGCGGCAGGAACTGCACCCGCGAAAACACCATCAGGGGCGTGCCCGGCCGCTGATAGCGCACGTCCATGTCGACGGTGTTGAGCAGAAACGACGG
This sequence comes from Polyangia bacterium, assembly GCA_036500205.1. Taxonomy (GTDB): domain Bacteria; phylum Myxococcota_A; class Polyangia; order Fen-1088; family Fen-1088; genus DASYCK01. The sequence goes on along the minus strand of DASYCK010000041.1, from coordinate 25,353 downwards.
CCGTCCCCCGATGCCCACGCTGCGGGGGAGAAACCCGTTCACGAAGCGCCCGCCCGAATCGATCGACGCGACGTCGCCGCGCGAATTCACGGCGGGCGCGAACGTATCGACCCCGTAATCGGCCGGTACGGCGGTGTCGAGGGCGGAGAAGCTGGTGCCGTTCCCCTGCGCCTTCGCGAACCCGACGTCGACGTAGCCGTTGATGTGCAGCGCCGACTCGGCCGGCGCCGCCGTCGGCGGCGAATACCCAGGGCTGTCGTTCCCCGCGTCGACGAGGTCATCCTGCTCGACCGCCGGCGCCTGCGCGCGCGCCGTCGTCGTCGCGAGCAGCATGACGGCGAGCGCGACCGCGCTCCTCACCGCGCCCTCGTCAAGTCGCCGCCGCCGGTCGGGAACGTCTGGTCCCCCAGCTGGAGGATTGGCGTGGCGGTCGACAGCTCGCTCTTGAAGATCCGATCGGCGCCCAGCCCCTCGATGGCGGTCTGCGAATCGAGGGTGACGCAGGCGCCGGAAGGCAGGCAGTCGGTGACGCGGCCGTCGGCCGCCATCGTCGGATTGAACGGCGCCACCCAGTAGACGCGCCAAAGTCCCCCGAAGCTGGGCCGCCCGGTGACGGCCGCGGGCGCGCCGTCGCCCGTCGCGGGCGCCGACAGCGCGGGCGCGCCCGCGAACAGCGCGCGCGTCCCCGCCACGCCGGGAAAGCCGAGCGGCTGGAAGGCCTCACCGTCACCGCGGCTGCCGAAGATGAAGAACGGTGTCTCGCCCACGACGTCCCCGTAGCCGGTGGTGAAGCCCCCCGGCCCGAAGTCGAAGTAGCGATGACCGGCGGACCCGTCCCAGGCCGCCAGGTCGTCGTAGTAGGGCGTCCCGGCGACGTCCGGCGAGCCGATCAGGCGGTGTGGCCCCTCCGATGTCATGCGGGGCCCGAGCGACCTGAAGCCACCGCCGCGGTTCCCCAGCTCGACGGCGGCGCGCGTGTCGAGGATGGTGGAAGGGTCGACGCCGTCCGGAACCTCGAAGCCGTACGTGTTCCAGAACGGGCTGTAAAACGAGGTGCGCGGGCCAAGACCGAACAGCCAGGGTGCGCCGTCGATGACCACCCCTCCTCGCGTGGCCCGGTACAGCGGCTGCGCCCACACTTCGTCGAAGTTCAACCACAGCTCGGTGGTCACCCAGACGGCAGGCTGGCCGTCGACGAAGCCATGCCCGGCAGCGAGCTGGTCGTCGACGTCGACACCGGGGGTGATGAACTTCGTCCCGGGGAAACCGGTCGGTAGGGACGGGGTCATCGCCACGGCCCTGCCCGCATTGGCGGCGCTGTCGAGGTCGTACAGGGTGAAGAGCTGGGCGCGCGGCCCGGTGGTGCGCGCGCCGCATCCCCAGCCGAACCCCGCGATCGCGATCGCGAGACCCATCGACGAGCGAGCGTGGCGCATCGGCGCGCGGGCAGCCTTTCCGCCGGCTAGTCCGGCTTCCCGAGCGTCTTCTGACCGGGCTTCCACTCCACGGGGCAGCGCTCGTCGGTCTGCAGCGCCTGCACCATGCGCAACGTCTCGCTGACCGAGCGACCGAGCAGGTCGGCGTTGTAGGAGGCGTGCTGGACGATCCCCTTGTCGTCGATGATGAAGGTGGCGCGCTGCGCGGTGCCGTCCTCTTCCACGAGGGCGTCGTAGTCGCGGGTGACGGTCTTGTTGAAGTCGGCCAGCAGCGGATGGTTCAGCTTGCCCAGGCCGCCGCTGATCCAGGCCTTGTGCGCGTGCTTCGAGTCGGTGGAGACGCCCAGGATCTCGCAGTTGAGCTCCTTGAACTCGGCGAAGCGCCGCGAAAACTCCTGGATCTCGGTGGGACAGATGAAGGTGAAGTCCGCGGGATAGAAGAACAGGACGAGGTACATGCCGCGGTAGTCGCCGAGGGCGATGTCCCGAAACTCGCCGTCGCCGCCCACCGCGCTTGCCGTGAAATCTGGTGCCCTTTTTCCGACGATGCTCATGGCTCCTCTCAGTCAGTGAGTCCGAATGGGCCGCGAATACGCTCGAACGCGCCCCGAGAACAGGCCGGCAGACTACCACGCCCGCTGGTCGAGACGGTGACACTTGGCAGGTCGGTTGACGTGTGGGAAGGGCTGCGTAGGCTGGCCGCTCGATGCCGCCGTCCGCCGCCTCTCGAACGCGTGAGATCTTGATCGTCTCGGCGTTCGCCCCCGAGCTGGCGCCGCTCGCGCGATGGCTGGAGGGGGACGGACGGGCGCTGAGCCGCCGCCTGGCCTGCCTGCCCGTCGGCATCGGCCTGGTCGACGCGGCGGCGGGCGCCGCGGAGGCGATGGCGCGGGTTCACCCGGAGCTGGTGATCTTCATCGGAACCGCGGGGAGCTACGGCGGCGGTCCCGCCATCGGCGAGGTGGCGATCGCGCGGCGCCTGCGGCTGGTGTCGACCGCGGTGCTCCGCAAGCAAGGTTACCTGCCGGGGCCGATGCGGCAGATGACGACCGCCGACCGCGCGTTGCAAGGGGAGCTGCTGCGGGCGGGGCGCCCGAACGCGCGCGCGGCGGACGTGGCGACGCCGCTCGCCATCACGCGGACGCGCGGCCTGGCGGCGCGGATCGCCTCGGCGGCGTCGGCGACGGTCGAGAACCTGGAGGCCTTCGCCGTGGCGCGCGCGGCGGAGCGTGGAAGCGCGCGCTTCGCCGCGATCCTCGGCATCGCGAATCAGGTGGGCCCGGCCGCCCATCGTCAGTGGGTGGCCCACCAGGCGCAGGCGACGGCAGCCGCCTGCGCAGTCGCCTCGACGTGGTTGGAAGCGATCTCCTCGGTGTGAACGCGCTACCAGGTAGCGGCTGAACATGTCGACCGCTTTCGCCACAGCAACCGCTGCCGCGTGATGACCGTACAACGGAGATTCGGCTTGCCGCGGACCGCGCCTGGAGGGTGTGCGTCGTGATCAGCGGCGCATGTCACAAGACATGCGCGAGGGTGTCGATGGAAACAATCTCTGATTCGGTCGGTCTCGATAGCGTCAACAAGCCCAACGACGCCGCGACCGCAAACCGTGCTCGCGCCGACCACGCTCCATCGCCTACGGCGCCCAGGCGATCGCGCCGTCGTCAGCCCCGCTCGGCATCAGCCCCGCCGCCCGCGCCCGCTCGAACAGCGCGCCCACCCCCCGTCGCGCGTCCTCCGGCATCTCGGCGGTGTCCGCGTTCGCGTACAGCGACAGGTAGTGGTCGACCAGCGCCGGATCGGCCAGCGCCACGTCGCCGCGGTCTTCCGCCGTCAGCACCGCGATCATCTCGTCGCGATGGCCGAGCGCGTAGCGGATGCTCTCCCGCAGGACCCCTGACAGCTCGCGCACCAGGGCCGGGCCCAGGGCACGACGAATCACGTTCACGCCCAGGGGTAGCGGCAGGCCCACCTCCGCCTCCCACCAGATGCCCAGGTCGACCACCAGCTTCAGCCCGCGCGCCGGATACAGCAGCCGCCCCTCGTGGATCACCAGCGCCGCGTCGACCTCGCCGGTCGTCACCGCGTCGAAGATTCTCCCGAACGGAACGATCGGGATCTCGACCGGGATCGCGCGCGGCTCGATCAGCCGCAGCACCATCCACGCCGTCGTCGTAAGGCCCGGGATCCCCACCCGCTTGCCAGCCAGCTCGCCCGGGCCCATCGGGTTCCGCGCCACCACGACCGGGCCGAAGCCCCGGCCCACCGAGGCGCCATGGGGAAGCAGCAGATAGTTCGCCGCGCAGAGCGGGTACGCGCCCGCCGAGATCGCCACCACGTCGGCTTCCCCGGCGATGGCCAGGCGATTCAGGGCCGCCGTGTCGGCGCGACGGTGCGCGAACGTGAGGCCGGGGGCCGACACCTTCCCTTCGCGCAGCGCGTGGAACATGAAGGCGTCATCGGCGTCGACCGAATACGCGAGCTCAATCACCTTTGGCTCCATCGGCCTACGTATACCGCGCCGACGCATGATAAAGAGGGGGCCGCGTGAGCACAGCCGCCCCGCCAGCCCCTGCGCCGCTCGCCTCGCCCGCGAAGCCGCCTCGCTTCGAGGTCGTCGACTGGCTGCGCGGCGCCGCCGTCGTGCTGATGATCCAGACGCACCTGTACGACGCCTGGGTCAGCCCCGCCGGCAAGCTGACCGCCGCCTATCAGGCGACCCGCTTCGTGGGGGGCATCCCCTCGCGCCTTTTCTTGATGCTGGTGGGCGTGTCGATCGCGCTGCGCTTCGAGGCCCAGCTCGCCAAGGGCGTCACCGATCGGCGCGCCCTGGTTCGGCCGGTGCAGAAGCGCGGGCTCGAGGTGCTGGGGCTCGCTTATCTGTTCCGCCTGCAGGAGTACCTGCTCGGCCACATGGGCCAGTCCCTGCACGATCTGCCGATCTTCTGGCACGACATCTTCCGCATCGACATCCTGAACTGCATCGCCGCCAGCATGCTGGTCGTCCCCCTGCTCGCGGCGCCCCGCCACGGACGCCCGGCCTGGCTCCCCACCCTCGCGGCGATGGTCCTGTTCGTCGGTCTGGGCCCCCTCGTCGGTCCGGCGCACTTCCCCACCTTCCTGCCCACCATGCTGACCGCGTACATCGGCGGTCAGCGCCCCATGTCCTGGTTCCCGCTGTTCCCGTGGGCCGGCTGGCCGCTGGCCGGCGTCGTCGTCGGGCACCTGTGGGTGCGCGGCTCGCGTGATCGCAAGCGGCAGGCGCTGGTGTTCATCGCCACCGGCCTGGGCGGGTTCGCGTTGATCGGAATCGTCGACGCCATCCGCGCCGTCAACCCGCACATCATCCGCTACCCGTCCGAGCTGGTGCAGCAGATGGGCCCCGGATCGTTCTGTTATCGGCTCGGCCTGAACGCCATCCTGGCCGCCATCGGCTGGCTGTGCGTGCTGGTGGTCGGCAAGCGCTTCTCCATCATGCGGCAGTTCGGGCGGACCTCGCTGCTCGTGTACTGGATCCATGTCGATCTGTGCTACGGCCTCATCGCCCACAAGCTGGGGCTGTACGGGCGACTCACCATGGTCAAGGCGACCCTGGGCCTCGCGTCGATGATCGCCGTGATGTTGGGCGTGTCGCTGGCCAAGACGCGCTGGCGGAAGTAACTTTCCCCCGTGTTGTCGTCCTCCCCGACCCCGCGGTCGGCCGTAATTCTGGCGCTCTCGACCGTTCTGCTCGGACAGGCGGCCCTGGCCAGCGCGAAAGCGCCCGCCCCGAAGCCCGCCGCGGCCAAGGGCAAGGCGAAGAAGCCGGTCTTCCTCGAACGCCACGTCGCCGCCACCAGGGGCGGGCTGCCCAACATCCAGGCCCTGGGGGCCGTCGTGCTCGACGAGCAGGGGCACGAGCTGTACGCCCGCAATCCCGATCAAGAGCGCCCCATCGCCTCGATCTCGAAGCTGGCCGCCGCGCTGGTGGTGGCGGATCGCGGGCTCGACCTCGAGGGGCTGTCGACCATCACCAAGCCCGACATCGAGGTGGCGCGCGGGGGCGCGCGCTCGCGCCTGCTCGAGGGGATGACGCTGTCGAATCGCGATCTGCTGCACGCGGCGCTGATGGGCTCGGACAACCGCGCCATCCCGACCCTGGGGCGGGCGGTGAAGCTGTCGCCCACGCAGCTCGCCGCCGCCATGACGGCCAAGGCGAAGGAGCTGGGGCTGAAGCACACCCGCTTCCACGACCCAACGGGGCTGTCGATCGAGAACGTGTCGACCCCGCGCGAGACCATCGCGCTGCTGAAGGCCGTGATCCAGAACCCGATGCTGGGCCCCGTCGTCGAGCGCGTGCAGTACGAGGCGCACCCCGTGGGGCGGCCGCCCATCGTCTACAACAACACCTACCGGCCGGCGATCCGCAACAACGTGCAGGTGCTCGGCGGCAAGACCGGGTACAACGACGACGCGCGCTACTGCCTGGTGCTGGCCGCCAAGATCGAAGGGCACACCTGCTTCATGTCGTTCCTGTCGAACGAGGGGAAGATGACCCGCTTCGGCGACGTCGCCCGCGTCGCCGACTGGATGGTCAGCCGCAAGCCGAAGCCGCAGCCGGCCCGCCCCCAGCCGGCGAGTGCGCCCGTGGTGGCGACCGCCCCGGCGGCGCCGCAGCTCGCGCCGCAGCTCGCGCCGCAGCTCGCGCCGATCGATCCGACATTCATCCCGCCCACCATCCCCGCCGCCTCGCCCGATCCGGTGCCGATGGAGCCGATGCCCGGCCCCTTGCCGGAGATCCCGCCCGCGACGTCGACCGAGACGAACTGACCCTCTCAGCGCCCGCGACGGCGGCGCCGCAAGACGACCATCGCCGCGAGCCCCGCCAGGACAGCCAGCGGCAGCGGCGGTGGCGCGGCCACCTCGCACGCGCACTTCGAATACGCCTTCGCGACGTCCCCGGCGTCGGCGGCGTCGACGGCCGCGTCGACCGCGCCCGAAGCGCCCCCGGCGCCGCCCCCGATGATGAGGGGGCCGCCCCCCGCGCCACCCGATCCTCCCGAGAACGGCTGGGGGAGGCACTGCCCCAGCGAGCAGTACTGACCGATCGGGCACAGGGTCATGTAACAGGGACTGTCGCGGCAGATGCCGCCGACGCAGATGTCACCGGTCGGGCAGACGGTGTTCTCGCATCCCTTGTCGACGCAGACATCGTTGGGGCCGCACGCCTTGCCGGTCGGGCAGGCGCGGCACGAGCACGGCGGGAGGCACTGGCCGCTCTCGCAGACCTGCCCGGTCGCGCAGGTGATGCTGGCGCACGGGTCCACGCAGCGTCCCGCCTGGCAGGTCTGTCCCTGGGGGCACGCCACCGGGACGCCGTTGCCTCCGATGCAGCCGTCCTGGCAAGCCCCCGCGACGCAGAACTTCCCCGGCGCGCAGGTGATCCCCACGCAGGTGGGCACCTTGCAGGCGCCCAGATCGCACACGAACCCGGCGCCGCAGGGGTTGACCGTGTCGTCGCACTCGTCGACGCAGCGGCCGCGATCGCAGATCTGGGCCGGATTCGCGCAGGCGGCGGCGTCGGGGTCGATGACGCCATCGCAGTCGTTGTCGAGCCCGTCGCACACGTCGGTGCTGGACGCGACGTTTTGCACGCAGGTCAGGGCCCCCAGCTTCCCGCACTGGGTCGTCCCCGCCTTGCACACGCCCAGCTTGCCCGTGTCGCACGGCAGGCCACCGCCGTCGCAGGTCACGCCGGTCACCAGGAACACCTGATCGTTGAAGTCGCCGTCGTTACCGAAGTCGATCGCCGTCACCGGCCGTTCCTCGAACAGGAAGTAGTAGGCGTTCGTCATCGCCGTCGACTGGTACATCAGCGCCGTGATCCAGGGCTGATTCATGCAGTCGGCCGTCATGCACAGCGGGTCGAGGGCCCGATTGCTGAAGTGGGTCTGCGTGCAGACGGGCGTGCTGTTCCTGTCGTTGCCCATCATGGCGAAGCCGATGAGGCCGCCCAGGTAGCGCGCGTCCTTGCGGATCTTCGCCAGGGTCGCGATCGGATTCTGCACGCCCACGCCCGGCGTGTAGTCGGCGCGCGGCATGGTGATGGGATCGGGCGCCGGCACCAGGCTGAAGATCTGGTCGGCGGTTGGGGCCGTCGTCTGCCCGGGCACGACGTTGTACCAGCCGAGGTCGACGGCGCAGGTCCCCCCGCGCAGCACCAGCTGCGCCGTCATGTCGCACAGCGGGGCGAAGCCGGCGGGCGGCAGATGAGCGTCCATCAGAGATTCGAGCATCTCGCCGCGCGAGATGATGAGGCGGTCGAGGTGAATCTCGGAGGTCGGGGTGGCGGCCGCCGCGGCCGCGATCTCCGTCGCCGAGGGGAGCTGGGGCACGGACAGCCCGTTTGGCTCGACCTCCATGGCGACGGCCCGCCCCGAGGTCGCCCCGCAGGCCACGAGCGACGCGGCGAGGAGCACCCGTTTCGAGGCGGAAAATCTGGACATCCGGCTCATGTTACTCCGCTGGTCATACCCCGCGAGCCCCCAAATGCCCGTAACGACTGCATTCTCAGTGCGTCATCACTTTCTATTTATTTGGTACTAAAGAATACTAATAAAAGTATCGATGACCTCTTCGTGGCAAATTTCTCTTTCTCCCGAATCGCTCTCGCGCTGGCCCTGGTGGCCGGCTTGAGCGCCCAGGCCGTCGCCAGCCAGCCCGACGAGCAGGTCGCCCAGACGGCGACGGAGCAGAAGGTCGAGCGCCCGTTGCCTCAGCTCGGCCTGCAGATGGGCGCGGGCATCCCCGACGGCGCGACCCTGTCGGGTATCTACCGCCCCTTCTCGTGGGTGCGGGGCGAAGCGGGGATGAGCTACAACATGATCAGCAAGGGCGTGCGCGCCGGCGTGTCGGTGTTGCCCTTCGGCTCGGGACCGTCCGCCTCGCTCGAGGCCGGTCACTACTTCACCGGCAACGCCAACGGCATCGCCCGCAGCATCGCCGGCTCGGGCTTTCACGACAGCGCCATCTTGCAGCAGGTCGGCTACGACTACGCCAACGCCCACCTGGGCCTCGACTTCGGAACGCGCCGGGTGGTGTTCTTCATCCACGGCGGCATGAGCTACATCCGCGCCAACATCCACAACGTGAACGAGCAGATCTCGAGCGCCACGGGCTCGAGCAGCAGCACCACGGTCTCTTTCAATCAGGACCCGATGGTTCGGGTTCTGACGCCTTCCGCGAAGCTGGGCCTGATCGTCTACATCTGGTGAGGTCATGAAAAACTCTTCTTCAATCGTCTCCCGTTCCTTCCTGGCGATCGCCTTCGTGACCCTCTTCGCGGCTGGCGCCGGTGGCTGCGCCCTGTCGGTCGAGGCGGACGTCCCCGACGTCGAGGTGACCCAGCACGGCATCGCCGTCGTCGGCGTCCCCACGGCGATCTCCGGCGGCAACGACATGTCGACCAACCTCAGCTTCACGCAGTCGCTGCCCGACCTGAACCTGCCGGCCGACCTCGGCTCGACCGTCAAGGCGGTCAAGGTCGACCTGGTGGCGAAGTCCGGCGTAGACAACTTCGACTTCCTGAAGAGCCTGCGCATCACCATGACCCCGGCGGGCAGCACGGTCCCCACCGAGCTCATCAACTACCAGAAGGCGGACGGCGCGACGGTCGGCAACAAGCTGAGCATCGACAGCCTGAACCCAGTGAACATCCTCGACCAGTGGAAGGCCAACAAGGCGGTCTTCAACATCGAGGTCGAAGGCAAGCTGCCGAGCCAGACCTGGACCATGGATATGAGCGTCCACTTCGCGGGCCAGGTCTCGTACAAATACTAATACGCGCGGGGGGATGCAGCATCCCCCCACATAGCCCCCCTCGGACTTTGCTGATGTCGGCCGCGCGGGCGAAGCCCGCGCTCCCGTCACTGAACCCGCTCGCTTTGCTCGCTCTGACGGCGCGGCAAAAAGAGCGGGTTCTTTCTTGCCGGGGATGTTTTAGGTTTCGGCGGGCTTCTGGTCGGCGCGAGGGACGGCGGCGGCGAAGCGGGCGGCGAAGTGCTCGGCTGGCTTCGCGGAGGCGAGGTCGAGCTCGAAGTCGGGCGTCGACGCCGGGGCGAGCTTGGCGATCAGCTCGTCGGCTTCGCGGGCGGACAGGCCGCGCGCGGCGAGGGCGGCGCGATCCAGCGCGCCGGCCGTCGACTTCACGCCCTGGCCGTCCGGCGACAGCAAGGTGCGCAGGACGTCCAGCTCCATGCGCGACAGCTGGCCGCCGCAGACGTCGTAGTCGATCCAGGCCTCGTAGGACAGCGGCGCCACGCGCTTCAGCATGCCGGCCATCACCCGCCCGAACTCCTGGATCTCCCACTGCGCGTGCCCGTCCACCCGCAGGGTCAGGAAGTGCAGCAGGTTGTGCAGGTCGATCTTCCAGTACCACTGCGTGTACGTCGACAGCGGCAGATCGATGCGCGCCAGCTCGCGCGCCACCTCTTGCCCGGTCAGCCATTCGTAGCTGTCGACGGTGGCGCGGCGGGCGTCGGCCCAGCGGCGCGTCGCCTCGGCGTGCACGGCCGCCGACACCGACTGGCCGCTGCGTCCCTGGTTGTTGCGAGCGCTCTGCGTCTGCAACTGCGCCTCCTCCGGGGTGTAGAACAGCATGGGAATCAGGCTGTAGCGGCCGCTGTACTCGTTGACGTTGGCGGTGCGGTGGCGGATCCACTGCCGGGCGATGAAGATCGGCATGCAGCAGTGGAACTTCAGCTCCACCATCTCGCTGGGCGTCGTGTGCTTGTGGCGGCGCAGGTAGCGCAGCAACCCGCGCGTCTGGCTCTGCTTGCGCGTGCCGTAGCCGTAGCTGACGCGCGCGGCGCGCTCGATGCACTCGTCAGTGCCCATGTAGTCGTTCAGCGACACGAAGCCGTGATCGAGAACGGGGAAGTAGAGACCGAGAATCTCCTCGGCGGCGGCGCTGGTGGGTCGTTTTGTCTCTGACACGAGCGCGGACGTTACCATGCCGCCCGCGAACGAACTTGTCCTCCGTGGGGGCGCTGCTACGCTGATGTCATGAACGAGCGTATTCCGCTCGCAGTGCTTCTTCCCCTACGTTTCTTGGCGGCCGCGATCCTCATCCTCGAGGGCTACCAAAAATTCATGGGCGGCTGGTTTCACGGCGATGCCCTGTTGAAGACGACCCAGACCTGGCTCGACGCCCGCCGCGCCTACAGCTTCTTTCTCCCCATGCTGCAGAGCGCGCACAATCACCCCAAGATCTTTGGCGCCCTGATCACGCTGGGCGAACTGGCCATCGGCATCTGCCTGTTGCTGGGGCTGGCCACGCGGCTGGCGTCGTTCCTCGGGCTGCTGCTGCTTGGCTCGATCACCGCGGCCTCCGGGCAAGGGCTAGCCCCTCCCGGAAACGCGCTGCTGATGGTGGGCATCATGTTCACGTTCCTGATCTCGCCGCCCGGCCGCGTGCTGGGGCTCGACGCCACCCTGCGCGGCCGCCTGCCCCGCTGGATGGTCTGACGCCGGACTCAGTTCGCGCAGATCGTCGCCTGAAACTTGCCGTCGACGCTGGTCTTGGCATTGTAAGCCGCGTTGAGGCCGCCGCTGATCATCGTGGTGGTCACCGAATCGATGGTGAGCGTCCCGCTGGTCGCCACCAGGTTGTCGTTGGTGGTCCCGTCGTAGAACGTGACGTTCAGGTTCAAGCCCAGGCTGTAGCTGCCGACCTTTGTGGGGAGGTTGAGGATCAACTCATCCGCGTTCAGCGGCTGCGACTGCGTGCAGGTAGCGAAGGTGGTGGCGTACGCGTCGACCCAGAAATGATTCTCGTCCGAGAGGAAGGGGTTCGACTGACCGGTGACGAACGCCCAGGGCCGGCCGCCAATCGCTCCAGACAGCGGCTGCTCCGAGACGGTGCCGCCCCCACCCCCGCCCCCGCCGCAACCGGCCAGCAGAGCGCAGGCCACGCCCACACGCGCGAGCATCCCGGCCCCCCACGGATGACTTGGTCGCCACATTGGCCACGACTTTACAACGAAGGCGGGCAGCGTGACATCGCCTCGGCGCCAGCGCCCTGCCCTTGACGCGCGCGCGGTCGGCGGTCTATCCACGCCAGATGGCGACGGGGCGTTCGGGGTCCGCATCCACACCGAGTTTCGTGGCGCTGCTCAGGGCGGGCGACGCGCGCGCGCTGTTGACCCGTCACGCGGATCTGGCGCTGGCCGCGCTGGTCGTCTCCATCGTGGCGATGATGCTGATTCCGCTGCCGACCTTCCTGCTCGATCTGCTGCTGTCGCTGAACATCGCCATCGCGGTGACCTTGCTGTTGATCTCGATCTACGTGGGCGACGTGCTGAAGATCGCCACGTTCCCCACGCTGCTGCTGCTGACGACCCTGTTCCGGCTGGCGCTGGAGATCTCGGCGACCCGGCTGATCCTGACGCACGCGAACGCCGGCGAGGTCATCCGCGCCTTCGGCGGCTTCGTGGTGGCCGGCAACCTGGTGGTGGGCGCCGTCATCTTCCTGATCCTCACCATCATCCAGTTCGTCGTCATCTCGAAGGGCGCCGAGCGGGTGGCCGAGGTGGCGGCGCGCTTCACGCTCGACGCCATGCCCGGCAAGCAGATGTCGATCGACGCCGAGCTGCGCGCCGGCCACATCGATCACCAGGAGTCGCGGCGGCGGCGGGCCCTGCTGGCGCGCGAGTCGCAGCTGTTCGGCGCCATGGACGGCGCCATGAAGTTCGTGAAGGGGGACGCCATCGCCGGCCTGGTGGTGCTGGCGGTCAACGTCCTGGGGGGCCTGATCATCGGCGTCTGGCAACGAGGGATGGACCTGGCCGACGCCGCGCGCACGTTCACCGTGCTGACCATCGGCGAGGGGCTGGTGGCGCAGATCCCGGCGCTCGTCATCTCGACGGCGGCGGGCATCATCGTCACGCGCGTCGCCTCCGAGGAAGAGGGGGCGCACCTCGGGAAGGAGATGGCGGGGCAGATCCTGGGGCAGCCCAAGGCGATCGCGATCGCGGCGGTGCTGCTGGCCCTGCTGGCGCTGGTGCCGGGCCTGCCGTTCGTCCCTTTCGTGGCGCTGGCGGCGCTGCTCGGGCTGGTGGCGCGGGCGCTGCTGACGAAGAAGTCGTCGCAAGCCTCGCAGACGCGCGCCGATGCGACGGATGGCGATGGGGCCTGGGCACGTGCCGGGCGTGACAGCGGCCCGGCGCCGCTGTTGACGGCCATCGCCATCGAGCTCGGCCCCGATGCGAGCGCCCAGCTTTGTCCCGACGGCGACACCGACGCGTGCGCCGCGCGCCTGACGATTGCGCTGGCGCCACCGCTGTTCGCCGAGCTGGGCATTCCCCTGCCCGCGCTGCGCGTGCGCGCGAACGCGCCCGACGTGACGTCGTCGGGCTACGTCATTCGCTTCAACGAGGTGCCGCTCGGCCGCGGTGACCTCGCGCCCGATGGCGACACCGAACAGACGCTGGGCGCTCACGTGATGACGCTGCTGCGTCGCTACGGGCACGAGTTTGTCGGGATCGAGGAGACCCAGCTCCTGCTCGATCGGCTGGCCGAGACGCATCCGGCGCTGGTGCGCGAGGTGGTGCCGAAGGTGATTTCCCCGACGCTGCTCGCCGATGTGTTGCGCAGGTTGGTCGAGGAGGGCGTCTCGCTGCGCAACCTGAAGGACGTGCTGGGCGCGCTGGCCGAGTGGGCGCCGCAGCAGAAGGATCCCGTGACGTTGACCGAGCACGTGCGTGCGGCGCTCCGCCGCGCCATCACCTACCAGCACGCGAACGGCGACGGCGTGCTGCCGGTGTTCTTGCTGGATCCGATGATCGAGGACGTCGTCCGCGAGGCGATCCACAAGACAGCGACCGGCAGCTACCTGGCGCTCGAGCCGCAGCTCTCGCGCGACATCGTCGACGCCGTGGGCAGGGCCATGACGAGCGTGCCGGCCCAGGGCGCCCCGGCCGTCATCCTCACCAACGCCGACATTCGCCGCTATGTGCGTCGGCTCGTCGAGACCGAGCATCCCCTGCTGGCGGTCCTCGCCTACCCCGAGCTGGCGCCCGAAGCGCGGGTGCAGACGCTCGGGCACATCCGCGTCGGCTTCGCTTCCGCCTCCGGCTGAACGCCACTGAACGCTCCGGAACGCTCCGGAACGCGGCATTTTCGGGCGGTTCCCAGGGTCGCGCGGCACGCACGCCTCTGGAGAGACTGTTGCCGGGGCCGCGCGATGCGGTCCTCGGCGTTGGCCGCGGACGGCCAACGCCTGCGGTCCGCTCTATTTTTCGGAGCCGGATCGGAGATCGGAGATCAGACATCCGATCGGGGGATCAGACACCGGATCGGGGATCGGACATCCGATCGGGGGATAAGATATCCGATCGGGGATCAGATATCCGATCGGGGATTGGAGGACATCGATTTTGCGATTCGCCTCCAAGATTCTGCTCCGGAACTAGAGCGCGGCCCCGCCCGTTCGCATTCTCGCCAGCCTCCTGCCGCGAGACCCTGGGATCCGTACGCAGCACAGCACGTCTTCACAAAAGACCCAACCGCGCGTAGGCCTCGTCCCGGTCTGCTCGCAACGCCCGGATCACCACCTCGAACCTCTCCTTCGCCCCCTCCGCCATCAGCGTCGCGTGATTCCGCGTGGCCACCCCGGTCGAGACATCGTCTCCGGCCCCGGCCGCCTTCACGCCCGCCAGCAGCTCCGCGCGAACCAGCTGCAACATCGGATCGGGCGATCGGCGAAGAAACGACACAGCCTGATGCGGCCCCACGAACTGGCTGGGCCCCGCCGGATGAAACGCCGCGACCACGAAGGCCGCCTCGGCACCGGCGCCGCGACGCGCCCGATCGGCGCGCCGCACCCCTTCGGCGAAGGTATCGAAGGCGGCCCGGCCGCCGGCGAAGCGGGGGATCACCAGCAACCCCACCGCGATCGCGGGCTCCGCCGCTTCCCATTCGTCGATGGCGGCCAGACAGTCCGCCGGCACCGGTGCCGCGCGCGTGACCGCCTCTCTCGCCACCGACCCTGCACGCAGCGACGGGGAAGCCCAGGGACACAGACCGAACGCCAGTACGACCTCGTCGATGTAGCGATCGCAAAGGCGCAGCGCCTCCCGCCGCAAATCGGCGTCGTCGTCGCTCAGCCGTCGCCGCTTTCGACGAACGCGCCCATGCGGCGAAACTTCGCGTACCGCCCATCGCGCAGCTTGTCCGGCGGCTGCGGGATCAGCTCGGCCAGATGCTTGCGGATCACGTCGGCCAGACTGCGCGCCGTCAGCGCGTGATCGCGGTGGGCGCCCCCAGGCGCCTCCGGCACGATCTCGTCGACGATGCCCAGCCGCTCCAGATCGGTGGCGGTCATCTTCATCGCCTCCGCCGCCTCGGGCTTCTTCGAGTCGTCGCGCCACAAGATCGATGCACACCCCTCGGGCGAGATGACCGAGTAGGTCGAGTACTCGAGCATCAAGATGCGATCGGCCACGCCCAGCGCCAGCGCGCCGCCCGAGCCCCCCTCGCCGATCACGGCGCACACGATCGGTACCGGCAGCCCCGCCATCACTTCCAGGTTCTTGGCGATCGCCTCGGCCTGGCCACGCTCCTCGGCATCGATGCCGGGATACGCGCCCTGCGTGTCGATCAAGCAGATGATGGGCCGGCGCATCCGCCCCGCCAGCTCCATCAGCCGCAGCGCCTTGCGGTACCCCTCGGGCTTGGGCTGGCCGAAGTTACGCAGCACCTTCTCTTTCGTGCTGCGCCCCTTCTGCTGTCCCACCACCATCACTGGCGTCCCCTCGAACAGGCCGAACCCCGAGACGATGGCGGGATCGTCGGCGAAGCGGCGATCACCGTGCAGCTCGACGAAGTCCTCGATCAGCAGGTCGATGTAGTCCAGCGTGTACGGTCGGTTGGGGTGGCGCGAAAGCTGGACCTTCTGCCAGGCCGATAGGTCGGCGAAGATCTCGCGCTGCAGCTCGCGCGCCCGCGATTCGAGCAGCGAGATCTGCGGTCGCAGCTCGAGGCTCCCCTTCCCCACCCGGATCAGATCGTCGATCTTGCGTTCCAGATCGACGATGGGCCGCTCGAAGTCGAGCACTGCCCCGGTGGAAGTTTCGTGCCGTTCCGTTCGTTTCGCCGCGTCCGCCATGTGGATGTTCGCGTAAACCTAGTGTGCGAATGAGACGGAGACCAGCCGTCCTCGCGGCGCGGACGCTCCGCTGGCCATGCGTTTGAATTTGTTGCCGCGGACGGGAGGGCGCGCCAGGCAGACCGACCCGCCGCCTTCTCCGCCCGCTCCGGAGCAGGCGCTTCCGCCTGCCCCACCGGTATCCCCGCTGCCACCCTCGCCCCCGGCGCCGCCGATCCCCTGACCCCCGGCGCCAGCTTCACCGCCGCCGAAGCCCCCGTGGCCACCAAAGCCGCCCTCGCCACCAAAGCCGCCGCGACCGCCGAAGCCGCCAAAGCCGCCGTGCCCCCCGAAGCCGCCCGCGCCGCCGTGTCCGCCACCGCTTCCGCCGCTCCCCATGCCGGCCGTGCCGCCGGTGCCTGTGCCGCCCGTGCCCATGCCGCCAGTGCCCGTGCCGCCGCTCCCCTTGCCGCCGGTACCCACCATGCCGCCGGTCCCGACGATGCCGCCCGAACCGACCCCGCCCGTGCCGGTCCCCACGCCGCCGGAACCGCCGCCCATCCGGCCGCCGGTCCCGACGGGGGCGCCGCCCGTGCCGGTGATGCCGCCCGTGCCCGCGCCGATGCCGCCCGTGCCCGCGCCGATGCCGCCCGTGCCGCTCGCGTCGTGCGAATCGACGCCGGCATCCGCGCCGGGGCAACCGCTGACGCCGTTGATCGTCAACGAGACCGCGTCGCCCGTCTCGGCGGCCTTGATGTCGGCGACCGACATCGACCCCGCGCCCACCATGCAGCTGCCCATGAAGGCCTGACCGGTGACGGTGGAGGCCCCCACGAGGCTGGACGGCACGGAGAGCCCAGCCTTGAAAATCGTCGTCTGCGAGAACGAGACGCTCGCGAACGTCTTGGCGTCGATCCCGGTCAGCGCCAGCGACAGCGAGACCCCCGAGAAGGCACTGCTCCCCGTGACGTTGATCTTGACGACCGGTTGCGCGTCGCTGCCGCAGCCAACCGCGCCGAGGATGAACATGACGCACGAGACCCGGAAACTGGGCTTCATCAAGCCCCATGTTTTAGGTCCTCGGGCCAGCCAATTGCAATCCCCAAGGCGCTTGTTATGAAAAGCGCCGCATGACACGACGTCACCTGGGGCGAGCGAGCATGGGCGCGTTGGTGATCGTGGTGGCGACCCTGCTGGGCGCCCCCTCCCACGCGGCGCCCGGCCCCGCCGAGCGGTTAGGCGCCGAAGAGGCCCGGGAGCACTTCCAGCGCGGCGAGGCGTTCTTCAAGCTCGAGAAGTACAACGACGCCCTGGGCGAGTACGAGAAGGGCTATCTGGCGAAGAGCGACGCCAGCTTTCTGTACAACATCGCCCAGTGTCATCGCCTGATGGGGGACAAGCCGGCGGCCTTGCGGTTTTATCGGCGCTTCCTGAGCGAGGCCACGCGGGTCCCGAACCGCACCATCGTCGAGCAGCACATCCACGATCTGGAGGCCGCGCTGGCGGCGGCTCCTCCGCCCGCGGCGCCACCGCCCGCGCCGGCGCCGCTCCCCATCGCGATCGACCCGGCGCCGGCGCCGGTGCCGATCCTCGGCGACACGCCCGACACGGCGCCCGCGGCCTCGGCCTCGCGAGAGAAACCGATCTATCAGAAGTGGTGGTTCTGGACGGCGATCGGGGTGGCCCTGGTCGGTGCCGGCGTCATCACGTACGCGGCCACCCGCTCGTCCGGCTCGAGCTGCGAAGCCGGTCGCGTCTGCATGTGAGCGCGCGAGCGCCTTCGAGCGATCAGGAGGTGGCGGCTTGCGCTTGCCACCAGGCCAGCACCGCCGCCGGCTCCGGAACCTCCTCCGGTCGCCAGGCGGCCGGCAGCTTGCGGAAGAACGTTCGCTGGCGGCGCGCGTAAGCGGCCGTCGCCGCCTTCGCCGCCACCACCGCCGCGTCGAGGGGCAACACCCCCGCCAGAAAATCTCCCACCTGTCTGTAGCCGAGCGCCTGCAGTGGCCTGGGGTCGGCGCCAAACGTGTCACGCAGGCGGCGGGTCTCGTCGACGAGGCCAGCGGCCAGCATCGAATCGAAGCGCGCGGCGATGGCCGGGCGCAGCCGCTCGAGCGGCGGAGCCAGCACGATCGTCTGGCACACCACGTCCCCGGCGGGGCTGCCCCGCTTCTGCAGGACGCTGATGGGCTCGCCCGTCTGCTCGAAGATCTCCAGCGCCCGGCTGATGCGCATCAGATCCCGGGGATCGACCCGCGCCGCCGTCTCGGGATCGAGCGCCGCCAGCCGCGCGTGCAGGGCTGGCGAGCCGTCGCGCGTCGCCTCGTCGCGGTGACGCTGGCGGATCGCCTCGTCGGGCGGGGGCGCCTCGAACAGCCCGCCCAGCAGCGCGCGGAGATAGAGGCCGGTCCCCCCCACGATCATGGGCAACTTTCCCCGGCCGGCGATGTCGCGGATCGCGGCGCGCGCCAGCTGCGCCCAGCGGGCGGCGTGAAACGGCTCGTTCGGCGCCACCACGTCGAGGACGTGATGCGGGACGCTCCGCTGCTCGGCTACGGTCGGCTTGCCGGTGCCGATGTCCATTCCGATGTACACCATCAGCGAGTCGCAGGAGACGATCTCGATGGGGAGCAGCGACGCCAGCCGCAGCGCCAGCGCGCTCTTCCCGGAGGCGGTCGGTCCCACCAGGGCGAGGACCCGGTGGGCAGTCACGTCAGGAGCGGCCAAAGCGCCGCTCGATCTCCGCCAGGGGCAAACGCAGCAACACCGGCCGGCCGTGGGGACAGTGCATGCGCAGATCGACCCGGTCGAGATCCATCAGCAGCGCCAGCGCCTGGGGGCGCGACAGCACGTCGCCCGCGCGCACGACGCTGTGGCAGGCCATGGTGGCCAGGATGCGCTCGAACCGCTCCGTCGGCGCCGCCGCGAACGACGACGTGGTCTCGCCGTCGGCCAGCCGCCCCAGCACCTCGGCCAGCAGCGGCTTGGGATCGGCGTCCTTCAGCAGCTCGGGGACCGCGCGCAGCAGCACCGTTCGCTCGCCCGTCCGCTCGACCTCGAACCCCAGCCCCGCCATGGCGGCGTCCTCGGCGGCAGCCGCCGCCCCGCTGTCGTCCAGCTCGATGGGGATGGGAAACAGCAGGCGCTGGCGGCGCAGCTCGGCGCGGCCGTGGGCGACGCGCAGCCGTTCGAACGCCACGCGCTCGTGGGCGGCGTGTTGATCGACCAGCACCAGCTCGCCCCTTGTCTCGCATACGAGATAGGTGCGATCGAGCTGGCCGATGTACGAGAGTGACTGGAAGTAAGCGGACGAATCATCCGCCTGGGGCGCCGCCGGCCAGGACGACACGGCGGCGGGGGACGCCAGCGACGAGGGGAACGCCGGCGCGGTGACCGGGGCGGCGTCGGCCGCGCCGAAGCGGGGCAGCCGCGCACCATAGCCGGAGGTCCGGGCCAGGTGAAGCTGACCGCCACCACCGATGGCGACCGACGTGCCGTCGTCGCGCGTCTCGGGGGGGAGGGTGTGAACGCGCACCGCCCCGCGCGGCGCCGGAAGCCAGGGGGCGCGCGCCACCGCGGCGCCCACCACGTGGCGCACGGCAGCGTAGACCTCGGCCGCCCGCGCGAAGCGGACCTCGAGCTTCTGCGGATGAACGTTCACGTCCAGGTCCTGCCCCGGCACCTCGAGGAACAGCGCCGCCAGCGGATAGCGCCCCTTCTCGAGCAGCTCGCCGTAGCCGAGGGCCAGCGCATGCAGCAACGACCGGTCACGCACGAACCGCCGCCCCACGAACAGGAACGTCGAGCGCGCCGTCGTGGCGGCGGCCTCGGGGGCGGCCAGAAATGCGCGCACCTCATGACCGCCCTCCTCGCCCCGCGCCTCGTGCAGCGCGCCCGCCCCGCGCCGCGCCAGGGCCGCCCGCACCCGCTCGCCGAGATCGCGATGCACCGGCAGATCCAGCACCGTGCGCCCCGCCGCGCGCAGGCGAAAATGAACGTCGGGGTGGGCCAGGGCCAGGCGCAGCACCGCCTCGTTGACATTCGCCGCCTCGGTCGCCTCGGTCTTCTGGAACTTCAGGCGGGCGGGCGTGTTGAAGAACAGCTCTCGCACCTCGACGTGCGTCCCCTCCGGCATGCCGACGTCGCGCGCCTCCGTCTCCAGCCCCGCCTCGACCGTCAGCCGGAAACCACCCGTGGCGCCGGGCAGCTTCGTCGACAGGCTGAGCCGTGACACGGCGGCGATCGACGGCAGCGCCTCGCCCCGGAACCCGAAGCTGGTGAGACCCCACAGATCATCGGCGCTGCGAATCTTGGAGGTGGCGTGACGACGCAGCGCCAGCCGCGCCTCGTCGGCCGTCATCCCGCCGCCGTCGTCGGCCACGCGGATGAGGCGGCGCCCTCCCCCCTCGATCTCGATCTCGATGCGCCGGGCCCCCGCGTCGACGGCGTTCTCGCACAGCTCCTTCACCACCGAAGCGGCTCGCTCGACCACCTCGCCGGCGGCGATCTGATCGGCCAGCGCCGGCGGCAGCACGGCGATGCGCGATGGGCGCGGGGGCTCGAGCTCGGTCATCGACAGAATCTACCAGTTGTATCCGGCGGGAGAGCCGGCGGGCTGTCACGCGCCCCCCCCGACGCCGCCTGCCGGGGGACATCACTCTTTTGGGACCCGTGTCTTTTTTAATTGACGGTCGCCGCGATTGTCTATTATATCGGACACGGAGAGAGGAGCCCGATGAAACGAACGAGCCTGGCTTTCCTGATTTCCTGCAGTCTACTTGGTCTGGGCGGCTGCCGCGATCACAACGAGAC
Source organism: Polyangia bacterium (assembly GCA_036500205.1). Classification (GTDB taxonomy): domain Bacteria; phylum Myxococcota_A; class Polyangia; order Fen-1088; family Fen-1088; genus DASYCK01. Next base: position 4,986 of record DASYCK010000041.1, on the reverse strand, counting down.
CATCGTCGTCGACGCCGCGCCCAGCGAGGCGAAGGCGGACGCGACGACGGATGTCCAAAATACTGGAGGAGCCGGCGGCGAGATCGCCTCGGGGGGCGGTGGCGAAGCTGGTCAAGCTGGCGGCGCCGGGGGCTTCGGCGGAACCCCGGCCACTGGCGGTGCCACCGGAACGGCCGGGCAAGGCGGCGGAGGCGTGGGTGGCGGCGGCAACGCGGGCGCGGGCGGTATCGCGGTCGCGACCGGAGGCCAAGGCGGCGCTGGGGGCAGCGCGGGCGCGGGTGGAAAATCCGGTGCCGGTGGCGAGGGAGGATCGACGTGAGCTCACGAAGCGAAGAGAAAGGACATCCCTTGTTTCATCGGGTTCCGGTACGTCGTCTGACCAGCAGCACACTCGCGATCCTGTTCCTGTTCCTGGCCCTGGCCCTGGCGACCCGACAGGCAGCGGCGCAATCCACGCCGGGCGGCGCGGCCATCCCGGACACGGGCGCCGCCCAAGCGGCTCCAGCGGCGGCTCCGGCGCTGCCGCCACCGGCCGCCCCGACACCCGCCGAGGTCGATCTGGCCAACCGGGTCGCCGACGCCGAACAGGCGTCGCGCATCGCCGTTCGTCGGGTGGAGATCCTCGAGGAGCAGCTGGCCACCAAGGCCAAGGACGCGGCCGCCAAGCCGCCCGCCTTCGCCACCGCCAGCGAGAAGGACGGCTTCAGCGTCCGCAGCGCCGACGGTGCGTTCATGCTGAAGATCCACGGCCAGCTGCAGGTCGACAGCCGCTGGTTCCTCGACGACGGCGTGCTGTCCGACAAGGCGGACACCTTCCTGGTCCGCCGGATGCGCCCCTCGGTCGACGGGACACTGCTGAACATCGCCGATTTCAAGATCACGCCCGAGTTCGCGGGGGGCACCACGCAGGTCTTCGACGCGTACATCGACATTCATCCGTTTCCCTGGCTGCACCTGCGGGCGGGCAAGTTCAAGGCGCCGCTCGGCCTCGAGCGGCTGCAGCAGGATCAGGATCTGCCGTTGATGGAGCGCGCGCTCACCCAGAACCTGACCTCCCAGCGCGACGTGGGGGCGGAGCTGTGGGGCGACATCGCGGGGGGCATCGTCCAGTATCGTCTCGCCATCCTCAACGGCGCGACCGACGCCGCCCTGCAAGACGTCGACACCAATCACGCCAAGGACTTCGCGGGGCGAGTCCTCATCCAGCCGTTCAAGGCCGAGTCCCTCAAGGAACTCGGCGCGCTCGGCCTTCACTTCGGGGCCAGCACCGGCAATCGCTTCGGCATCCCCACCAGCACGCTGCTTCCCAGCTTCAAGAGCGGCGGGCAGAACACCATCTTCACGTACCTGGCGCCAGCCGCCACCGCCGATCCCACCGGCGCGGGGACGCCGTTCGCGCACCTGCGTCAGTCGCGGCTGAACCCCGGCCTGTTCTACTACTTCGGTCCCTTCGGCGTGCTGAGCGAGTACGTATGGAACCGTCAGGAAGTGCAGAAGGGGAACACCACCATGAACCTGACCAACCAGGCGTTTCACGCCACCGCCTCCATCGTGATCGGCGGGACGAATGGCTTCAACGGCGCCACCCCCAGCAGCAGCCTCGATCTGTCGAAGGGAACCTGGGGAGCGCTCGAGATCGCCGCGCGCTGGAACATGCTGAAGATCGACGGTGACGCCTTCGGAAACGCCGCGGATCCCACCGTCCCGGTGTTCGCCGACAACACCAAGGCCGTCAGCAAGGCGCAGGGCTTCACCGGAGCGCTGACCTACGTCCCCAGCCGAACGTGGCGCCTCACGGTGAACTTCGATCGCACCAGCTTCACGGCGGGCTCGTCGGTCTCCACGTCCACCACGGACCCCGCCACCATGAAGACGACGACCACCAAGACGGTCTCCAATCGCAACACCGAGAACGCGCTGCTGGCCCGGGCCCAGGTCTATTTCTAGGCCAGCCCAACAATTCGAGCTTGATGGAGATGCACCACATGACGACCCCGAAACTGATCGCCCTCGCCCTGGGACTGGCGCTGTCCGGCACCGCCGGCTCGGCCCTGGCCCAGGTCAAGCTGCTCAACGTCTCGTACGACCCGACCCGCGAGCTGTATCAAGACGTCAACAAGACGTTCGGCGCCAGGTGGAAGCAACAGACCGGACAGACGCTCGAGGTGAGCCAGTCACACGGCGGCTCGGCGAAACAGGCGCGGTCGGTCATCGACGGGCTGGAGGCGGACGTGGTGACCTTGGCGCTCGCTTCCGACATCGACGCCATCGCGGAGAAGTCGCAGCGCATCGCCCCCGACTGGGCGAAGAAGCTCCCCAACCGCTCGACGCCGTTCACCTCGACGGTGGTGTTCGTGGTGCGCAAGGGAAATCCCCGCCAGATCCATGACTGGGATGACCTGATCAAGCCAGGGACGGTGGTGGTGACGCCGAACCCGAAGACGTCGGGCGGCGGGCGCTGGGCCTATCTGGCGGCCTGGGGCTGGGCGCAACAGAAGGGGAACGCCGCGAAGGCAAAGGACTACGTGGCCAAGCTGTACAAGAACGTGCCGGTGCTCGACTCGGGCGCGCGCGGCTCGACGGTCACGTTCGCGCAGCGGGCGATCGGTCACGTCTTGCTGGCCTGGGAGAACGAGGCGGTGTTGTTGGTGAACGAGATGGGCAAGGACAAGTTCGACATCGTCTATCCAGCCGTCAGCATCCTGGCCGAACCGCCCGTCGCCGTCGTCGACAAGGTCGTCGACAAGCACCACACACGGGCCGTGGCCGAGGCCTACCTGAAGTTCCTGTACACCGACGAGGGGCAGGAGATCGGCGCCCGCCATCACTATCGCCCCACCAACGCCGCCATCCTGGCGAAGAACGCGGCCCAGTTCCCCAAGCTGAAGCTGTTCTCGGTCGACGATACCTTCGGCGGCTGGCAGACGGCGACGAAGACCCACTTCGCCGACGGCGGGCTGTTCGACCAGATCTACAAGCCGGGCTCGTAGATGCCAGGACCGGCGGCCCGGGCGGCCCCCATGCCGGCGCGAAGGTCCCGACGGGGCGGGCGCGCCGGCGTGTTGCCGGGCTTCGGTCTATCGCTGGGATACACCGTCGCGTACCTGTCGTTGATCGTCTTGATCCCGCTGGGCGCGCTGGTGGTGAAGAGCGGCAGCCTGACCTGGGCCGAGTTCGTGGCCGCGGTCGCGTCGCCCCGCGCGCTGGCGGCGTATCGTCTGACGTTCACCACGGCGCTGGCGGCCGGGGTGGCGAACGCCGTGTTCGGCATCATCGTGGCATGGGTGCTGGTCCGCTACCGGTTTCCGGGGCGGGCCCTGTTCGACGCGCTGGTCGACCTTCCCTTCGCGTTGCCGACGGCCGTCGCCGGAATCGCGCTCACCGCGCTGTACGCGGACAACGGCTGGGTGGGGCGCTATCTGGCGCGCTTCGACATCCACGTGGCGTACTCGCCGGCCGGGATCAGCCTGGCCATGCTTTTCGTGGGGCTGCCGTTCGTGGTGCGCACGGTGGAGCCGATCCTGCTCGATCTCGATCCGCAGCTCGAGGAGGCGGCGGCGACCCTGGGGGCCACCCGGCGGCAGACCATGTTGAAGGTGATCTTGCCGGTGCTGGCGCCGCCGGCCCTGACAGGCTTCGCGCTGGCGTTCGCGCGCGGGCTGGGCGAATACGGCTCGATCGTCTTCATCTCGGGCAACATGCCGATGCGCACCGAGATCGTGCCGCTGCTGATCGTCACCAAGCTGGAGCAGTACGACTACGCCGGCGCCACGGCCATCGCGCTGGTGATGCTGACCGCCTCGTTCACGCTGCTGCTGCTGATCAACGCCCTGCAAGCGGCGATGACCCGCAAGGGGAAGCAGTAGTGGCCAGACGACCGCTCCCGCGGGTGGTCCGCGATCCCCGCCCTCCCCTGGCGCGCGCGGGCGCCGACAGCCTGGCCACGCGGGTGATCCTGACGGGGCTCGCCTGCGGCTTCCTGGGCTTGTTCGTGGCGCTGCCGATCATCGCGGTGTTCACCGAGGCGCTGCGCAACGGCTTCGGGGCGTACCTGGCGGCCATCATCGAGCCCGACAGCATCGCGGCGCTGAAGCTGACCTTGCTGACGGCGGCGATCTCCGTTCCCCTGAACGTGGTGTTCGGGGTGGCGGCGGCCTGGCTGATCGCGCGCTACCGGTTTCCAGGCAAGTCGGTCCTGACGACGCTCATCGATCTGCCGTTCAGCGTGTCGCCGGTGATCTCGGGGCTGGTGTTCGTGTTGCTGCTGGGGGCGCGCGGGTTGCTGGGACCTTGGCTGGACGCGCACGACATTCACATCATCTTCGCGGTGCCGGGAATCATCCTGGCCACGACGTTCGTCACGTTCCCTTTCGTGGCGCGCGAGGTGCTGCCGGTCATGCAGGAGGTCGGCACCGACGAGGAGGAGGCCGCGCTGACCCTGGGCGCGAGCGGCTGGCAGATCCTCTTCCGGGTCACGTTGCCGAAGATCCGGTGGGGGCTGCTGTTCGGCGTGGTGCTGTGCAATGCGCGCGCGATGGGCGAATTCGGCGCCGTCTCCGTCGTGTCCGGTCACATTCGCGGCCAGACGAACACGCTGCCTCTGCACGTGGAGATTCTTTATAACGAGTACAACATGGCGGCGGCGTTCGCGGTCGCCTCCATCCTCACGCTGCTGGCGCTGGCCACCCTGGGCGCCAAGAAGCTGGTCGAATCCCGACAAGCCGCCGAGCCCCCCGGCTCCTCCTCTTCCTCTTCCTCTTTTCCTCGATAACGCGGCTCCCTCCCGCGAACGTCGCTAGGTTGTAGAGGGCTACTCTCGCTCCCGTCGGGGGGGCGGGGAAGGACGGGGGTGTGGTCTCGAGGGGGGCGGTCGCCTTCGGATGGCTGCGCCATCCATGGCTCCCTCGGGCCTCTCGCTGGCAACCGGCTGCTTCGCAGCCGGAGCGCTCGTGCACGCCCCCACGAGCCCACACCCCCGCCCTTCCC
>DASYCK010000040.1:0-20703 GCA_036500205.1 Polyangia bacterium | reverse complement strand
GCCGTCGTGCTTGCCGTCATGTTTGCCGTCGTGCTTGCCATCTTCGCCGGACCGGCCCGCGCGATGAACCAGCTTCTGGGCCTGCTCGACGGTGATCGCTCCCGAGACGAGCTGCACCAGCAGCATCGTGTCGACCTCGAGCGCGTCGGCCAACCGCACCAGATATTCGGCGCGATCGACGTACATCTGCCCTTCCTTCCACCGCACGGCGCGCGAGTGCTCGAAGCCGAGGATGTTGGCGAGATCTCGCTCTCGGGTGTCGGCACCTCGAAGTTCGCGAAGGCGCTCCATGCAAAACTTCCAAAGTGCACCTGACGGTGCGTGCCGGGGCAAATTCCTCGCGGACCTCATATGAATGCGGTTAATCCACCCAGTCGCTGAAAGCAACATGAATAGCAATCGCACAATGTCGATTTACTTTGATGATTTTCAAACACCGTCGATCGGCAGCGAAAGGTGCTTCCACGGCCGAATTTTCGTCGTTATTTACAACAGCGGTCTGACGAAAGTATGTTCGGTCGGTGATGAGCAAAGTGTTCTCGAGACTCGTGGGGAGATGGCGGGCGGCGGCATTCACGCCTCGGGCAGCTCGCGTTGACGTGATGGACATCTCCCGCCGCGGGTGGCGCCAGTCGTCGTCTCGCTTCTCGCGCCTCGATAACGTGATGGCCGTCGCGGTTTTCGTGCTCATGACCGGCTGTGGAACGGCGGTGAAGCGCGACCTGTCGGGGATCCCCGCCGGACAGGTCGGCTTCGACGATCTGTGCGGCGTGCAGGACTATTACGACGAGATCGCCGTGGACAAGGTCGCCGCGCCGACGATGGTGGACGGGGCCGAGATCGAGCGGGTGGCCGGGGCCAGCACGCTGCGCGGGGGGCGCGCGCGGTTCGCCTTCGAGACGCCGTTTCAGCTGATGACCGTTCGTCGCGTCCTCACGGAGAACTGGAAGCGATTGCCGCCGGCGCTGGCCAGCGCGCACCGCATCGAGATCAACGTCAACTGGTCCGAGCGCAGCGGCCTGCATCGGGTCGCCAACAACTCCGATCCCGAGCTGGTGGTGGATGGCGTGGCCACACCGCTGCCGTATCATATCTGCTTGTCCGAGCTTCTTTTCGGTGAGCCGCTTTACCGCCAGCGACGGGACATGCTGGGGCTCCCCCCGCGTCCCACGGCCCACTCGCTGGCGCTGCCCCCGGGTGCCGACGCTGGCGCCCCGGCGTCGCTTTCCCCCACGGCCGCGTCGACGGTCGATGCCGCCGCCCCCACCCCGTCCCCGTAGAACGGACCTTGCCGATGCCCCTCGATCACAAAGCCTTCGAAACCAAGTGGCAGGAACGCTGGCGCGCGGCCGGAGTCCACCGCACGACGTTCGATCCGAAGCGCCCCAAGTATTACGCGCTCGACATGTTCCCCTATCCCTCGGGCGCCGGGCTGCACGTCGGACACTGCGAGGGCTACACCGCCACCGACGTGGTCACGCGCTGGAAGCGGATGCAGGGGTTCAACGTGCTGCACCCCATGGGCTGGGACGCCTTCGGCCTGCCCGCCGAGAACTACGCCATCAAGCACGGCGTCCACCCGCGCGTCACGACCGAGCAGGCCATCGGGAACTTCCGGCGCCAGATCGACTCGGTCGGCTTCGCCTACGACTGGACCCGCGAGATCAACACCACCGATCCCGGGTACGTGAAGTGGACGCAATGGATCTTCTTGCAGCTGTGGAAGCGCGACCTCGCTTACGAGGGAACGATCCCGATAAACTGGTGCCCGTCGTGCAAGACCGGGCTGGCGAACGAAGAGGTCAGCCAGGGGCGCTGTGAACGTTGCGGCACCGCCGTCGAGCGCAAGGCGATGCGCCAGTGGTTGCTGCGCATCACCCGCTATGCCGAGCGTTTGCTCGAGGACATGGTCGAGCTCGACTGGCCCGAATCGACGCTGGCCATGCAGCGCAACTGGATCGGGCGCAGCGAAGGGGCCGAGGTGCTGTTCACCAGCAACGGTCACGAGCTTCGCGTGTTCACCACCCGGCCCGACACGCTGTACGGCGCGACGTATGTCGTGCTGTCGCCCGAGCACCCGCTCGTCGACCGGCTGACCACCCCCGAGCGCCGCGCCGACGTCGAGGCGTACCAGCGCCAGGCGCGGTTCAAGAGCGATCTCGAACGAACCGACCTGGCCAAGGACAAGACCGGCGTCGCCATCGGCGCCACGGCCGTCAACCCGGTCACGGGCGGCGAGGTGCCGATCTGGATCGCCGACTACGTGCTCTCCACCTACGGCACGGGGGCCATCATGGCGGTCCCCGGGCACGACGAGCGGGACTTCGCGTTCGCGCGCAAGTTCGGCATCCCCATCGTCCAGGTGGTGGCGCCGCCGGCCGGCGAGACGGCTCCCGCCGACGCTCCCTTCACCGGCGAGGGGGTGGCGAAGAGCTCTGGCCCGCTCGACGGCCTGACCACGGCCGCGGCGAAGAAGAAGATCGTCGCCGATCTGGAGGCGAGGGGGACGGGCAAGGGGACCACCAGCTATCGGCTGCGCGACTGGGTGTTCTCGCGCCAGCGCTACTGGGGCGAGCCGATCCCGATCATCCACTGCCCCACGGACGGCGCGGTGCCGGTGCCGGAGAAGGATCTCCCCGTGACCCTGCCCGAGGTGGAGCGCTACGCCCCCACGGGGACGGGCGAGTCGCCGCTAGCCGCCATCGAGAGCTGGGTGAACACCACCTGCCCGACCTGCGGCGGCCCGGCCAAGCGCGAGACGAACACCATGCCGCAGTGGGCAGGCTCGTGCTGGTACTACCTGCGCTACCTCGACCCGAAGAACCCCGAGCGGATCTTCGATCCGGCCGTGGAGAAGCAGTGGATGCCGGTCGACGTCTACGTGGGGGGCGCCGAGCACTCGGTGTTGCACCTGCTGTACGCGCGCTTCTGGCACAAGGTGCTGTTCGACATGGGCACCGTCACCACCAAGGAGCCTTTCAAGAAGCTGCGCCACCAGGGGACCGTGCTCGCCTACTCGTATCAGGATGCCCTCGGTCGCTATCACGAGCCGAGCGAAATCGAGTGGCGTGGCACCACCCCGCACCTCGCCAGCACGGGGGAGGCACTGAAGTCGTCGGTCGAGAAGATGGCGAAGTCGAAGCTGAACGGCGTGAACCCCGACGACGTCATCGCCGAGTACGGCGCCGACGTGATGCGCCTGTACGAGCTGTTCATGGGCGAGTTCGAGCTGCCCAAGCCCTGGGATCCGCGCGCCATCGAAGGCTGCAACCGCTTCCTCAAGCGGGTGTTTCGCCTGATCGAGGAGCACGACCCGGCGCGCGCGCCCGGCGACGATCCCCACAAGGCGCTGCGCCACCGCACCATCAAGCGGGTCACGAACGACCTCGAGCGCATGCAGTTCAACACGGCCATCGCCGCCATGATGGAGTTCCTGAACGAGCTGGGCGTGGGCGGCGGCAACCGCGAGGATCTGGAGACGCTGGTGAAGCTGGTGGGGCCGTTCGCCCCCCACACCGCCGACGAGGCCTGGGAGCGGCTGGGCAAGACGGGCTTCCTGATCGACGCGCCGTGGCCCACCTACGACGACGCGCTGACCGTTGACACCGTGGCCACCATGGGCGTGCAGGTCGACGGCAAGGTGCGCGGCACGGTGGTGCTGGCCCGCGACGCCTCCGAGGCCGACGCCCGCGCCGCCGCCGAGGCGGTCGCCAACGTCGCGAAGCACCTGCAGGGGCGCGCCGTCACCAAGTTCATCTACAAGCCAGGCCGCATCCTCGGCTTCGTGACCAGGGCGGTCAGCGGCTAGAAGGGTGGTCCATCGGACCGCGGATCGAATCCGTGGACGAGAACGTTGATGTCAACCAGAGCGGCCGCGACGATAGAGGTCCTCCCGTTTCCATCCGCGCTCGTCGCTCGAAGCGACCGGGCTGGCTCCGGAAAGCTGTCGCTGTGCTTGACGCTTCGTCGCCTCATCAAAGCGCCGTAAACGCAGCCCGCTCGCGTCACGATCTTCCGGTTTGCTTGTGGCCCCACCCATATCGTTACCTTAGCAAGGGATGCCATCCTGGCGAACCGGCCGCCGCGCGTACCTCCACCAGCCGCAGCACCTCGTCCATGACCGCGCGCGCGTCGACGCGGCGGCGGAAGCGCACCACGTGCATCCCTTCCAGGCGCGGGTCGTCGACACACGCCCGCTCGTCGTCCACGCACAGGATGAAGTCGGGCAGGCGCGCGGCGCGCAGGCGGGCCAATTTGTCCCGCAGGTAGTCCGGCGTCCAGAAGCCGGCGATCTCGATCAACACCCGGCGCTCCGGGTGGATGCGATGCCGCAGCAGGAAGTCGGGAAAGATGAGCGATGGCCCTGCCCGGATCGGCTCGGGCTCTCTGATCAGATCCCAGTCGGGGGCCAGCCGACCCAGGTCGCGCGCGAAGCGCTCCTCGAGGCGGCTGTCGAACGTGGGCGGCGCCGCCGCCGGAAAGATCGGATCCCCCGTGGCGAGCGCCACCCGCGCCAACCGTCCCCGCAGCCGACACATGGCGTGGAGACGAAAGCGATGGCACCACGCCAGTGATGGCAAGAGTTGCCCCAGCGCCCTGCCGTAGAGCAGCGTGTGGCGGAACAGCGAGAAGGGGCCCGAGAACTCCAGCACCGGCAGCGCCTCGCCGGTGAACAGCGACGCTTGCACCCCCTCGGCGGGGGGCACCGTGACGTGGCACAGCAGCCCGCGCAGCTTGGCCAGGCGGACCAGGGGTCGCACGGCCCCCTCGACCTCCACGCGAATCGTCGACGCGCGCATCAGCACGGCCGCGGCGATCGCCAGGTTCGTGCGCAGGGCGAGCTCGGACGCGGTCGGTGCCGGCACGGGCGCGCGCACGAGCCGCTCGCCGGGGAGATCCGCGAACAGCGATTCGCCGAGCGCCTGTTCCGTGATGCCGAGCTGTCCGGCGACGGACGCGACCGTCTGCGCGACCGGCTGCTCGGTGGCCGCCCCCGCCGCGAACAGACAGGCCCGGGCCGTCCGGGGCGGGATGGGCGCGGCGCGCTCGCCCCGCCACAGGTGCAGCATCACGCGGGTGGCGGCGCGCCGCTTGAACAGCGGCGCCTCGCAAGGAAGCGGCTCGGCCAGGCGCTCCGCCAGCTCGCGCCGCCGCCGCCCTTCGAAGCGCGCCAGCTCGTCCAGGACCACGCGCAGCCAGGGCTCGTCCTGGGGCCCCAGAAAATCGATGAACGCCTGCGTGTCGATGACCCTAAGGGGAAGGTCGGCTTCCGAGAGCAAGTCGTTCCCCCCTTCTGCGCGCCTGGCCGACCTCGGTCGATTGCCGGATCACCAGCTCGTAGAGCAAGGCCCGCTTGCCGTCGCCCGGTCGTAGGATCCGCCCCACGCGCTGCACGTGCTCGCGTTCCCCCAGCCGCCCCGCCACCACGATGCCCACCTCGGCGTCGGGGACGTCGATCCCCTCGTTCAGCACCTGCGCCGAGACCAGCGCCCGCAAGGTCCCCGCGCGAAACCGCTGCAGCACCTCCTCGCGCTCGGCCAGCCCGATGTCGCCGGTCAGCGGCATCACCAGATGCTCCCGCGCGATCGTGTAGGCGGTGTCGTTGTGCGAGACGAAGATCAGCGTCCGCTGCCGCCGGTGCCGCGCCAGCAACGTCCCCAGCGCCGCGCGCTTGCAGCGCGGGAAGGCCAGCAGCCGGGCCGCCCGGCGCCAGGCGGCGATCCCGCGTCGCCCCTCGTCGGTGCGGGCCCCCTGACGGAGGAAGTCTTTCCACGTCCCATCGAGACGGGCCCCCAGAATTCTCGGTGCGCGCGCTGGTACACCGCCCGCAGCGCCTCGTACGCGTCGCGCTCGTCCGGATCGAGATCGAGGTGCCAGGTGAGCCGATCGAGCGGCGCCAGATAGCCGCCCGCCAGCTCCCCCACCGCCAGCTCGAACACCAGCGGGCCGAGCAGCCGGGACAGGTTGGCGCCGAGCTCCGCATCGCGCGCCGGCGTCGCCGACAGGCCGAGCCGCAGCGGCGCGATGGCCATCTCCAGCACCTCGTCGCGCGCGCCACCACCAAAGTGGTGCGCCTCGTCCACGACCATCAGGCCGAAGCGATCGCCCAGCATCGCCATGTGGCGATAGGCGCTGGCGAACGTCGCCACCGTCACCGGCCCCAGGCTGCGCTCGCCATCGCCGAACCGACCGACGGGTCCGTCCCAGAATTCGCCCAGCGCCCGCACCCACTGCGCCAGCAGCGCCCGGGTGGGGACGAGGATCAGACACGAGGTCCGGGTGGCGGCGATCGCCGCCAGCGCCACCCGGGTCTTGCCGCTGCCGGTGGAAGAACGATCGTCCCGCGACGCCCGTTCTGGCGCCAGGCCTCGAGCGCAGCCGCCTGGTAAGGGCGCAGCGACACCGGTCGCATTCCGGACGGTGGCCCCACGCGCGGACAGGGCGCTTCCGAAACGGGGACGCCCCGACGGCGCAGCTCACCGAGCAGCGGGTAGCAAAGCCGCGCCTGCGCCCGGTACCCCTCGACCCGCTCGTCCCACAAAACGCCGGCGATGGTGGCCGGATCGAAGCCCGACGGAGGCTCGGCGAGCAGCAACGTGCCGCGATCGAAGGTGAGGCGCACGCCGCGGGAGACTGCGAACGGTGTGCCAGCGGCGCGCGCTCAGGGCGCCGCCAGCAGCTTCTCGGCGGTGGTGAAGCGGGGCTCGATGTCGACCGGGACCCGCGCCAGCCGATCGAGGACCCGCTGGACGGCGGGCCGGATCTGGGCGCGGGTCCGCAACAGCTCGACGGCGCGGGCGTGATCGCCCGCCGCCTGCAACGTCATCAGCTCGGCGGTCAAGGCGCGCACGGCCTCCTTCATCCTGGGTACGTCCACCGAGAACGTGCCGTCCTTGGCCACCACCACCGCGCCCGCGTCGAGCAAGCTGTTGAGCTGCAGCGCCACGCCGCGCCCGTGCGCCTCTTTCAGGCCGAAGCGAATCGAGCGAAACGTCGAGGCCAGGAACGTCGTGTACACCGCCCGCTCCGCGCTGCGGTCGATCGTGCCCTTGTCCATCAGATACCCGAGCGCCCAGAGCCCCGAGATGTCGGCCTTGGCCTCCTCGATGACGCCGTAGCTCTCCTGCAACGCCGACCGGACCGTCGCGCCCCCGGTCGCCACCTGGTGCGGCCCCAGCCCGTGCATCAGCTCGTGCATCAGGATGTGCTCGAAGAAGGCGTCGAAGCGGACGTTCTTGCGATCGGCAGGCGACAGCGCCACCTGGGCGATGGGCAGCAGCACCACGCGGAACTTCGCCTCCTGCACGTTCTTCAACATGACCCGCTTGGTCCCCATCTCGCGCTCGATCTTCTCGTCGTTGGGCAGGTTGAAGGCCGCCGTCTGCACGCCCCGGTTGGCGTCGCCCGCGCCGAAGATCGAGTTGACCACCCGGATGGGCGCCAGCGCCCCCAGCTTGGGGTTCCGCAGCTTGGCCTCGATGGGGAGGTGGTCTTCCAGGTCCTGCAGCGCGCTGGCGAAGCGCGCCAGCTTCGCCGTCTCGGCGTCGTCGCGCAGGGTGACGAAGGCCTCGAACGCCGCCTTGGCGCTGAACCAGCCGTCCTCGTACACCTCGTAGGGACCGATCGTCGGCTCGATGCTGGAATCGAGCGTCATCCAGGCCACGTCGCTCGGGTAGTAGTCGTTCGACGAGAACGCCGCCGCGCGCGTCTCCAGGTAGCGGCGCAAGGTCGGCTGCTCCGTTTGCGCGGCGGCCTGGCGCAGCAGCGCCGCCACGCGCGCCAGAGCGCTCTGATACTCGACGCTGTACGGGACGATGAGCCACTGCCCGTCGGGGGCGCGTCGGACGGTGGTGAAGAATCCCCCGGCGGTGGCGCGGGCCGGCGCTGACAGCCCCTTCATCCACGTCTCGACGTCGGCCTTGGTCGCGTCGGCGGGATAGAATGTTCCGGCCGTCGGCTTCTCGCCGACGTCACGCAGGAACGGTCGATCGTTCTCCAGCTTCAGCCACGGCCCCTTGTTCTGCAGGAACGCGTGCAGCCGCTCGCGGCCGAGCGGCGTCGGGTCGCCCGCCAGTTGCACGAGCAGCGCCTCGTTGCCCGCCCACACCTGGCGCAGGAACAGGCCGTCCATGAGCTGCGCCGCGCGCACGATGCTGACCAGCGCCGCGCGCTCGCCGGGCGACAGCTTGCTGACGTCGGCCGTCAGCTCGACGGGCGCCAGGCGCCCGGACGCCTGCTTCAACTGCGCGGCGTCCGGTATGGCCTGCTGCGCCCGTGTCACCGCGGGGGCGGCGAGCAGAGACACGATGAGCCCGAACCTGACCTTGCGCCCCACGACGTTTGTTTTCACGGCCTCCGCATTGTGCCGAGTCGCGGGCCGGCCTGGCAACTAGGGATACGGAACGCAGCACCCGGTGATGCACGACGCGGTCTCCGGACACAGGTGCGGATCCGTGCCACAAACCGTCTGTCCATCCGGACAGATCGGCGTCGGCGTGCCCCCGTCCGGGCCGGCGCAGCTGGGATCGAGGGTCGTCTTCCCCAGGCAGAGCTGACACTTGTCGCAGGTCTTCATGCAGCTCGTCTGCTGGGTGCAAACGGGGCATTTCGTGGGATCCCCGAAGCTGGCCGCCGTACAGGTCGCGTCCAGCCGGATCGGGTGATCGACGCCCGGGACCGCGCAACAGCCGAAGCAGTCGCAGCCGTTTGGGGTCAGCGCCTGACAGTTGTTCACGCACTTCTGCGACTGGGTCGCGGGGCAGTTCTTGTACGACGGATCGTAGGGGCAGCTCGCCGCCGAGCCGGCGCCGATGTTGGACGGATCGCACTTCAGCTCCCACTCGCAACCGTCGTCGCCCATCCCCGAGTTGCCGTCGAAGAAGCAGTCTTGCTTGCAGGCGTCGACATTGTCACCGGGGATCCCCGTCGCGAAGGACGACTCGTCGTTGTCGAGCGGGCTCACGCACTCCGGATCTTGTAGATCGATCTTCCCGTCACCGTCGTTGTCGATGCCATCCGAGCACTGGGTCGTTCCCAGCTTGCCCCCCACCAGCCCGCCCGCGCCGCCGCTCGCCGCGACAGCGCCACCGACGCCGCCGGTTGCCGGTGCGACGCCTCCCGTCGCGCCGACCGTGCCGCCAGCGCCGCCCGTCGGGTGGCTCGAGCCCCCGCTGCCCGACGGCGTGACACCTCCTTTGCCCCCCGCGCCCACGGGGTTGCCCTTCGAAGAGCTCGAGCAGCCGGTCGTCCCGAGCACCAGACCTCCGCCGAGCACGACCGCGAGAACGAAAAAGGCTTTGTACGACATCGATGGCTCTCCTCGGTTGTGGGTCGGATCTCGAGACGGGGTCAGGGAGAGAACGACCGACGCCGCCATTCGATACGGCCTTCGACCAGAATTCGCCGCCCCGCCTCTCGCCGCCTCGAATCGAACGACGTATTCTGAAAGGGTGTATCCCGACGACCCGTTCGCTCGTAGCGCCTCCGTGACGAGCGTGGTCGCGCTGGGCCGGGATGAGAGCGGCGCCTACATCGCCGCAGGGGCGAACAGCGCGGCGGACGCTGTTCCCCGGGCGGAGGAGGAGCGGCGGTGGATTGCCAGATGCGTGCAAGGGGAGACGGAGGCGTTCCGCCCCTTGGTGGTGCGGTACCAGCGCCTCGCGTTCTCCGTATCCCTCCGCATGCTGGGCAGCCGTCCCGATGCCGAGGATGTCGTCCAGCAGGCCATGGTCGACGCATTCAACGCCCTGGAGCGGTTCCGAAACGAAGGGCTGGCGAACGCCTTCTCAACCTGGCTGCTGCGCATCGTCGTCAACCGTTCCAAGGACGTGCTGAAGTCGAAGCGGTGGACCGAGCGGTCGGTCGACGGAGACGTCGCGGAGGGCGAGGCGGCCTTCGCGGCAGGGACGGCGGATCCCGAGGCCAACCTCACCGGGCAACGGCGGCGCCGCCGGCTGGAGGAGGCGGTGCTGTCGTTACCGACGAAGTACCGCGAGGTCATCATCCTGAAGGACATCGAGGAGCTGTCCTACGAAGAGATGCGGAGCATCCTGCATTTGCCGATCACGACCCTCAAGATGCGCGTCGTCCGGGGGCGGACCCTGATGCGAGAGCGCATCGGCGACCTCGAGGAGCCACGATGACCAGGGACGACGAGACGAGCTTTCTCCGCTCCGGCGACGGCCCGCTCGAGGAGTTGACGTCGCTGCGAGAGCTGTCGCTTCCGCCCTCTCTGGTGGCGCGCGTGATGACCAGCGTCGCCACGCCGCCCCCCCGCGGCTGGAGGCAGCTGTTGCGCCGGACGCTGGGCGCCGAGCTGCGCATCTCGGCCGCGGCGGCCCTGCTGGCCGTCACCGCCCTCGTCGGAGGAACCGCCTTCGTCGTGCGAACACAGGCACCACACACCGTCGCGGCTGGCGCGACGACGGGCGCCTCGGCCAGCGTCGCCATCGACGACCCGCGCTCGATCCTGGTCCGCTTCGTCTTCGAGTCGCGCGGCGCCAAGCAGGTCTCCGTGGCCGGCTCCTTCAACGACTGGACTCCCGCGGCCCTGAACCCGTCGCGGGACGGCGATGGGTTTCGCGCCGGGCTGTTCGTCGCCACCATCCCGCTGTCACGTGGCGTTCACGAGTACATGTTCATCGTCGACGGCAAGTGGATGCGGGACCCCATGATCAGCGACAGCCGGCCCGACGGCTTCGGTCGGCAAAACTCGTTGCTGCGCCTCTGACGGCCGCGAGGAATTCTTCGACGGTGGAGCGGTGTTCGTGAGGCGCCTTTCCGGACCCGCCTGTCTGTTCGTAGCCCTGTGCGCGATGAGCGGGACCATCCACGCCACGCCTCCCTCTGCGAGCGGGGGAGTCGATGTCTCCCTGCAAGGCGGATACGACTCCAATCTGTTCCTGCTCGTCGCGTCGTCCCCGGACAGCCCCACCTACCGGCGCTACTCCGGCTGGTTCATTCGCGTCGATCCGACGGGAACGGCCGCCCTCGCGGGCGATACGCTGCGGATCGACCTGCGGGCCGATGCCGACATCCGACAGACGTTCGGCAGCGGCTCTCTGTTCCTCGAGGACGTGCAGCTCGCCCTGGTTCGCCCCGAGCTCGGACCGATCGATCTCCGGATCGCGCTGACGGGAGGCCGCTTCGACGCGACCGTCGACGAAGGGCTGCGCTTCTCGTCCGCTGGTCTGTTGCTGCAGGCGGGATGGCACCTGTTCGAACGGTGGCGGTTCGGGGCGTTCTACCGTCTCACCGCTCGATGGTTCGGTGCCCCCGCCCAGATCGGCGTCGACCGTGACTTCGCGCAGGATGGGCAGCTGCGCGTCGGACTGGGGCTCGCACCCGGCGCGGAGGTGGCGGCCAGCGCCGGCTACTTGCACCTCCGGTCCGCCTCGGACGGCGCCAGCACCACCCCGGGAATCGGTACGGCCGTGGACCGCCTGTGGGGTGGGCTCGATGGCCTCTACGGCTGGGCGCCGCGAACGACCTTGTCGGCTTCGGGCTGGACCGGTGCGATGCGCAGCGACGTCGCCGGCACCGACCTGCAGGTCGGGGGGGCGGCCGCCTGCTCCGTTCGATGGCTCGACAACCTCGAGGTGCTGGCGCGTTACGATTTCATGCTGGATCGCGGCGGCGCCTCGTCCACGACGGGCGGGTTCCAGCGCCAGGTCGTGATGGTGGGACTGGCCTGGCGCGAGGCCACCGCCTCCCGCGCCGCGAAACCGCTCCCGGAAGGGGGTCGCGGGGAGGGCTCCCAGACGGCCTTGGGGAAGGTTCGCTTCAGTCTGCGCGCCCCGGGCGCCTCATCGGTGACGGTGGTCGGCTCCTGGAACGCCTGGGCCAGCGGGCTACCTGAACAATCCCTCCGGCGAACCCCCGACCGCGACCTCTGGGAAGTGTCGCTCGACTTGCCCCCGGGCGCACACCGGTACCGCTTCGTGCGCGACGGGGTCGCGCAACGCCCCCCTGACGCCGAACGCTATCGCCGCGACGACTTCGGGGGCGAGGATGGCGTCATCGACGTGTCACCCTGAAAATGGGCGCTGTATCCTTCGGGCGCGCGGATCGTACATCAACGGCAAGGGGACCCATCGGCATGAAGCGACAGCGTTCCTGGACCTTCCGCGCGGCTCGTTGGACCTGCCTCGCGGCTCTGATCGCCGTGGCGGTGACCTCGATGAGCGCGGCGGTCGCGGGCCCCACCGCCGACGCGCTGCCCGACGACGTGCGACTCGCTTCCGTCCGCACGCAGCTCCGGGAGGCGATCGCTCGGGCCGACCGGGCGGGGTTGCCGACCCGTCCCCTGATCACGAAGGTGCGCGAAGGGCTGGCCAAGGGGGCTGCTCCCGGACAGATCGTCACCGCCGTCGAAGGGCTGGCCCACGGGCTGGACGACGCGAATCGGCTCGTGCGGGCGCACGGCCGCCCGGTGCCGTCCCCGGCCCTGCTGGAGGCGCTGGCGGTGGCCCGCTCGGGGGGCGCCAGCGACGAGGCCGTCCTGCCCCTCGTCGTCTCGAAGATGGATGAAGCCAGGCTGCTCCAGGCCATCGACGTGGTAGGTGATCTCGCCCTGCGCGGCTACCCCGGCAGACAGGGGGGCCTGGTGGTCCGCGATGTCGCGGAGCGCGATGCGAGCGCGCTCGGTCACCTCGTCGCCGGTCTCGAGTCCATCCGACGGGGACAGACGGTGAGCCGGGCCGTCGCGCTGGACGCGCTCGGCGCGAACCTGGCGACCAGCGGGTCGCTGGATGCGGCGGTGAGCCGGTCGCTCGAGGGAGGGGAGCACGGCGCCGCCGCGAGCAATGGCAAGAACGGAGAGGGCAGCGAACACGCGGCCGCTGCTTCGAAGAAGGGAATGGCCAAGGGTTTGAAATGAAGCGCCGGCCCACGCGCCGACGACGGTAACTCCCGGTCGAGCGGCCCCCGGTCCTGCGCTAGCATCAGCGCGCGCAGGCCGCGCTGACGTCAGCCCACCGGAGGTCACCTTGCACGCACTCGTCCCATCCATCGCCGCCCTGTTCCTGGCCGCCACGCCCGCGACGGTCGCCGCGCCGGCGGCGGCCACCGTCGATGTGCACACCTGGAAGCTGGACGATCTCTTCGCGTCCGATCAGGCGTGGACGGAGGCGAAGACCGCGCTCGGCGGCAAGGTGAAGGCGTTCGGGCAGCACCAGGGTCACCTGGGCGACAGTCCCCGTCGCCTCGGCGACGCCATGACCGAGCTGGGCGCGATGCAAAACGAGCTTCAGCGCATCAGCGTCTACGCGGAGGCGCGCAACGACGAGGACACGCGCGAGGCCGGCCCGCGCGGGATGCACACCGAGGCGGAGAGCCTGGCGGTCGCGCTCGACACCGCGACGGCCTGGCTCCGTCCCGAGCTGCTGAAGCTCTCGCCGGCCAAGCTGAAGAACGCCCTGGCGAAGGAGCCGCGCCTGCGCTCCTGGCGCTTCTTCTTCGAGGATGTCCTGCGCGGCAAGGCCCACACCTTGGACGCCGCCGGGGAGCGCATCGTGGCGATGACGGGCGACATGGGCAGCGCGCCCGCGACCATCTACGGCGTCTTGAAGGACGCCGACCTCCCCTTTCCGACGGTGAAGCTGTCGACGGGCGAACAGCTTCGCCTCGATCCAGCCGGTTACGCGCGCGTGCGCACGACGCCGGCGCACGCCGACCGGGTGAAGGGCTTCCAGGCGTTCTTCGGCGCGCTGAAGGGCTTCGAGCGGACGATGGGGACGACGCTCTATGCCGAGCTGCAGACGCACGTCTTCGAGAGCAAGGTGCACCACTTCGACTCCAGCCTCCAGGCGGCGCTGTTCCGCGACAACGTCCCCGTCGACATCTACCGGCAGCTCATCAAGGACGTGAACGACAACCTCCCCACGCTGCACCGCTACCTGGCGCTGCGGCAGCGCATGCTCGGCCTCTCCGCGCTCGGATACGAGGATCTGTACACGCCGCTCGTCAAGCAGGTCGACCGCCGCTACACCATCGATCAGGCGATGGCGATGACCCTGGCGGCGGTGGCGCCGCTGGGCGCGGACTACCAGCACGCGCTGGAGAACGGATACCGCTCGCGGTGGACCGACTTCATGCCCCGCACCGGCAAGCGCTCGGGCGCCTACTCGACGGGGGTGTACGGGCTGCACCCGTACCAGCTGCTGAACTTCAACGGCCAGTGGGAGGACGTGTCGACCCTGGCGCATGAATCGGGTCACTCCATGCACACGCTGCTGGCGTTCCAGCACCAGCCGTTCGCCACGTCGGGATACGCCATCTTCGTCGCCGAGATCGCCTCGACCCTGAACGAGGACCTGCTGTTCCGGCGGGCGCTGGCGGACGCGCGCAGCGATCAGGAGCGCATGTCGTTGCTGGGCCAGCGGCTGGAGAGCCTGCGCACGACGCTGTTCCGGCAGACGATGTTCGCCGAGTTCGAGCTGTCGATCCACGAGCGCGCCGAGAAGGGCGAGGCGCTGACCGGTGAGGCGTTGAGCGCGGCTTACCTGGAGCTGGTGCGTCGCTATTACGGCCACGACAAGAAGGTGTGCAACGTCCCCGAGCTGTACGGCGACGAGTGGACCTTCGTCCCCCACTTCTATTACGACTTCTACGTGTACCAGTACGCCACCAGCGTCGTCGCCTCGAGCGCGCTCGCCAAGGCCATCCTCGACGACGAGGCGCAAGGTCACACGACGGCGCGCGAGCGCTACCTGGCGCTGCTGGCCGCCGGCGGCTCCGACTACCCCGCCGACCTGCTCAAGAAGGCGGGCGTCGATCTGACCACGCCCGGCCCCTTCCACGCGGCCATCGACGAGATGAACGCGGTGATGACGCAGATCGAGTCGTTGCTTCCCCCGGCGAAGAAGCCGCGCTGATCACGCGCCCGCGCGTCGCCGGGGCGCGCTTCGCCCCCGCCGGTGAGTACTTGCTGGGGGGAGTCCTCGTGCAGTCGCTGGGCTTCGGCATCATGGGCCCGGCAGCCACCATCGCCACCGATCTGCGCGAGGGGGTGGTCGACCGATTCCGCTCGCTGCCGATGTCGCGGTCAGCGTATCTGATCGGTCACGTGCTGGCCGAGCTGGGCGCCTCGGCGATCGCGGTGACGGTGCTGTCGCTGTCCGGGCTGGTCATCGGCTGGCGCATCCACGGCGGCCTCGCCCACGCCGTCGCCGGCTACGGGCTGATCATGCTGTTCGCGTTCGCGATGCTGTGGTGCGGGACGCTGCTGGGCATCATCGTGCGCTCGGCCGACGCGGCCCAGGGCGTCGTGTTCATGGTCATCTTCCCGCTGACCTTCGTCGCCAGCACGTTCGTCCCCATCGCCGGCTTCTCCCCCATCCTGCGCGTCTTCGCCTCCTGGAACCCGATCAGCTCGATGGCCGCGGCGGTGCGCACGCTGTTCGGCAACCCCACCGGCACCCCCGTCGACGCGGCCTGGCCGCTCCGACACCCCGTGGCCTCGGCCGTCGGCTGGTGCCTGGTGATCCTGTTGGTATGCCTGCCGCTGGCCGTGCGGAGATTCCGGCGACGGACCACCGGGTGACGGGGCCAGCCCGCGCTCATCGGGGAGTTGCACCCCGGCCAGCCGTCCCGGTGACGCCGGTCTTGCCCCGGGAGGCTCAGTCGCCGTCCGCTGGAAGCTCGACCCCCTTCAGCTGCGGGCCTCCGGGCATCTTGACGAAGTAGAACAGGACCTCGGCGCCCGAGTGCGCGGTGAGCAAGCACCGCATCTTCACGTCGTCGCACGTGATGCCGACGTTGCCATCGGGCGGCACCATTCCAAAAATCGCCTGTAATTTTTCACTCCAGATCCTATCGTCGACCTTCGCCACGGTGAACGAAAACTTCGGAGCGCCGATGACCTTCACCCGAAACGGCAACCTGGCCCCCGCGGCCACGGCATCGCGGGTCGTCAGCGTCCCCAGAAAGACCGCGAGGGGCGACGGCGGGACCTTCGATGGCCTGTGGACCGGGCGAATCTCCACAGGGTGTGGGGTCGTTCCGATCTTCACCCGACCGCCGAGGCTGTCCCCGTTCCGATCGATGTCTCCGGCCAGGTGGACGCTCCCCCCCTCGGGGAACCTGTACGTGCCGTCCAGGTGAAACGACCTCCCCTGCGGAACGAGCGTTCCCTCGAAGGACTCAGGCCCCGGCTGCGTCACGGCATACCGCCCGCCAGGCAGGGGTGAGATGGTGCATGGGTGGTAGTCCGCGTAGAGCGCGCAGTCGCGCGCTCCGGCAAGGTCATCCGCCCCCGCGGGCAACGCCAGGGCCGAAGCCACGACGAAAGCGGGGAGCCCGAGCGAGACGGATAGGATCACATTCATCTGGTCGTCGATGATAGTGGAGACCACGCCAGCATCCGCGCCAGCCGCCTCACGAGGCCCTTCTAGCTCCCACCGTCGCTCCGTCCAGGTATCCGGTCGGATTGACCAGATCACCGCGGCGGTGGAAGACATTCCCCGAGACCGAAAGAGACCCCTGCTGTGTATTGGCGTAAAACTCGACATGGAGCATCGAGCTGCCGTGATGGTTTCGGCCGACGAAGGCGATGACCTGACCGCGCGTGATGTGCGCCGAGCGCTTCGATAGACCGGGGGCGGCGTGAGAGACCTCCCCGTACCGAACCATGAGGCCGTTGTCGTGCTCGACGACGAGAGCGCCGGTTCCGTCGAAGAAGTTGGGTTCGTAGTACGCGATCTGACCATCGTCGATCGCCAGCACGGGCGTTTCCGGCGCGGCGATCAGGTCGCAGGCGGCATGGGCCCGGTATCCGCCCGTCGTCGTTTTCCGGGCGGCCCCGAAATAGCGATGGTGAGGCGCATGGTGAAGATCGCTCGGAGCGCGGTAGTCGAAGGCCGGCCGGTTTTGCAGCGGGAAGAAGATCCCCTTCTCCAGCGGCGGTGCGGTGGCCGGCGGTGGCGCCGGATCCGGGTGGCCACTGGTTGACGGCCGCTTCGCCCCGGCCATCAGCGCCTTCAGCGTCTTGCCGCCCGGAGCCACGCATGCGTCCGGATCGGCGAATTCGAGCACGCCCTGCTGGAACCGCCTGATGAGCCCGATCGTCATCGGGCCCACCACCCCGTCGACGCGGATCTCACGCGCCCCAGGGATGCGGTTCCGGTTCTCGTTCAGCAGCCTCTGAACGGTCACGGCGTCTTCATGCTCGTTTTCGCCTTCGAGTCCCACGGACGCGGATATCGTCACCATCTGCCACGCTCCTTCCAGGCGGTGGTATCGACGAAGGCGCGTCGGAGTTGCGTCCGACCGGCCAGGTCGCCGCCATCGTCGGGTCGCTGTTGTCGTCAGCGGAGTCGTCCATCGGGCATGACGATCGCGTGGTTCACCCTGCTCTGGCTGGTCGCCCCGGGTGCGGCACGAGGCGAGTCCGCTGCGGTCTACACGGTCGTGACAGACGACCCTTCGAATGAACCGATGGTGTTCCTGATCGATACCGCAGCGACGGCCGAGAGCATGGCGGTCGTCTTGGACTATTCGCATGTCCTTTCCGAATGCTTGGTCATCGGAGGACCCACGCGATACGCGTTGGCGGGCGCGTCCGCAGCCGGCTTGAGCTACGATTGTCTTTCGGATGACCATCGACGTGGTTCAACAGGTGCTGGCGGCGCTCGAACGAGAACGTGTTCGTTACGTCGTGTTCGGTGCCGTAGCCCTCGCTCTTCACGGTTTGCCGCGAGCAACCGAGGATCTGGACCTTTTCATCGCTCCCGATCGCGAGAACATAGAGCGCCTGAAGGATGCATTGCGGTCGGTGTTTCACGACCCCCACATCGACGAGATCTCGGCCGACGATCTGCTGGGTGCGTATCCCGCCATTCAATACGGTCCCCCGGAGGGCCCGTTCCACATCGATCTGTTGACACGTCTCGGAGACATGTTCGATTTCGACAGCCTCGAATCTGAACGGGTCGCGTTCGGGCAAGTGACGGTGTCAGTGGTCACCCCGAGCATGCTTTACCGGATGAAGAGGGGAACAGTGCGCCCCAAGGACCACGTCGATGCCGCACGAATCGCGCGGCGCTTCGGTCTGAAGGAGGAATGATGCCGGTACGAAAGTTCCGTGACGTCTCCGAGATTGAGGAGCCGCGTTACGAGCCGGGAAGCCGCCAGCTCTACGAAGTGATCCGGCACGTCTGGGGCCTTTCGGATCTCATCTGTCCTTTGCGATTCCCCGAGGGGGTGTTCCGCCACCGAACGATCGAAGATGCGGAGGCGCTCCGGGCGAAATGGGAGGACGACAACTTCCAGGCACATCGTGCGCGCATGGCCGCAAACGCGCTGAGGTGACCGTGAGCTCTCGATTGCGTTGTTCAGGCGCGATTACGGTTGCGTCGCTTCTCGGAGCCGTGGCCATCGCTGCTTGCGGCGTCACGAAGCCGACCGGCGGAACCGGGGGGCAGACGGGCCCGGGGGCTGGGGGCTCCAAAGGAGGACGAGGTGGGGAGGGCGCTGCCGGTCGATCGGCGCCCGGGGGCGGCGGAGACGGTGGAAGTTCTCGCGGTGGCGTCGGGGGAACCGGTGGAGCTTCGGCGGGGGGTTCATCCGCTGGAGCAGGCGGCGGGGGCGTGGGTGGCGACAGAGTCGTCTCTCCGTCCGGCGGCGCGGGAGGGGTCGCAGGGGCGAGAGGCGCCGCCGGAGCCGCGGGAGGATCGCCGGGAGACCTGTCGGTGCGGTGCGGCCCGACGTTGACTTGCACCGGCCGCGACGGGTACTGCCTCGTGGTGTCCCCTGGCCCGCAGGGATCCTTGCCCTCTTACCAGTGCCAACCTTACGCCTCGACGTGTGTAGCCTCGCCCGGTTGCATGTGCCTTTGCCCGAGGCCGCTCGTCGGATTCGGTCCGCAGCAAGGGTGCCGCGACGCCGGCGAATTTTCGGCCAGCACGTGCCTCTGCGCAGTGGACAACGCGGGTGGTGGCATCGAGTTGACCTGCGTCTACCAGTGAGCGCTGGCACCATGCGCGCGAGGGACGCCGCAGGAAGGTCGGTTCGTTTGGTCGCGTTCGTCGGGTTGGTGGCCGTGGGCGCTTGTGGTGTCGCCGAACCGATCGGTGGCGGGACCGGAGCATCGACGGGCACCGGAGCGGGCGGGGCCGGTCTCGGCGGCGCGGGCGTTGGGCCGCGGCGCCATTCAACACCCGGTGGCAGGGCACGTCGCTCTCTCCCGGCAGCTCGCGCAGCGCACGCCCCACCGGCCTCGCTCGGCGCGGAAACCCCGCCAGCTCGGCCACGCGGCCGTAGGTGCTCACTCGGGGCCGGTGCGGGGATCGAAGGTCGAGTAAGCTCGCCCGATGGCGGGGGCGGGGATTGGTGGGGATGGGTCAGCGTCTTCATTGCGACGTTTGCCCTTCAGGACGGCCGATGTAGACGCCGTGGTCGGCTTCTGCGTGGCGCACGGCAGCCCGCACGACGGGGCGCTCGTCGGGCGCCTGCTTGGGACGATGACGAGCGGCCCCGCGGGCGTGCTGCTGTGGGGCGACGATGCGGGACCCGCGATCGCTGGCGTGGTGATCGATCGGGCGATCAACGCGGCGGGAGCGGCCAGCGTCGAGGTTCTCGGCGTGCGGAGGGCGCTGAGCCCCGACGAGCTCTGGGAGCTCATCGTGGCGCCGGCGCTGGCGTTCGCGCGGGGCGGGTCGAGCCGGGCGCTGCACGTGTCGCTGTACCCGTGGCTGGTCGACGTCGCAGGGGGAGAGAAGGTGTTGCAGGCGCGCGGCTTCCTACCCATCTACGCGTCGCTGACCATGCGCCGGACGGGCGAAGAGGCGATACCGGACGTGCCCGCGCTCGAGACCGGCTGGCGGTGGGCCCCGTTCGAGGAGCACCGGATCGATGAAGCGCACGGGGCGATCGCGCTGGCGTTCGCCGAGGCCCCCTCGTTCAGCCTTTCACCGCTCGAGGATTTTCGACGGACGATCGCCTCAGCTCCGGACCTGTGGCAAGCGCTCCTCGACGGCGAACGGATCGCGGGAATGGTGCGCGTGGTGGGTCTCGGTCCCGGCGCGGGAAAGGTCGGGATGGTGGCGCGAGTCCCGGCTTATCGCGGTCGGGGACTCGGACCACACCTCGTCGCGCGCGGGCTGCGCATGCTCGCCGAACGCGGCGCCCGTGACGTCACCATCGATGTCGAGGCCGCGAACGATCGGGCGCTCGATCTCTACCGGAGCTTCGGCTTCCGGGTGGTGACCCGCACGCCGGTGCTGGGGCTCGAGCTGCGACCGGATTGAACCGGCAGTGTTCGGTTCGCCGGGCCAACGTGACGACGACCGGTACCGTGACCGACCACAGAAGGCTCACCCTGCTGGAACACGCGGAATGCCGCGAGAAACCTGGAGCCGGTGCTCAGGATTGAACTGAGGACCTACGGTTTACGAAACCGTTGCTCTACCACTGAGCTACACCGGCGAAAACTAAGGGCGGGGGGTACTTACGTCATTCCCCCCGGTCTCGTCAACGCCTTCCGCCGTGACGCTTTGGCCAGACGTGTTCTTCTGGGCTCGGCAAGCGGCGTGGTCTGTCACATCCTCTCGGCCAGGATCTTCACCAGCGCGTCCGACACGGGCTCGAAGCGCGGTTTTCCGCTCTTCGGTGGGCCGACGCAGCCGTGCCGACCTGGCGCTGGACCGGGCCCGCCGCGTTTCTAGATCGATGTCTCCCACCCCAGCGCCAGCACCTCACCAGGCCGCA